>DASXTK010000429.1:0-16699 GCA_036505485.1 Acidimicrobiales bacterium
GCTTCGCCGGTGACACGACGCTCCGAGGGATGGTGGCGGAGCGGAGCGGCTTGTTCCATCGCTCTTTGAACGTTTTTGGTTGCCTACCAACCAAAAACGTTCAAAGAGCTCCCCGACGCCGGTCCCCGACGACCCCACCGAGAGCAGCCCATGGCGTCACCGAGCCGCGAAACTCGACCCACGGACAGGTCACAAGAGCCTCAATTTCGGCAAGGACCCGCCGTCGGCCAGCGAGGTCAGTCCAGGGTCGGTTTGGGTCGGTGCCCTGCACCGGAGCAAACCGTGCCCTTGACGGCCCGGACAGGTGCCGCGAACACAATGGAAGAAGCCAGCCCCTCCGGGGCTGGCTTGGGCGCCTCGGTTCCCTCGCCGGCTACAGATAGAGACGAAAGCCGGCGGCTTCTTGGGTGAAGCCGAGGGAGTGGTAGAAGTCGTAGGCGCCGTCCGCGGCGTGGCGTTTGTGGGACAGGAGCTGGACCTTGTGGCATCCCTGGGCCCGGCAATCCTCCAGGACCCGCTGCATCAGCGCCCGCCCGGCGCCTCGACGGCGGTGGGCGACCGCCACTACCACCGCTTCGATGAAGGCCGCCGGTCGGCAGTCGTAGCCGAGGGACGGCATCACTTGGAGCGCCGCGGTGGCCACCGGTTCCTCCGGGGACTCAGCCAGGTACACGGACAGACCGTCCGACCCCATCATCCGGTCCCACATGGCTCGCTGCCGGTCCGAGGCGACGTCGGGCCAAGCGTTGACCGGACCCCGGCTCTCGGACATCAGCCCGAGCACGACTGCGAGATCCTCCGGGCCGGCCAGCCGCACGTCGTAACTCATCGCAGCAGACCGGCCACGACGTCCACCACTGCGGAGGTGTCGGCCAGCGAGGACAGCACCACGTCGGCGCCAGCGTCGGCCAGCACCGCGACGCTGCTCCCGCCGGTCGCCACGCCGATGGACCACGCACCGTTGTCCTGGGCGGCCCGGACGTCGTGGGGTGTGTCCCCGACCACCACCACCCGAGACGATGCGAACTCGCAGTCGTACTTGGCCGTGGCTCGCTCCCGGGCCCGGCGGACCAGCGTCGCCCGCACCCGATCGTCCGAGCCGTAGCCCCCGACCGCGACGTCGAGATGTTCCGACAGCCCGAAGGCCGTGAGCTTGGCCTCGGCGATCGGCCGGATGTTCCCGGTCGCCACCGACTGCACAAGCAGCTCGGCGGCAAGCGCAGCCAATGCCTCCCGGGCGCCCGGCAGGGCCCGTCCGATCTCCCGCATCCGCTCCCCCAGCTTCTCGGTCGCCCGTTCCAGCTCCACGTAGAACGCCTCGCGAGAGGACTCAGGCTCGCCGTTGAAGGCCAACACGTCCTCGACTATGGCGTACTCCGTCCGTCCGGCCAGGTCGGGCATCACCTCCAGCGCCCGTCCGGTCAGCGCCTGGAACCCGGCTGCGTAGATCTCCCGGCCGATTCCGTTGCCCTGGATCAGCGTCTGGTCGATGTCCCAGAGGATCAGCGCCGGCGCCGAACCCGAAGCAACGCTCAAGGGGCGCCGACGACGATGACCGGAGGGTCGGCCAGGCCGTGCTGGGACCCACACATCGCCTGGTAGAAGGGCAGGATCAGGTGGGCGTCGATGACCATCTCCACCGCACCAGCGGCGTCGAGGTTGAGGTTGGCGCCATGGATGGTGAACCACACGTCGGTGGTCTCGGTGTTGTCGGCCGGAACATGCAGCGTGTGCACCGACCCCGCAGGCTCATACAGGTACGACCCGGCGACGTTCACCGCCTCGGGGCTCTCCAAGTAGTGCCAGCGGCCCCGCTGGGTGAACGCGAACACGTGACCCGTGTGCTTGTGGGTGGGGATCGTGGTGTCCGGGGCAAAGCGGTTGCGCACCACCCACACCCCCTGGGCCAGGTCGACCTGGAGGAGCTGCAGCAGGGTTCCGTCCCCCAGGTCGACGAACGGAAGCTCGTCCTCGCCGCGATGCAGCGCGGTCGGTGCGGTTTCGGTGACAGACATGCCCACGATCTTGGCAAGAAACGGTTGGGATCCGCCTTTCGACTGCGGTGAAGGGGGTATGAGCCATCAGAACGATGCGCAACGCCTGACCCAATGCATCGGGGTCATCGTGCGCACACCGGCCGGCGCCACCAGTGCGTTCGCCATCGACGAGCAGGACACCGCCGACCGGTTGATCGAGCGGGCGGCGGACTGGTTCGTGACCCGGGATCTGCTCGAGCCCGGCCGGGCCCTGGCCGCCGATGAGCGGTTCCGGCTGGGTCTGGTCCGCGGCACCACCATCGTCGACCTCGAGCCCGACGCCGAGCTCCTGGCCGAGGGTCTGGTCGAAGGCGACGTGCTCCACCTGCTCAACCGCGAGCCCCAGGTCGACGGGCACTGCCTCCGATGAGCCCTCTGGTCATCCCCAGGTTCGTGCTGGAAGAGGTCCGGGTCCGCCTCGAGGACTCGGGCGTAGTCGGGGTCGAGGCCACGGGCTTCGTGGTCGCCGGTCCCGACCGGGTGGTCCGGCACGTGATCTTCCCCGACCAACGGGCCGGACGATCCCCCGACTGCTGGGTCCAGGTCACCGAGCAGGGCAAGAAGGAGCTGGCCCTGGCGCTGGGACCGGACGAGACCTATGTGGCCCGGATCCACAGCCATCCCGGTTGCGCGTTCCACAGCGACCTCGACGATCGCAACCCGGGGCTGCGCCACGAGGGCGCCCTGTCGATCGTCGTGCCGTTCTTCGGCCTGGGCCTGCGGGCCGGGCTGCACGTCTGCGGTGTGTACGTGCGCCGGGCCTGCGAGTGGCTGCACGTGCGTCCGGGTCCCCAGCGGGACGAGGTCATCCGTGTCGCTCGATGACCGTCGGCTCGACCTCGCCGCCTCGTTGGCCCCCCGGACCCGCATCGAGCTCCGGCAGCTGCTCGATGCCAGCGAGGTCGTGGTCCAGGCCGACCCCCGGGACGGCTCGGGCGCGCTGTTGGCGGCGGCCGCGGTGGCGGCCATGGCCGCCCGGGTGGTCGGCCAGGTCGTCACCCCGCCGATCCCGCTGAAGGCCAATCCGTGGGGAGCGCGCACCCTCCGGGGCGTGGCCAACGTGAGCCGGCTGCAGCGTCCGGCCCGGAGCGAGGTCACCCGCAGCATCAGCGTCGCTGTCGGGCGGGCCGGCGGGTCCTCCGCCGACATCTACGTCGGCGGCGACGATTGGACTGCGGCGGTGTCCCGCCAGGGTCCGTTGCGGATCGGACGCGCCCCGCTGGGCGGCGCAGGGTTGCAAGCGGCCGCCGCCCTGGCCTTCGGCGAGGTGCTGAAGGATCTGCTCGAACCGGCCGGTATGCGTTGTGTCCGAATCACCGACGACCTGATCTGGAACCTGATGGACGGGCAGCTGGGCCCAGCCCCGCTGCATCGGGTCGGCGGCAAGCTGACCATGCCGCGGGTGGCGTTCCTCGGAGCCGGGTCGGTGGGGTCGAGCGCGGTGGCGGTGCTGTCGATGCTGCACCTCGTCGGGGTGGCCGACGTCGTCGACCCGGACCGCTTCGACCCCCGGCGGAATGCCTACCGCTGCCCCGGCGTCCCCACATCGGAGGGCGGCTACAAGGCCGAGTGGGCCGCCCATGTCCTGCGCCGGGCCGGCTGGGTGGCCCAGTCCCACACCCGCACGACCGCGGCCTGGCTCGAGGATCGGCCCGAGCGCGGGTTCCCCGGAGTGGCGCTGGTCAGCGTGGACAACGTCGACGGACGCCGCGACGCTGAGGATCTGCTGGCCGCGACCACAGTGTCGGCGGGGGTTTCCGGAGCCGCGCTGCACGTGCACCGACATCTTCCGGTCGACGATCTCGCCTGCCCGTACTGTGAGTTCGTGGACGCGAGGCGTTGGCGGGACCAGGCAGAGGTGTACGCCCGTCTGGGGCTCACGGTCACGCGGCTCCAGGCCCTGCTCGGCGGCGACCCGCTCACCGTGGACGACGTCACCACCGCCATCTGGGCCGGATCCCTCGATCCCGGCACCGTCGACGACCTCCCCGGCGGGCGGCTGGTCGATCTGTTGGAACGGCACTACGCCGCGGTCGAGGTTCGGCTCCAGGGCCGCGGGGATCCGATCCCGCGCCATGTCTCCGCGCCCCACGTGTCGTGGCTGGCCGGCACCCTGCTCGCCGCCGAGGTGGCCAAGGAGGCCGTCGGCCTGCCCGGTCTGGACCGGCGGGTCGAGCTCGACCTGACCGGGGTGCCGTTGGGGGGCTGGCGTCGGCCGGCCCGTGACCGGTCCGGCCGCTGTCCCTGTACGGACCCGGCGCGGCAGGACCTCGCCCGAGCGATCCATGAGAGATGACGCAGCCTCCACACGACGAGGATCGCTTTGCGCGGATCTACACCGCCTGCAAGGTGGCCTGCGTCCGCTATGCCGCGGGGCTGCTGGCCTCGACCGGCAACCGCAATCGCCATCTGCGCGCCTTCGACGCCGAGGAGTTCTACGACACGGCTTGGGAGACCTACTACCGGCGGAGGGAGTATCTGGAGGATCGGCCGGACCACATCGCCTATCTCAATGCGCTCATCGAGAGCCGCTTCCGCGACGAGCAGCGCCGCTCCCGGGCCCAGAAGCGAACCCAGCCGGGACGAGCGGTCGAGGATCGGCCCGGCACCAGGCGTGGCGGCGGTGGGGACGGCTCCGGGCCCGACCATCGGGTGTTGGATCGGGCCGAGCTGGAGGACCTGTTGTCCCGGGTTCGGAATCCTGCCGACGCCCGGGCCCTGGTCGACCACGAGATGGGGGGACTGACCTTCGAGGAGATCGGGGCCAAGGAGGGCATCACCGCCGAAGCGGCTCGACGACGGGCCCAACGGGCGGCCCAGCAGGCCCGCCGAGGCCGCAGCGGAGGAACCGGCGATGACCGGACCTGACGACGTCGACGTCGAAGTGAGCCCGCTGGGCGAGAGCGGCTTCGCTGTAGAGCACGGTCTCGTCGGCTCGACGCCAGATGTCGCGGTAGTCGGCGCGTCCGTCCGCCAAGCCCGGGAGGACGCCGGGCTGACCGTCGCCGATGTGGCCCGGACCATGAGCGGACGCGGCTATCCCACCAGCACCGGAGACGTCACTGGGATCGAGGAGGGTCCGGTCTCCCGGCTGCAGCCCCGCCGGGCCCGGCTGCTGGCCGCCATCTTCGATCTACCGCTGGCTGCCATCGAGGCCGCGGCGGAACCGTGGTCCGGGGACCGCGGCGACCTTGCCGCCATTCGTGACGCCGGCGTCGATGCCCTGGTGCTCGGCGCCGATGTGGTGGTCCGTACCGAGACTGGGAGCTACCTGGGGGTGCTGCGCTGCCCCGGAGACCCGAAGGTGCTGGGCTCGCGCACCTACCGACTCCCGGCGGCCACCCTTCTCAACGGGTCGTGGTCCCATCTGGCCGGAGCCCTGCTGGTCACGGAGGAGCCGCCGTACTGGGCGTTGGCCGTCGACGCCCTGGACTGCGTCACCCGGTCCCATGCCCCGACCGGCTTGTCCGGGTTCAGCCGGCTGGCCGAACCGGAACCCATCGCCGAGGCGGTGGCGGCCTACGACCGGGCGTACTCGATCAACTGGTCCGATCCCGCCCCGCTGCGGCGTGATCCGGCTGCGCCCGACCGAGGAGACGACGACGGCGGCGACGAGCTGGTCGGCCGGCTGGCCGGTGCCGCAGACGATCTGGTCAGACAGGCCCGCCGGGCTCGCCAAGCGGGCAAGCGCCAGGGTTTCGAGGCCGCGGCCGTCTGGTTGCGGGGTCGGGACGCCGACGAGGTCGCGGCACTGCTGGAGGATCTTGCCAGCCTCCCCTCCGACCTCGTCCAACAGCGGCTCCGTGAGGGGCTGGAGCCGTGATCAGCCGCGTCCTCCTGCGCAACTGGCGGGGCTACGAGAAGCTCAGCCTGACCTTCGGACCTGGACTGACCTTCGTCATCGCCGACAACGGTGTGGGCAAGACCAGCCTGGTGAACGGGGTGGCGTGGGCCATCTTCGGGCCGGCCGCCGGGGTCGACGCCGACGCGTCCATCCGCTCGGGGCGGGACGAGACCGTGGCCGAGGTCGACTTCACCATCGACGACACCGAGTACTCGGTCACCCGCACCCTGCGGCGCACCGGCCGCAGCCGCGAAGCCGTCCAGGTGATGGTCGGGCCACCGGGCAGCGGCAAGTCGATCACCATCGGCGAGCTGGTGCGGCGTCTGGTCGGCTCGGTCGGCGTGCCGGCGGACACCCTGCCGCAGCTGATGTTCGTCCCGGAGATGCGGCTCACCCACGAGGGTCAGCTCTTCGCCGACGTGCAGGACCACCTGTCCGGCCTGCTCGGCATCGACAGCCTGCGCCGGGCCGCCCGCACCGCCGCCGAGATCGGTCGGGAGGCCGAGCGCGAGATCCGCACGGCCCGGGAGGTGACCCTCTCCGACAACGGCGTCGACGCAGCCCGGGTCGCCATCGAGACGATCAAGACCGAGATGTCGCAGCTCGATGCCGCCCTCGTGGCCGATTCTGATCGTCGCCGGGCGCTGGACGGCGAACTGCGCCGACTCGACCAGTGGGCCAACTACGACCTGCGGGTCTCGCGTTACCAGGCGGCGTTGCAGCAGTTGGCCGCCGAGGCCCAGGCCGTCGGTCTCGATCCCGACCCCGACCGGGTGGCGCAGGAGGGCGAGCGCATCATCGACGTGGCCGACGAGGTCCGAGCGACTTTGGCCACGACTCGAGCGGAGCAGGGGCTGGTGGCCGGGTTGGTCGAGCAGCTGGAGTCCGCCGAGGGCGTGTGCCCGGTGTGCCTGCGGGCGCTGGACGAGTCCACGGCGGACCATGCCTCGGAACAGCACCGGGCCCGGTTGGTGGAGCTGGAGGCCCAACAGATCGCTGCGGATGCCCGCCGGTTGGAGATCGAGGCCGCAGCCAAGAAGATCAGCACGGTGGCGTCGGCCCTGGCCCGGCTGCAACCGCCCGAGCCTCCCGATGTCCCCCGGCCCGACGTCGACGAGGCTGCTCTGGTGGCCCAGAAGGCCGCGCTCGACGCCACCATCGAGACCCAGCTGGGGCGGAAAGGCGCACTGGGCGAGCAGTTGCTGCAAGCCGAGCATCTCGTCCGCCAGGTCGAGGAGTCCCGGATCGCCTCGACCACGCTGGCGCAGCACCACGCGGTGCTGGCCGCGGCGTCCTCCCTGGCCGAGCTGGCGACCGCCGAGGCCGACGCCCGCACCGAGCAGGCCCTGGGGCCGGTCAGCGCCGCCATCGCGGACCGGTGGGCCGAGTTCTTCGTGGCCTCGCCGGCCCGGCCCCGTCTGGCCGGGGGCGGGAGCATCGAGTTGGGCCAGGCCGGCGGGTCGATTCCCTACGGGTCGTTCAGCGGCGGGGAGAAGACCCTGGCGTCGCTGCTCACCCGGCTGCTGTTCGTCACGTCGGCCAGCGGGCTGCGCAGCATGTGGCTGGACGAGCCGCTGGAGCATCTGGATCCGGCCAACCGCACCCGGCTGGCCCGGCTGCTGGCCCAGGTCACCCAGCCCGGCAATCACCTGCACCAGGTAGTGGTCACCACCTACGAGGAAGCCCTGGCCCGGGGCATGGTCGACCGCAGCGAGTCCACCAACATCGTCTACGTCTCCACCGACGAGCTGCTCTGATCTGATTCGAGGTTGGATAGCGTCCCCGTGTGCTGCGCAGAGTGGTCGTCGGGGTCCTGGCCGGAGCTCTCGTGGTGGCTGGCTGTTCCAGCGACGACGACAGCGACGCAACGTCCGCCACCACCGACACGACCACCCGGCCGACCGCACCGACGGTCGAGGACCTCCTGGCCGAGGGTCGTCCGCTCGACATCGCCCACGCCGGCGGCGAGAGGGACTATCCCAAGGAGACGCTCTTCGCGTTCTCCGAGGCGGCCAAGGCCGGCGCCGATGTCCTGGAGATGGACGTCCACCTCAGCCAGGACGGCCAGATCGTCGCCATCCACAACGACACCGTGGACGCCACCACCAACGGCCACGGCGCCGTGGCGAACATCACCGCCGCGGCACTGGGCAAGCTCGACGCCGCCTATTGGTTCGCCCCCGGCTGCGGCACCTGCGATGACCAACCGGACGAGGACTACAAGTACCGCGGTGTCCGCACCGGCGACACCAACGTGCCGGATGGCTACGACCCAACCGACTTCGGCATCGCCACCCTCCAGGAGATCTTCGCCCGCTTCCCGGACAAGGTGCTGGACATCGAGATCAAGGGCGAAGGCGAGGTCGGGAAGGCCACGGCCAAGGCCCTGGCCGACGAGATCGACGGCGCCGGACGCACCGACTCGGTCGTCGTGGTCAGCTTCGACCAGGCCACCGTCGACGAGTTCCACAGCCTGGCGCCCGATGTCGCGGTCAGCCCCGGCGTCGACGCCTTGACCTCCTGGTTCCTCCAGAACACCCGGCTCGACGGCTACTCCATCCTCCAGGTGCCGCCGTCGTTCGAGGGTATCGAGGTGGTCACGCCGGAAACCCTGGCCCGAGCCCACAACGAGGGTCTGGCCGTTTGGGTGTGGATGAACGAGGACGGCCAGGACACGCCCGAGTACTACCAAACACTGCTGGACATGGGCGTCAACGGCATCATCGCCGACCACCCCGGCGCGCTGGCCGAGCTGATGCGCTGAGATGTCGTTCGTGAGCAGCAGCGACCCGGTTCCGAAGCTGTCGATCGAGGACATCTACGGTTACCCCGAGGAGAGCCTGGAGCAGCTGGACGCCCTCATGGACACGAGCCTGCAGCCTCGGGGTCCTGACGTCCTGTACGACTTCGTCGGGAAGCTGGGGCTCGGTCCTGGCGCCCGGGTGCTGGACCTGGGGTGCCGCGATGGCCGACAGCTCCTGGAGCTGAACCGCCGGTTCGGTTGTGTCGGCGTCGGCTTGGAACCCCTCGCCGCCAACCTGAACCGGGCTCCTGAAAGCCTGCGCCTGGTCCGGGCGGTGGGTGAGGCGATGCCGTGCGCCTCCGGGTCGTTCGACCTGGTCTGGGTGCGGGACGTGCTGGTCCACGTAGAGCCATTGGTCGAGGCGTTCGCCGAATGCCGCCGCGTCCTGCGGCCCGGCGGAGCCGTGCTGGTGTTCCAGATGTTCGCCACCGACTGGCTGGACCAGCGTGAGGCCGATCGACTGTGGCCTCCGCTCTCCGTGGTGCCACAGAACACCGACCGCGAGTACTTCGACGAGGCCATCGCCGCGGCTGGCCTCCGCATCGAACTGCGCGACGAGCTGGCCAGCGAGTGGCGGGAACACAACGAAGAACAGGACGACGACGGCCGCAGCCCCCGGGAACGCCGCCTGACCAGCCGCCAACTCCTCTGGGCCGCCCGCCTCCTCCGCCAACCCACCCTTTACAAACAAGCCTGGGGCAACTCCCTCTACGCCCTAGAACTATCCGGCACCCTCTGGGGCATCTACCAAATGCTCGGGAAGCTAAGCCCCGCCCTCTACCTCCTCAGGGCCTAGGGCAATTTCTGGCGTTCTGTGACCTGTATGTCGCGCTCTGGCGCGACATACAGGTCACAGAACGATGAAGGACCCCCACCCGACCACCGAGGGCAGTCAGGGGTCAGGTCGACGGCACGGAGCGAAGCGACCGGGCCGTCGGGCTGCGCCCTTGACGGCCCGGACACGGACACGGACACAATGGAACGAAGCCAGCCCCTCGGGGGCTGGCTTGGGAGCCATCGTTGTCAGTCCCCCAGCACAGGGATGGCCTGGCGGACTTCGGTGACTCGTTCGGCGAGGGCTTCGCCGACCACAACGCCGGACGAAACTTCGTCGGCGGAGGCGACCACCGTTCCGTAGGGGTCGATGATGGCGCTGGAGCCGCAGAAGGTCACGGAGCCGTCGGTTCCCACCCGGTTGGCGGCGGCCATGTAGCACTGGTTCTCGATGGCCCGGGCCGCCAGCAGCGTCGACCAGTGGCGCAGCCGCGGAAACGGCCAGGCCGACGCCACGACGAACAGCTCGGTGCCGGCGACCGCCAGCGGGTGATACAGCATCGGGAAGCGCAGGTCGAAGCACACCGTCAGCCCCACCTGCAGTCCTCCCAGGGGGAGCTGCCCGACCGCATCTCCCGGGGTGAACACGGAAGGCTCCCCGCCTGGCCCCCACAGGTGGACCTTGCGATACGCACCGAGGAGAGACCCCGGGCCGTCGGTGACCGCGACCGAGTTGAAGATCCGGTCCCCGACCCGCTCGGTCAGACCGGAGATGACCACCACCCCGGCGCGGGCAGCCTCCTCCATGAGACGAGCCAGATAGCGGCTCGACGACCATTCCTCGGCGCACGCCGGCACCAAAGACATGTCGTAGCCGACATCGGCCAGCTCCGGCAGCACGACGACCTCGGCCCCACGCTCCGCGGCAGCCATGACGAGCCCCGCGGCGGTATCAGCGTTCGCGGAGACGTCACCGGCTACACAATCCATCTGGGCCACCGCGATCCACATGTCCGCCAGCTTGCCTGAAGGAGGTCCCGTGCCCATTCGAGTAATGGCGCGCGCGCTCGCTGCCCTGGCCATTGCCAGTGCTCTGGTCACCGCCGGCTGTGGCGACGACGACGACACCGCCGCGAACGACAACGGCACGGAAGGTTCCTGCGCCATGGGCGACCTCAACCTGGTCTCGGACGGCGAGCTGACCCTCGGCACGGACAACCCGGCCTTCCCGCCCTGGTTCGAGGACGACGAACCCAACAACGGCAAGGGGTTCGAGTCCGCCGTGGCCTATGCGATCGCCGACGAGCTGGGCTTCGCCAAGGACGACGTGACCTGGACCACGGTGGCGTTCAACAACGCCTTCGCCCCAGGCGACAAGGATTTCGACTTCGACATCAACCAGGTCTCGATCAGCCCGGAGCGCAAGCAAGCCGTCGACTTCAGCGAGGGCTACTACGACGTCAACCAGGCGATCGTCGGCTTCCAGGACTCCCCCGCCGCCACGGCCACCACCGTCGGACAGCTACAAGGCTTGAAGCTCGGCGCCCAGCTGGGAACTACGAGCCTGGCCTTCATCCAGGAAGTCATCAAGCCCACCAGCGAACCCTTCGTCTACAACGACAACAACGCAGCCAAGGCCGCTCTCGACGCCCGACAGGTCGACGCCATCGTGCTCGACCTGCCCACCGCCTTCTACGTCAGCTCGACCGAGATCGAGGGCACCACGGTGATCGGCCAGTTCCCGGCCACCGCCGTGGCCCCGGAGCAGTTCGGCATGGTGTTCGAGAAGGGCAACCCGCTGCGGGACTGCGTCGATCAGGCGCTGACCCGGCTGAAGGACAGCGGCAAGCTCGACCAGATCGAACAGGAATGGCTGTCCGACTACGTCGACGCGCCGGTCATCCCGGTCAACTGAGCACGAGTGCACCCCCGCACGAGTGAGGCGCACGTGCCTCGACGGCCAGATGACGCCGCTCGCTGCACCGCGACGACATTGAAACCGCTGGGGGGTTCCTGCGTCGCCGCGGCGCACCGAGCGACGCCCCTGACTCGCCGATCCACGCACGTCACTCGTGCGGGGGTGCACTAGAAGGTGACACCCGAGGAGGATCAACGCCCCAGGCGCCCGCCGGAACGCAGCCCGCGGGCGATGGCCGAACGGGCCCAACGCACCCAGGCGGTGCTGATCGCCTTGGTCAGCTCGATCGTCGTGTTCGGCGTAGCGGTGCTGGTGGTGGTCAATGCCCCGGGCTGGGACGAGGTGCGGCAAAGCTTCTTCTCCTGGAACGACTTCGTCGACTCGTTCCCCGACATCGTCTCGGCGTTCTGGCTCAACGTGAGGGTGTTCGTCATCGCCGAGGTCTTCATCCTGATCCTCGCCCTAGGCCTGGCCCTGGCCCGCAGCTCCCGGGCCCCGGTCCTGTTCCCGTTGCGGCTGGCGTCGACGGTCTACGTCGATCTGCTGCGGGGGATCCCCGTGCTGCTGGTCCTGTTCCTGCTGGGCTTCGGCGTGCCAGCGCTCCGACTGAGCGGGGTGCCCACCGACCCGATCTTCTGGGCCACCGTCGCCCTGATCCTGAGCTACTCGGCCTACGTGTCAGAGGTGTACCGGTCGGGGATCGACTCGGTGCACGAGAGCCAGCGGGCCGCGGCCCGGTCGCTGGGGTTGACCAGCACCCAGGCCATGCGGTTCGTGGTCCTGCCCCAGGCCATCCGCCGGGTGATCCCGCCGCTGCTCAACGACTTCATCGCACTGCAGAAGGAGACCGCCCTGGTGGGGGTGCTGGGTCCGATCGAGGCCGCCCGCCAAGCCCAGATCTACTCGTCGCGCAACTTCAACTTCACCAGCTATGTGGCTGCGGCGGTGATCTTCCTGGCCGTCACCATCCCGCTGACCCGGTTCACCGACTGGTTGATCGGCCGGCAGCGCACCCGGATCAGCGGCGGACGGCTGGCGTGAAGCTCATCCTCGACGGAGTGTGGAAAGCGTTCGGCCCCCGCGAGGTGCTGCGTCACGTCGATCTGGCCGTGGCCGACCACGAGGTGGTGTGTCTCATCGGCGCCTCCGGATCCGGCAAGTCGACCCTGCTGCGCTGCGCCAACCTGCTCGAACCCATCGACGACGGGCGCATCCTGCTCGACGGGACGGACATCAGCGCCCCGGGCCTCGACGAGAACGCCATCCGCCGCCGCATCGGCATCGTCTTCCAGTCCTACAACCTGTTCCCCCATCTCAGCGTGCTCGCCAACGTCACGCTGGGACCGCACCGAGCCCTGCGGGCCACAAAGCAGACAGCCACGGCCCGAGCGGACGCGTTGCTGGAACGGTTCGGTCTGGCCGACAAGCGCGCCGCGTACCCCGATCAGTTGAGCGGCGGGCAGCAACAGCGGGTGGCGATCGTCCGGGCCCTGGCCATGGATCCCGAGGTGATGCTGCTGGACGAGATCACCTCGGCCCTCGACCCGGAGCTGGTGGGCGAGGTCCTCGACGTGGTCGACGAGCTCAAGCGGGCCGGCATGACCATGATCATCGCCACCCACGAGATGGGGTTCGCCCGCGAGATCGCCGACCGCATCTGCTTCCTCGACGACGGCCGCATCCTCGAGGAGGGCCCACCGGCCGAGCTGCTAAGCGCGCCCCGGAACGACCGCACCCGGCAGTTCCTCGAACGGGTGCTCGACAGTCGCCGCCCAAGGTCTTCGAACTGAGCGTCACCCGCTAAGACGCGGTTAACCCTCCACCGTCATGATTCGGGTCATTGGGAGTCTCTGAATATGAGGCGATAGCCCACGCAACCAGGTGTCGACCTGGAAGGGAAATCCCACATGAGCAACCTGAACGAGAGCGGTTCGGGGGACCCGCCGATGTACAAGGTGACCGCCGAGCGCGAAGACAAACGTTGGTTGGTGCATATCGAGGACGAGACCGGCCGGACCACTACCACCGAGACGAAGAACCTCGATGACATCGAGACTGCGGTCTGGGACCACCTGGCCGACGCTGCCGGGGAGCGACCCGGCCAGCTGCAGGTAGAGGTGCGGCTACCGGCCGAGATCCGGACCCGTCTCGACGTGGCAGAGCGCCTGCGGAGCGAGGCCGCAGGCGCTCTGCACGCGGCGGTGCGCGCCATGAGTGAGGCCGATTTCGCTACCCGGGACATCGACAATCTGATCGGTGAACCGGGCCGTATTGCCCTCGGTCGCAGACGGGCGGTGATCACCAACGCCGCCATCGCCACCTATGGCCTGGAGGATCATCCCGAGGCCATCGCGGTGGCGTGGGACGACCACGGCCATTTCGCCACGTTGACCTGTCGGTCCTGTGTCGAGAGCAACCGGGAGGAGTACGCCGAGCTCACCCCCGAAGGCGAGAACGTGCTCGTCTACGACGCCAACGACCGCTATTGCGACCGTTGCCAGAAGGATCTCGACACCGACAAGCGGCCCTGGATCGTCCGCTGAGCCACACCAGGGGTCAGAAATTCCCGTCTTGACAGGTTCCGAACGTTGATTCATATTTTGAATCATCGTTCACACAAAGGCGGGAGACCAATGAGACACACCCCAGCAAGACCGGCGCGCCGTGTCGGCGGACGCGACGCGCTGAGACTGGCCCTGGCGGTGGCGATGCTCGTCGCCGTGCTCGGCCTGACCACCAGCCACGCCGACGCGGAGCGGTGCACGCCCCCCACCTGCGACCCTGGTGACGAAGGCGGCGGAGGCGGAGATGGCGGCGGTGGGGACACCACCACCCTGACGACACCGTCCGTCTACATCGCCGCTCGGACCGCCACGTCGATCGACCTTGGATGGTTCGTGTCGGACGCCGCCACCTCCTTCCAGGTGAAGCAGCTCGATGGAGGGGTCTGGAGCATCGTGTACCAGTCAGCCGGAGGTGGCGGCGGCGACTTCAACTTCGTCGGGCTGGCCCGCGACACCCGCTACTGCTACCAGGTCGTGGCCAAACGGGCCGCCCAGATCAAGACGTCGTCCACGGCGTGCGCGTACACCGAGGACGGGCTGTCCTTGCGGATGATCTGGCGAGTCCAGGTCCGGATCACCACCGGCGACGTCCCTGAGGCGGGCACCAGCAACGAGGTCAACGTCGGCGTCGGTGGCCCGATCAACGGCGAGAGCGGCGGCGGGACCTGGCTCGACCACTCCGGGGACGACTTCGAACCCGGCGCCACCCACGACTACGACCTGGTGAACCTGCGCGGCATCGACGATCTCGGCGACATCGAGAGCCTCGAGATCTTCAAGCCCGGCACCGACAACTGGTGCCTGGCCAACGTCATGGTGATCGTCAACAACACCCCGGTCTTCACCACCGGCTTCGGCCCGCCGTGCCAGTGGGTGAACGCCGGGGCGACCGAGTCGGTGCAGATCCCACACGACGCGCTGCACAGCTATCCCTGGTGGGCCGCCTACCAGATCCCGCTCAACACCATCCTCCAAGGCAACGATGCGACCTTGGTGATCAGCCACGAGCAGATCGAGGGTCACATCGAGAGCCAGGTCGGCGACGCCATGGTCGGCACTCACGCCTACTGGGCGCCGCCGGATGCGGTGAACGTGAGCCGTTGGGATGCCCAGCGGGCCAAGGTCCACCTGGACCTCATGGGCGAGGTCACCGGAACCAACCCCGACATCGACGTGGACTTCGACATGGTCGCCGGTTCTCACAAGGACGACGCCGGCACCTGGTTCGTCGACATCGGGTTGGAGAACGCCTCGGCGGAGATCCGTCCGGCTTGGTACGAGTGGATATTCGTGGCCATGTCGGCCGGGGCCGAGCTGCGCGTTCCCGAGCAGGGAATCGAGTCAGCTCTGTCCGGCGTGGCCGAACATGTGGGCGTCGCCAAGATCTACCAGGTCACGGCCACCTTCGACAACAGCGCCAACCTCGTGATCCATGCCACCCTGCAGTGTCCGGAGGCCAATCCGATGCCCAACACCTGCATGGACCCGATCTTCAAGTAGAGGCTCCCTGAGCCAGCGGAATCGACCGGGCCACGTCATCGATGGCCCGGTCGATCCGTTCCACCGCCGCGACGTCGGCGCCCCAGCCCACGCACAGGTCGACGTTGAGCTGGCGTCCGAGCTGACCGGTGCCGGCGACGCCCGGGAGGTAGCGATCGAGGTCTTCGGTCGCGAGCACACCTCCCAGGGCCCCGGCCCACATGACGGTCCGAGCCATCGCCGAACCGGGGCGGATCATCCCGGTGGCGTCGGCTTGCTCCACGACCTCGACGATCCGGCGCAGCAGATCCAGGGTGACGGGCAGAAGGGCGTTGCCGCCGTCCTCCCCCAGGGCCGAGCCGCGGCGGGCGTTGATCATCTGCAGCAGCCGGACCTCCTCCGGGAGGGCCTCGGCGGCCGCGCAGAACCAGCGGCCGAGCACGAGCAGCCGAACCAGCACCGCATCGTCGCCGGTCTGCTCCACCACCGCCTCGACCACGGGATCGATGCTGCGATCGTGGCTGGCTGCCAACCGCTCGATGGCCCCGGCCTGGATGGCGGTGATGAGCTGCCCCTTCGAGGGGAAGTAGTGGTAGACCGCGCCGACTGCGGTGTCGAGCTCCTCGGACAGCCGGCCCATCGTGAGCGCGTCGAACCCCTCGTCGGTGATGATCCGGAGGCCAGCCCGTAGGTACGCGTCGGCCCGGCGCTTCCGGTTGCGCTCCACTCGCCCACCGGTGCCGGGATCCGTAGCCACAGCTCGCGAAGCTAACGCCCTACTCGCTGGCGGTTCGGATGTTGCGCCGAGCTTCGGCGTAGCGCAATGCCTCGTAGGCGATGAGGGCGGTGGTGACGACCGCGGCCATGCCCAGCGCTACCAGCGCGTCCACCTGGGTCGCCACCGGGATCAGCGCCAGGCTGACCACGAGCACCAGGGTCCGGGGCCGGTTGACGGTGCCGAGGTTGCGCAGCCGGAACGCCACGTGGCCGGCGAAGTAGAGGGCGATCCCGCCTAGGAGGGCGGTGGCGGGCACGAGGTCCAGAGGCTCGTCGATGTGGGCGATGGTCTTCTTGAACCCCAGGGCGATCAGGGTGATGCCGGCGATCATCGGCAGGTGCAGGTAGCTGTAGGAGTCGCGGGCCATGAGGATCCGGGCGTCGCCCTCGGTTTGGCGGAAGCGGCGTTCGGCCACCAACGCCACCACGTCGAAGTAGGCCCACCACAACCCGGCCGCGACGACCAGGGCGAGGATGGCAGCGGTCAGCACCCCGGCGTGGAGG
>DASXTK010000430.1:0-2985 GCA_036505485.1 Acidimicrobiales bacterium
GGGGTGCTGCTGGTGCTGGTGCAGGCGTCCATCAACGGCCGCATCACCCTGGGTGACGCCGCGGTCGCCATCGTGGCCCTGCAGCAGCTGACCACCCGGTTGCGGGCCGCGGCGAGCACGTCGGGCTCGTTGAGCGAATCGTTGCTGTTCCTCGAGGACTTCGAGCGGTTCCGTCGGCTCCGACCGGATGCCGAAGCCGAGGCCAAGGCCAAGGTCGAGACCGAGCCCCAGCGGACAACCGGCACTCCCGCTCGGGTGGTCGTGGACCACGTCTCGTTCCGCTATCCCGGCACCGAGCCCCTGGTGCTCGACGACGTGTCCCTGGAGCTGGCGCCAGGCGAGATCGTGGCCCTCGTCGGGCTGAGCGGAAGCGGCAAGACCACGCTGGCCCACCTGGTGGCCGGGCTCTACCAGCCGACGTCCGGGCGCATCACCTACGACGGCCGGGACATCGCCTCCATCCCCGGCTACCAACACTGGCGCTCGGTGGCGGCGGTGTTCCAGGACTTCGTCCGCTATGAGCTGACCGCCCGCGAGAACGTGGCCATGAGCGACCACGCCCGCATCGACGACATGGCCGGGATCGACGCCGCGGCCCAGCGGGCTGGCATCGGTGACGTCTTGGGACGGCTGCCCGCCGGTTACGAGACCATGATGAGCCGGGCGTACGACGGCGGCGCCGACCTGTCGGTGGGGCAGTGGCAGCGGGTGGCCGTGGCCCGGGCCTTCTTCCGGGAGGCGCCGGTGTTGATCCTGGACGAACCGGCCGCCGCCCTCGACGCCGTGGCCGAGCAGCGGCTGTACGAGCGGCTGGTCGAGCTGTGCCAGTCGCGCAGCGTGCTGTTGATCTCCCACCGGTTCTCGACGGTGCGGATGGCCGATCGCATCTGCGTCCTGCAGGGCGGCAGGATCGTCGAGCACGGCACCCACGCCGAGCTGATGGCCCACGACGGCCAGTACGCCGAGCTGTTCAACCTGCAGGCGCGGGGGTTCCTGGGCGAACGGGTCCCCAGCGGATCAGGGGACGGTGTCCCGGGATGAGCGCACCTCACCCGGCGTTGCTGGACCTGATCACGGGCCGTCCGGTCGATGCGATCGACGACGAGGAGGCGTTCCTGCAGTCGGTGTCCGAGCACCGGATGACGTCGGCGGTGCTGGCCGCCCATCAGCAGGAGACATTGCCGCTGACGCCGGCCACGGCCACGACCCTGGGGATGTGGGAGCTGGCCGAGTATCGGGATCACCTGCGGTTTTGGCGCACCATCGCCGAGGTGCAGGACCGGCTCGGTCCGGCTGGCATCGAGGTCGCGGTGCTCAAGGGGGTGGCTACCGAGAGCCGCTGGTACGACGGGATCGGACAGCGGGCCTGCACCGACGTCGATCTGCTCCTGGCCCCGGCCGCGCTCGACCGCGCTGCCGAGGTGGTCGAACTGCTCGACTCGACCCGGGGCGCCCGGGCGACGATCGGACGATTGGCCCACCAGCGGCGCCTCCAACACGTCGACCTGAACGTTGGTGCGACCCAGGTCGACCTGCACTTCGATCCGCTCAAGATCGGCCTGCCCACTCGCCAGCTCGACGCGGTCTGGGACTCCTCCGAGCTGCTGACCACGCCGCAGGGGACGATCCGGGTGGTGCAACCCGAGGTCGAGCTGGTGTTGTTGCTGTTGCACCTGAACAAGGACCGCTTCGCCTATCTCGGCCCCTTCCTCGACATCCGCCGGATCATCGAGCGGGCCGAGCTCGACTGGGGCCGGGTGCACGCGTTCGTGGCCGGTGAGGGCTTGGGCGTCCCGGTGTGGAAGAGCTTGGCCGCGGTGGCCGACGTCGTCGGGCTGGATCTACCGGGTGAGCTACCGCCGCGGATCCGGAGCCTCCGGGGCTGGACGTGGGACCGCTTGTGGGGTCAACGGGCTCGGCTCCAGGGCGACGAGGGGAGGCAGCGCGCCCCGACGGCCCAGAAGCTCCTGCCCCTGCACGTCTCCGGTCGTACCGGTGCCAAGCTTCGGGAGCTTCGGCGCCAGACGCTGCCGTCCCGCCCGCTGCGTGAGGTCGCCGGCGTGCGCCGTCGATCGTTCCGAGCCCTCGTCCGTCCCGTCCCCAACCGGAGCAAGCTGCCATCGCCATGACCGACAAGCCCCACTACGCCATCCCCGCCGCGGTCCTCTACCGGGAGGTGGACGGGCAGATGGTGTTGCTGAACCTGGAGACCGAGCAGTACTTCGGTCTCAACGAGGTGGGCGCCGACATCGTGACCCGCCTGACCGAGCAGGACCCCGACGAGGCCTTCGCCGCCCTGGTCAGCGATTACGAGGTCGACCCCGCGGTGCTGCGAAGCGACATCGACAGCCTCCTGGCCTCTCTCATCGAAGCGGGCCTGTTGCAGAACTTGGACGGGGCCGGCTGATGTCGCAGAGCGAGCTGGCCGAGCATCGCGGCTACCTGGCCGACGAGCGCAAGACCGCGGCCTACCGCGCCGCGTTGGACGAGGTGATCAGCCCCGGCGACGTGGTTCTCGACCTGGGCACCGGGACCGGCCTTCTCGGCTACCTGGCGTGCGAGGCCGGCGCCGGATCGGTGGTCGCGGTAGATCGGGGGGACATCGTCGGCCTGGCCCGCCGCATCGCCACCGACAACGGCTTCGCCGACCGAATCACCCACCTCCGCGGCATGTCGACCGAGACCGAGCTGCCGACGCCGGCCAACGTCGCGGTGTGCGACCAGATCGGCGGGCTGGTGCACGACGCCGGGATCCTGAGCTGCTTCGCCGACGCCCGTCAGCGCTTGCTCGCCCCCGATGGGATCCTGGTGCCCTCGTCGTTCCGGGTGTTCCTGGCTCCGGTCAGCTTCGATATCGGGCGCCAGGCGGTGGAGTTCTGGTCGTCCAAGCCGTCGGGGGTCGACGTCAGCGCGGCCCGGTCGCTGGCCGCCAACACCGAGTGGAAGTACCGCATCGTGGTGGACGACGTCGAAGCCCTGGCCCCG
>DASXTK010000431.1:0-2764 GCA_036505485.1 Acidimicrobiales bacterium
GGACCGAGCAGCAGCTCGCGGATCACCAGCATCGTCCAGCGCTCGCCGAGGACGTCGAGCGAGCGGGCGAGCGGGCACATCTGCCCGTAGGTCTTCGTTGGCACCCCCCAAGCATAGCGAGGGATGCCGTCGATCGCCATACGATCCGTAGCCGCGCGCCACCTGTTGCGTATACCGAGGGTTGACATACGTTCAAGGTCCTATCACTATACGCTTCGTATAGTAAGCCCCGGCACCTCAAAGGCCGCCCTGGCGGTCAAAGGAGAAGCAGCGATGATCAAGGTCCAGGCGCCCCAGGGTGCTGCAGTGAACACGACGTGGAAGGACACACCCACCCAGACCATCAACGCCGGCGGCGTGGAGTTCGCCTACCGACAGCTCGGCCCAGCCACCGGCACGCCGGTGGTCTTCCTCACCCACCTGGCCGCAGTCCTGGACAACTGGGACCCCCGAGTCGTGGACGGCATCGCCGCGAAGCATCGGGTCATCACCTTCGACAACCGAGGTGTCGGTGCCTCCAGCGGGTCCACGCCGACGACCATCGAGGAGATGGCGAGAGACGCCGTCACCTTCATCCGTGCCCTCGGCTTGGATCAGGTCGACCTCTTCGGGTTCTCCATGGGCGGCATGATCGCCCAGGTGATCGCGCAGGAGGAGCCGCAGCTCGTGCGCAAGATGATCCTCGCCGGAACTGGCCCTGCGGGGGGCGAAGGCATCGACAAGGTGACCCGCATCACCTACCTCGACACCGCGCGAGGACTGCTCACCCGCCAGGACCCCAAGCAGTTCCTCTTCTTCACCAGGACTCCGAACGGGCGCCGAGCCGGGAAGCAGTTCCTGGCACGGTTGCAGGAACGTACGAGCGACCGCGACAGGGCCATCTCCGTAGGCTCATTCCGCGCCCAGCTCAAGGCCATCCACCGATGGGGTCAGCAGAAGCCTGCGGACCTCGCCAGCATCCACCAGCCCGTGCTCGCCATGAACGGTGAGAGCGACAAGATGGTGCCGACCAACAACACCGTCGCGCTCGATCAACGACTCCCGAACAGCCAGCTCGTCCTCTATCCCGACGCCGGGCACGGCGGGGTGTTCCAGTTCCACGAGGACTTCGTCAAGCGGGCTCTCGAGTTTCTCTGAGAGCTCCCGCGCCGCCGCACATCCCTCGGGCGGACCGGACCTCCGCATCTCGTCCGCGCCGCGGCCGACCCGTTGGCGTCCTGCCTCGACCCCATCCGGCGCCGGTCGAACAGGATCAGCCGCGAGAAGGACGTCAGGGTGCGGAAGAACAGGGTGATCCCGGGGTCCTCCCAAGCGATGTCGATATGGCCGAAACTCCCGAAGCTCACCACCAGGTCGGGCGGCCCTTCGCCGAGGACCTGGTAGGCGATCCGATCGCGGCCCAGCCACACGTACCTGGTCTCTACCGGCTGCACGACCGCCCCCTGCGACTTGCGCTCAGGGTGGAGTCTAGGCCCGATCGCGGCCGCGCCCTAGCCCACCATGCCCCGCTGGCGGGCGCTCCGTCGCAGCGGCCAACTGGCCGTCCCAGCGGCTGCCGCTGCCCATCGATGTTGGTCAGCGAGCAGACCACGGTAGACCGCCGGAGCCGAGCAGCGTGGGCTGAGCCAGCAGGAGGTCATGCGACGCCTCCGACAGCGATCCGGCGGTCGCTGGGGCCAGGGCTAGGGGCGTGGTTCTCGGCTGGTGAAGAGCCTGGGTCACTTCTCGGCAAGATGGCCGGTCAGCCGGTCACCGTGAAGGTCGCCGACGCGGCCTTGCCGCTGTGGCGGCCCTTGGCCTGGAAGGTGTCCTTCCTGCCTGGGTAGTGGGAGCCAGCAAAGCCGCTCGGTACCGCGAACGAGGCCGTAACCTCGCCGCCGGCGCTGGCCTTGCTGGTTGCCAGCACCGTCGCTTCGAAGGTGATGGCGACCGGTTCGGAGCCAGCAAACCGGCGGCAGGTCAGGGTGACCCGAGACCCCGCCGGTCCCGTCGTCGGGGAGACGGCGCAGGTGGCGCTGGCCGGGGTGACCGCGGTTGCGGTCGTGGTCCCGCTCAACGCAGCGGTCGGCGGTGTCGTGGGGACCGACGAAGGGGCTGCTGAGGCCGGGGTGGCAGGCTGGTTGGTGGTGCGGGACGCGCAGCCGGTGACGGCCAGGGCGGCGACGACGACGACGGTGGCGGTGATCCGGACTGGTCGCATGGCGCCCCCAAACGACTACGACGACCCTGTGAATCCAGGACAGCAGCCTAGGCTGGGCCGGTCACAGCACGGCCGCGGATGGGCGTCGGGGCAACTGCGAACCGGCCTGGACCCCGGTCGCGATCGTCCATCCAAACAAGCACGCCGCTCACTCCTTCTTGCGTGGCCGGCGGTCAGCAGCGGCCGTCACTGGGGACGGGCTCTGACAAGCCAGCGCCCCCGACCAAGGCCGAGGGCGCTGACAGGTTGACGGGTGCTCAGAAGGGTGGCTGGTCGTTGATTTCGCCGCGTGCGGCCTGCCGCTCTCGACCTTGGCTACGGTCCACGTTGGCGCGTTCGGTGGCCCGTTCGACCTTGGCGGTGGCGAACTTGAGGCTGGCGCCGACCTCGTCGGCTTCGATCTCGGCGACCGACCGCTTCTCGCCCTGGGGGGTCTCCCAGGTGCGTTGGCGCAGCCGTCCGGTGACCATGACCCGGTCACCTTTGGTGAGGGAGTCGGCCAGGTGCTCGGCTTGGCCGCGCCAGACGTTGACCTTGAAGAAGGAGGTGTCGCCGTCGCGCCAG
>DASXTK010000432.1:0-2042 GCA_036505485.1 Acidimicrobiales bacterium
GGATCACCTGAGCTTCGCCGTGGCCGACCGGGCTGCGCTGGAGGCGGCGGCGCGGGCCTTCCAGGAACGCGGCGTGGAGCACAGCGAGATCACCGACCTGCCGCCGTTCGGGATCGCGGTGCTGCCGTTCAAAGACCCCGACGGTATGGCGCTGGAACTCACCGCTCCCATGTAGAAGTGATGAAGACCTGCTCATGCGAGCTGACGGCGGCGCGGGCGGCGGCCGATGAGACAGCACGAACAGCGGAGCAGCCGAATGCGGCCCAGTGATGTAGCCATCGACAGATACCGCGCTGGGCAGGTCCGGTGCCACCACGTCGTGGCCCCGCTCGAGCAACTCGGCCTCTAGCAGGTGCCAGTACCATCCGACGTCCCGGCGCCATGGACCAATACGAACGTCGCCATCGTCAACGATCCTCTCTTCCTCCATCCGACACTTCGGCGGGTCCGGTGGGCATCGGCACCCCGCCGATCTGGGGTCCTCAGATCCGCCCGACCCTCCTCAGGAACGGGTGCGGTCATACTGGCGTCATGGCGTACCAGGTCATGACCGGGCGCCAGCAACACCCGTGGTAAACGGTCCTGTCATCCATCTACCAGGCCACCACGGCAAGGTCGCCGCGAGGGCTTTCGTGTCGACCGGTCGTGACGGACGACGGCGGGGGCATTCGCAGGTATGGGGTATGCCCTTCGCTGCACCATGGCCTGGATGTTGTGGTTGGCCGGCGGTGGTCGACCGCCGAGTCTCGCGTGGTCAGGTTGCCGCGCTGGTGGCCTGCTGGTCGGGTGCTGGCCGGTAGCACAGAAGGGTGATGCCTGAGTCGAACGCCGTCGTGGCGATCAGCTGCAGCCGGACCTGGCGGCCGTGGAACGCCCGGTCGCCGCTGCCCCAGACCGTGGGCTGGACCCAGAAGTGGATCTCGTCGGCGAGTCCCTGGGTGGCCAGCTCGTAGGCCAGCTCGCCGCAGCCGAAGGAGATCAGGTTCCCGCGGTGCCGGCGCTTGAGGCTGGCCACGCTCTCGGCGAGGTCGCCCTTGATCAACGACGCGTTCCACTCGAGGGGTCCTTCCAGGGTCCGGGAGGCGACGTACTTGGGGATGGTGTTCACCCGTTCGGCGAAGCCGGTGTCGTCGGTGATGGTGGGCCAGACGCTGGCGAGGCCCTTGTAGACCTTGCGCCCGAGCAGGAACGCGTCCGCGGCCAGGAGCTGATCAAACTTGTACCGTTCGCCCTCGCCCTCCATGATCGTCGCCCAGTCCTGGGGTGAGGGTCCGATGACGCCATCGACGGTGATGTGGGTCGAGATGATCACCTTTCCCACGGCAACCTCCACAGTCGGTCGTCGAGCCAGTTGAATAGCCGCCCGCCGTTGTGGCCGAGGGCCTGGCCCTCCCGGTCGTTCGGCCCGGTGATGAAGCCGTCGAGTGACATTGACAGGTAGAGCCGGATGGGTCCTGTCATCCTCGGCGCACCTCGTAGCGGAGATGCAGGACGCCGGCTGCCTCCAACGTTCGGACCAGGTCGAGCTCGATGTGTTCAGGCGGGAGGCCCTCGAACAGAAGTCGGCCCTGGCCGAGCAGCACAGGCATGAGCTGGATCTCGAGAACGTCGAGCACCCCAGCCTTCAGGCACTCCTGGGCTGTGTAGGCGCCGTGCAGCATGACATCTCGGTCACCCGCGGCCGCCTTTGCCTGCTCCACGCACGCCTCGATGCCTTCGGTCACGAAGTGCACCCGCTCGTGGCGATTGTCCGCCGGAGCGGTGTGGGTCGGGACGAAGATCGGCACGCCGTAGTGATGATCGCCGCCCCAGTAGTCGGCGAAGTCGCCGGTCCGCCGCCCGGTGATGACGGCGCCGGTCGACAGCATCTCGTCAAACACGATCTGGCTCCGGGCATCACTCGGCCGAAAGTCAGCGACCTCGGGCCCTCCGCCGCCGAGCCACTCTTGCAACCGCATGCCGCCGACTCCAGCCGGGTTCGCTTTGTCGTCACCCGGACCGGTGATGAATCCGTCCAGGGACATCGCCATATACAGGATCAG
>DASXTK010000433.1:0-6158 GCA_036505485.1 Acidimicrobiales bacterium
CGGTGCGGAGCGGGGACACGACGACCGCGGTCACCGGCGGGAGCTCGGGGTTCGACGCGATGACCGCCCCCAGGGCCCGCGACACGGTGGCCACGACCTGGGGCACGTCGGCGGCCACGACTGCATATGCCTTCTCCGAACGGATGTCCTCCAAGGGTCGGCCCTCGATCTCGTCACCGGGCTGGGCCAGACGCCGCCGGGCCCGGCGCTTGCGCCGCAATGCGGCCAGGACCAGACCGGCGAAGGCGGCGCTGCCGGCCACCAGCCAGTAGGGGAACGGGTCTTCGTCGTCGACCGAACGGCCCGCCTGCTCGTCGTCGTTCTGGACGTCGGTCATCGAGTCCAGCACCGTGGCGGTGCCGCCGGGACTCGTCGGCGGTGCGGCGACCCCGCTGTCGGGCGGGGCGGTGGTGTCGGCCGCGGTGGTCGGGGGGGCGGTGGTGGCGACCGTGCCGGTTGGCGACGGACCCGGCGGAGCCACAGGCGCCTCGGTGGCGGGCGGCTGCGTGGTCGGGGCCTCGGTCGTCGGCGCCTCCGTGGTCGGAGCCTCCGTGCTCTCGGCGGTCTCGCTGGTGCTGGACTCCGTGGTGGTCGGGGTTTCGGTGGTCGGCGTGGTGGTCGCCGCCGGCGGTTCCTCCTGGCCGCGCTCGGTCGTCGGCGGCACCGACGGCGCAGCCGGAGCAGGGGCCGGAGCCGGAGCCGGCGCGAGGGCGATGTCCGGGCTCGGCGGGGGCGGCGGGGCCGAGAACTGCTCGCCGGGGAAGATCAGGTCCGGGTTGCCGGAGCGTATGTTGACCTGGTTGGCGTCGATGAGGTTGCGCCAGTACGGCACGATCTCCTCGGCCGACACCGACCGGCCCCAGGCCGTCTCCAGCTGGCGCTCGGCCAGGCCCCAGAAGTGGTCGCCCGGCTCGACCATCAGCGTGGACACTGCAGCCTGGGCCGCGACCGGAGCGGACGCCGCGGGGGTCATCTCTCCGGGCGAGGGCTCCGGCGCCGCGGGCGCGGTCACCACGATCGGACCCATGGGGATGGGCGCCGCCACCTCATCCTCCTCGGGCGGGCCTTCGTCGGGCGGACCTTCGTCCGGAGCACCGGGAACCTCGGCTACCGGTGCGGGCTCGGCCTCGATCACGATCACCGGCGGCCCGTCACCTGGCGGATCGATCACCTGAGGTTCCTCGGGAAGCTGCGACAGCTCGGAGCCCGGAGGTGCGGCCGATGGCGGTGCGGTCAACGGCCCTTCGACCGAAGAGATCGTGGGCGGACCAGTTGCGGCCGTCCCGGGAACCCCGGCACCGCCGGCCGGGATGACCAGCTGCCACCCCGGCTCGAGGTGATCCTCCCCCAGGGTGAGCACCCGGCCCGGGGCGACGGCCCGGCCGACGTTGCGGTCGCGCAGCTCCCGCCACCGCATCCCGCTCCCCATGTACTGCTCGGCCAACCCCCACAGGGTGTCGCCCCGCTGAACCTCGTAGACCCGGTCCGTCAGCGGGGTCGGCGTCCCGGGCGGAACCGTGGAGGTCGTCGTCGACGTACCAGGTCCCGGAGCCGCGGTCGTCGGCGGTGTCGTCATCTGGGTCCCCGCCGGGACCTCGTAGGTGATGGTCCGCAGGTCAGGACCGGTGACCTGTTCCACCTCCTGCAACGGCGCGAGCGGCGCGGCGTTGGCCACACGCACCGAGCCGAAGCTCGACAGCACCAGTGCGGCCGACGCCACCAGCCGGCGGGCCATCAGCTGGGTGCCGGGGAGCGCCAGGACCGGACGGGCGGTGCGACCCCGGGCCACCGCCGCGGCCTCGGCCAGGATGGCCCAGGCCAGCTGGGCCCAGGCGATCCAGACGATGACGGCCAGACCCTTGATCACGACCTCGATCTGCACGCCGTCGCGTTCGAAGGCCTGGCGTATCTCGTCCCAGCTCGGAACGCCGTGGGGCAGGGGCCAGCCCACGAAGACCGCGAGCGCGACCGGCACGCCGAACAGCAGGCCGAGGATGGCCAGCAGGCTGATCAGCGAGCCGATGCGGGACATGGCATGGGAGGAGAATGTGCGTTCCATCATGGAACTCCTGTGGTTCCGTCGACGTCACGGATGGCCGTCGACGTAGCTGACGCGCTGATGTCGATCGTGCCGAGCGGCTCGAGGATCAGCGCGGTTTGTTCCAAGGTGACGACCACCCTGACCTGGTCGTCGTTGCCGAGCAGCTCGAACTGGCTCAGCTGGGCATCGGGATCGGCGTCGGCCAGGAAGTCGACGGCAGCCTCGCGAGCGAGGCCGTAGTCGAGCGTGGCTGCGGCGTCGGCGTCGTACAGCGTCACCGGATCGATGGCCTGGGCCGCGGCCCGTGCGGTGTTGCTGGCCAGGTCCTGTGCCCGCATGTACGTGGTGATGCGCTGACCGCCGTCGTAGACCATCCCGGCGATGAACAGAAACGCCAGGGTGACCACGGCAACGAAGGCGGTCATCATCCCTCGATCGTCGGTCGGCGGATTCCTCCTCATGATCCGCCGCCCCGATACGTATCGATCACCTCGGTGGCGTGGGCCCGCACCGTCTGGTTCCCGGGGAACGTGAAGAACATCAGGTCCTCGAGCTGGATCGTGCACGCCACCTCGACATCGACCGATCCGCCCGGCTCGAAGACCGAAGGATCGGTTATCTCCACCTGCTGGCCGCTGCAGACGATCCCGGCGTCCTTCAGGTTGTCGTCGACCACCTTGTCGGCCGCGTCCTGGGCGAACGCCACGCTGGCCTGCTGGGACGCGGCCCGGGCCGCGGCCGAGGCCGCCGCCTGGAGCTCAGCTTCGGCGTAGGCCACCCGGCCGGCGAAGATCACCACCATCAGGAACCCCAGGATCACCGGGGCCAGCAGGGCTATCTCCACCGGAGCGGAGCCGCGATCGTCCCGGCCTCTACCCATTCGGGGGCGACCCCCGTTCCCGCTCGGGCTCGGGGATGAACCGTTCCACCGGAGCGGACGCGGTCACGCTCACCGCCCACTCGAACGGGATCAACTCCTCCGACGTGCCGGTGACCGTGGCGGTCACCTCGTCGGGCGTCTTGTTCACATCGACGGTGGCTCCGGCGAGCTTGGCGCCCTTCAAGAACGCCATGCCGGCGGCCTCGCCCTCCTCCTCGGTGGCATCAGCCCACCGGGAGACCGAGATCGCCCGGTCTGCCGCGGCCGCGGCCCGTTGTTGGGCGTTGTAGTACAGCCCGTACTGCACGATCACCGTGAGCAACAGCAGTACGAGTGGCATGACGAGGGCGACGGTCGTCGAAGCCAGGCCCTCATCTCCCCGCCGGGCCGCATCGCCGGAGGCGGGAGACATGGGGTCAGTTGAAGACTTCGGGCAGATCGAACCCTTCGACCACACCGGTGGCGTAGGCGTAGATGAGCCCGACGATGGTGATGGCCATCGAGACCAACAGGAACGTCACGACCGCGGTCTCGGTCGTGATCGCACCCCGGTCGTCCCGCTTGGTGGCGAACCGCCCCCCGATCCACTGCTGGATCAAGAAGATGTAGTTGGTCATGTTCGGCTCCTCATGGGTGGCGTTAGGGGGTTGCGTGTCATGGTCCCGACCCCACGGTGGCGATCTTGGCCACGGCCGGGAAGGCGATGAACAGCAGGAAGCCGAGGAGCATCACCACCACGGGAAGGGTCATCCGCTCGGTGGCCGACTCGGCTTCGGCCTCGGCTTCGGAGACCTGCTGAGCCCGCAGGGTGTCGGCCTTGGCGGCGAGCGACGACCGCACCTTGGCGCCCTGGTTCCCCACCAGCGCCACCGAGGCCGCCAACTCCCGCAGCTCGGAGATGTCCAGCTCGGCGCCCAGCTCGGACAGGGCATCAGCCATGGAACGTCGGGTCCGCCTGGCCGCCTCCAGCGCGCTGCGCAGCGCGGCGAAGGCGAACCCCGAGCCGCTGTCCGCCGCGGTGTGCAGCGCCGATTCCGGACCGGCGCCGGCGGCCAGCATCACGTTGACCAGGTCGAGGTAGGCGCCGTAGGCGTGGCGGAACGCCTTGCGGGCCTCCTGGGCCTCGCCGGTCAAGGTGAGCTCGGGGAGGAAGAAGCCCGCGGCCGCGCCCAGCATGCCCATCAGCAGGGCGAACGGACCGAGCCGGAACACCAGCCCCATCAGGGTCAGCATCACACCCCCGCCGATCCCGCCGACCAGCTTGGCCAGGACGTGCTGATCGACCGTGCGCCGGGCCACCTTCAGGTCGGCGGCGCGGCGGCTGGGGTCCATCCCGGCGGCTCGCAGCATCTCGATGCCGGCCTGGACCATGCGCTTCTCGATCATGGCCGACCGCCGGCCGGACCCGGTCGACACCGCAGAGCGCCCGGGCAGCGCCAGCGTGGCTCCGACGTCGCTCAACCGCTCCCGGGTGGAGAACGAGTGGAAGATCAGCCATATGCCGAGGCCGGTGCCGGCGCCGAGGAAGGCGATGAAGATCATCAGACCCTCCGGGCCCGGCGGGGGCTGAAACGTTCCGGCAGCTCGAACCGGCTCATCCGCTCCATGATCAGGATCCCGCTGGCGAAGACCACGCCGACCAGCACCAGCCAGAGCTGACCGAAGGCCGTGCCGTAGGGCTCGAGGTAGCCGCGGCTGATGATCGACAGGATCACCACGGCGCTGAGCAGGATGGCGGTGAGCATGCGACTGGAGGTGCGGACCTGGGCCCGTCCCGCCTCGACCCGCAACCGCATCCGCACCTCGTCGCGGGTGATGCTGGCCAACCGGGTGAGCACGCCGACGAAGTCGCTGCCTTCTCCGGCCGCGGCCATGGACAACGCCGCCACCACCAGGTCGCAGGAGGGGTGGTCGACCTCCTGGCCGAAGATCAGCAGCGCCTCGGTCAGCGGCTGCTCACTGCGGCGGCGGGCGTCGAGCAGGGCCACCTGGGTGCGGATCGGCACCGGGGCGATCGGCACGGTGGCCGCGATGGCCTCCTCCACGCCGTCGGCCGCGGCCATGGTGTCGCGCAACATCTCGGTCCACCCGGCGATGGCTTCGGTCTTGGCGATCCAGGCCTTGCGGGCGGCCTGGCCACCCCACATCCGCGGCAGGATCACCGTGGCGCACACCGCCAACAGTCCGGCGGCGATCCATCCGGTGAGCAGCCACACGATGAAGCCGATGAGCACCGCCAGCCACCACACCCGGGATTGGGGTCCGGTGACGGGACCACGACGCCGGCGCCGCTTCTCCCGGGAGCCCGGCAGAACGGGCTCGCCCCGGAGACCGGCCAGCGTTATCAGCAGGCCGATCCCTACGCCGCACCCCAGCACCAGCGCGACAAGGGGGTTCACGACACCGCCACCGTCACGGCACTCAGCGCCTCCACCAACCGTTCGGGTTGTCGCGCAGGGTCAGGTCGTAGCCGGCGTCGGCCAGGATCCGCTCGGTGTTCTGCCGCAGACGGGCGGCTGGCACCGCTCGGCCGATGGGATCGGGGGACCACACCTCGTTGGAGATCACCTGGTTGCCTTCGGCGCCCACGACCTCACGGACGCTCTGGACCCGGCGCCGGGACGGATTGCCCTTGTCCCAGGCCAGGTAGATCACGAAGTGCACCGCGTTGGCCACGAGCATGGCGGTCACATCGGGATCGAACCCCTGCTCTGCCATGGCCGCATACATGGCCAGCCGGTCGAACACATTGGCCGAGCTCATGGCGTGGATGGTGCACATCGAGCCCTCTTCGCCCGAGCTCATGGCCTTGAGCATGGGGATGACCTCGTCGCCCCGGACCTCGCCGACGATGACCCGGCCCCGCATCCGCAGGCCCTGGCGCACCGCCTCGGACAGGGTGAACTCGCCGTGGCCTTCGCTGTTGGGTGGTCGAGCCTCGATCGACTCGACGTCGGGGTGGAGGTCGGGGTAGCGCTCGATCCCCAGCTCCAGGGAGTCCTCGACGGTGATGATGCGCTCGTCGCCGGCCACCTCGTTGATGAGGCAGCGCAGGTTGGTGGTCTTCCCCAGGCCCTTGCCGCCGCCGATGATCACGTTCATCCCGCAGCGCACGATCACGCTCAGGAACTCGGAGATGGAGCGGTCCATCACGTCGTGCTCTTCCATCTGCGACAGGCGCGTGAACTCGACGAAGTTGTGGCAGCGGATGTCGATGACCGGGCGGCCGGTGACCTC
>DASXTK010000434.1:0-4312 GCA_036505485.1 Acidimicrobiales bacterium
TCCGGCGGTGGATTCGGCTCGGCTCGGCACGTTCAGCGACGGTGTGTTCGCGGTCGCCATCACGTTGCTGGTGCTGGAGATCCGGCCGCCCGAGGACACCCACGACCTTGGCGCCGAGCTCATCCGGCTGTGGCCGAGCTATCTGGCGTACCTCGTGAGCTTCCTGCTCATCGGTCTGGTGTGGGCCAACCACCACACGATGTTCGAGCACATCGAAGGCATCGACCGGCCGCTGATGTTCCTGAACACCCTGCTGCTGCTCGATGTGGCGTTCATACCGTTCACCGCCGCCGTTCTGGCCCGGTCGTTCCACGACGGAGCCGGCGAGCGGGTGGCGGTGGGGTTGTACGGCGGGACTCTGGCGGTCGGTGGGCTGTTCTTCAACGCCTTGTGGTGGTGGGCCGGACGGGAGCACCGGCTCATGGGCGCGCACATCACCCCGGCGGAAGTGCAGGCCATCGGGCGACGGTTCTGGCGCGGTCCGCTGCTCTACGCCATCGCCACCGTGGTCGGGATCATCGTCCCCCTCGCCGGGGTCGGCTGCTTCGCGTTCCTCATCGTCTACTACTGGCTCCCCAGCGACCGCCCCGCCCTCGACCCACCCTGAGCGTGTTTCAGACACCTCCGTGGGGAACCGTCTTGCTGACTAGTCGTGGCAGAGCGCAGACGCCTTGAAGCGGGAGAAGTGGGCGCTGTGGGAGGACGAGGCGGCCATCCCGCGGGACCAGCAGTTGGAGTTCGTGCGGCAGGCAGTCCAGGAGCTCGACAGCGCCGCGGGCGACATGGGTCCGGCCGCGGCCAAGGCCGCGCAGGATGCCCTGGCCCTGGGGGGACCTGAAGCTCAGCGACTGGAACGGCGATGTCGACGTCAAGCTGCCGTCCGGCGAGAACCTCGATGCCACGCCGTGGGTCGACGAGGAAGGGCTGCGGGCGGTCCAGGACATGACCCTGGTGTGGCCTACCGCACCACCTGCGGGCTGGCAGTTCACGACCTGGTCGCCGACCGAGGTGACCGCCGAGAGCACTGGGACTCCCTGTGAGCTCGTCGGGTTGGACTGGGACGAGGTCCTGCCGGACAAACGCGACCGAAGACCAGTACCAGGACGCCGGTTATCTGTACCTGACCCTGCGGACCGCCGAGTGCGCCAAGAGCAAGTCCCCCGAACCCTTCGAGCCGGGCGGGACGGGCGGGCTCGACGAACGGCGGGACGAGCTCGACCTGCGTGAGGTCCTCGTCGGCGATACCGCAGTCGAGATGGACACGTCGCTGACCGACGACGAGCTCGATGCCAGTGCTGGCTACGTTGGCGCCGGTCGACGTGGAGACGCTCATCGCCGCGGCGGCGGCACCTGTGCCGGAGCCGCCGTCCTAACCGGAGACGAGTGCCGGTTCGAGGTCCGGAACCGTGGGCTGCACGAGCTCGGGCGCCGGCCGGGTGCGGGCCCGAGCGGTCTGGGCCAGGGTCACGCCCACCAGCACCACGATGCCGCCGAGGATCTGGACCGGGCTCAACACCTCGTCGAGCCAGACCCAGGCCACCGCGGCGGCGATCACCGGTTCGACCATGCCGATCACACCGGTGCTGGTCGGGGTCAGGTGACGCAGAGCCACTACCTCCAGGGCATACGGCACCAGGGTGCCGAGCAGGATCACCCAGAGCAGGGGCAGCCACATCGGGACGTGGAGGCCATCCAGCGCACCGAGCAGCGAGGCCTCTCGACCGAGGGTGGCCCAATCGAAGTCCCACCACGGCTGGACGACCGCCCAGAACAACGCTGAGAAGGCGAACATCCAGAACGACAGGGTCATGGGATGGAGGCGTTCCACCGTCGACTTCCCCACCAGGTAGAAGGTGGCCAGACAGACGGCGGCACCCAGCGCGGCCGCGATGCCGAGGGGATCGAGCCCGACATCGGTCCACACCTGGGCCACCAGTGCCAGCCCACCCAGCGCTAGCCCGAGCGCCAGCCAGACCTGGCGGTGGACGGCGTGGCGCTGGACCACCCGGGCGTACACGGCGACCATCAGCGGTCCCGTGAACTCCAGCAACAGGGCGATGCCGACCGGCAAGCGGTCTATGGCCACGAAGTACAGCCACTGGATCAGCGCGGCGCCGGTCAGGCCCAGCAGCGCCAGCCGCGGGAGATCGCTCATCGGGACCCGCAGGCGCTCGGGTGCGGTGAGCCCCAGCAGGAGCAGCAGGCCGAGCGCAGCTCCGCTGCAGCGCAGGGCGGTGAGGCGGGCTGGGTCCACGCCGGTCATCAGCACAACCTTGGAGACGCTGGCGTTGAACCCGAACAGGGCCGCTCCGCCGAGGACCAGGAGACGTCCACGGCCCGGTCGGCGCAAGGCATTGCTCTGCTCGCTCATCGTGCTCCACCCGTCAGTAGCTTTCCCGGCTATGCTACTGACATTAGAACCTGTTGATGTCAGGAGTCAAGTGCAGTTAGACCATGACAGCCTGCACACGATCAGCGAGGCAGTAGACCTCGTCAACACCGATGATCGGGGCAAGGAAACCGACACGCTCACGACCGTCGCCGAGCTCGCGGCGTTTCTCGACGAACACGAGATCAGCGGGGACCGGGCCGGCACTGACGCCGAGTTGCGCGCCGTGCGGCGCCTACGAGTCCGCCTGCGCGGGGTGTTCGATGCCGCAGCTGTGGGGGACGACGACCGGGTGGTCGAGGAGATCAACCAGCTCATCGCCGACTCCCGGGCCATTCCCCGGCTGGTCGAGCACGACGGCAACCCGCTGCACCTCCACTTCACGCCCTCGGACGCCCCGGTGCAGAACCGGCTGGGGGCCGAGATGGGCGTGACCCTGGCCATAGTGGTGCGCGACGGCGGGATCGACCGGCTCCGGGTCTGCGCCTCGCCGGATTGCGGCAGCGTGCTGGTCGACCTGTCCCGCAACCGGTCGAGGCGCTATTGCGACACGCTGTGCGCCAACCGCCAACACGTCGCCGCCTACCGGGCCCGGCACTCCACCTGATGGGCTAGGGACCGGGCGTCCACTCCGTGGCTGGGGTGGCGGCGTCGGCTTCGGCTCGGCGGCGCAGGATGTTCGCCGTCCGGTCGTCGGCGGGGAGGAAAGCCTCGAGATGCAGCTCGGATAGCGTGACATCCACGGCGGTGGCGAACGACGTCAGCGTGGTGATGAGGTGGAGCGTGCCGTCGTCGCTGCGCAGGCGCAGCGGCACCGCGAAGCCGAGGTGGTCGGGTCCGGGCGTGGTGGCTGGGACGTAGGTCTCCAGCTCGGTGATGAACCCGTCGAGGCGAGGGTCGGGGCTGCGTAGCGCATGGGAGCGGAGGCTCTCGATGACATGCCGGCCCCAGTCGGCGAGGTTCTCGACCCGCCGGCCCATTCCGTCGGGATGCAACGCCAGCCGCAGCACGTTGACCGGCGGTTCCAGCAGCTCCGGGGCGGCGCCGTCAGTCAGCACGGCAATGGCGCGATTGGCGGCCACCTGCTCCCCGTATGGGCGGACGACGACGGCGGGGTAGGGGAGATGGCCGGCCAGGATGCGGTCGAGCGCGTCCCGGACCGGCTCGAGATCGGGGGCGGCCAGCTGCGACTCGGCGAAGACCGGGGCGAAGCTGGCGCTGAGCAGGAGCCCGTTGCGTTCTCTCAGGGACAGGCCCAGCGACTCGGCGAGACGCAGAACCATGCCTCGGCCCGGCCTTGAGCGTCCCTGTTCGATGAAGCTCAGGTGGCGCTGGGTCGTCCCGGCCCGAAGGGCGAGGTCGAGTTGGCTCCAGCCGCGGGTCGTGCGCCAGTGGCGCAGCTGCCGGGTGAAGGTGTCGGGCTCTGCCACCAGGGTCATGGACCTGTTCCTAGTCCTTGGAGCGTGGCGATTCCATTCCCTGCAGGGAGTTGCTAGTCGTCCGATCGGGTCGCATGCTTCGGGGCATGAACGACATCCAGGAGTTGGTCGATCGGTTCGTATCCCTCTGGAACGAGCCCGACCCGGGTGTGCGCAGCAAGCTCATCCGTGAGCTGTGGGCTCCCAACGGGGGTCAGATCCTCGCTGACGTGCCGCAGGAGATTCGGGACGCCGCTGACGGGCTGAACTTTCCCACCCCGCCGCTGGAGGTTTGGGGCTATGACGCGCTCGAGGCCAGGGTGACCCGGGCCTATGAGATGTTCGTCGCCGGCGGCGAGTACGTGTTCACGCCGGCGCCGGGGCAGAAGCCTTCCCGGCTGCTGGACCACGTTGTCACCTACCGCTGGAAGATGACTCAGACCTCGAATGGCGAGGCCGTCGGCGGGGGAGTGGACGTCTTCTACCTCGACCCGGACGGCAAGAT
>DASXTK010000435.1:0-3314 GCA_036505485.1 Acidimicrobiales bacterium
CGAAGCGTCATTTAGCCACCGAGAGCAGCCCATGGCGTCACCGAGCCGCGAAACTCGACCCACGGATAGGTCACAAGAGCCTCATTTTCCGCTGTCGCGGCTGGAGGGCAGCTGCTGCCAGAGGAACTCGAGAGCCAGAGCCCACATGAACGCTGCCTGCTCGTTGTCGGCGGCGGCGCCGTGGCCGCCCTCGATGTTCTCGTAGTAGCGGACGTCGAGTCCCAGCTCGGACATCTTGGCCATCATCTTGCGGGCGTGGCCCGGATGGACCCGGTCGTCACGGGTGGAGGTCACGAACAGCGCCGGCGGATAGCTCCTGCCCGGTTCCAGCAGGTGGTAGGGGGAGTAGGTGCGGAGGTAGGCCCAGTCGTCCGGGTCGTCGGGGTCGCCGTACTCGGCCATCCACGACGCACCGGCCAGCAGCTTGTGGAAGCGGTGCATGTCCAGCAGCGGGACCTGGCAGACGATGGCCCCGAACAGCTCGGGATAAGTGGTGAGCATGACGCCCATCAGCAGGCCGCCGTTGCTTCCACCCTGGATGCCGAGCTTCTTCGGTGTGGTGATCCCTCGGTCGACGAGGTCGCGGGCGACGGCGGCGAAGTCCTCGTAGGCCCGGGGCCGCTTCTCCCGCATCGCCGCCTTGTGCCACTCCGGGCCGTACTCGCCGCCGCCCCGGATGTTCGCCACGACGTAGGTGCCGCCGCGTTCGAGCCAACCCCGGCCGACGACGGCGCTGTAGCCGGGGGTCATCGAGACCTCGAACCCGCCGTAGCCGGTGAGGAGCGTGGGGCCGGACGCCGGATCGCTTGGTCCGACCACGAAGTACGGCACCTGGGTGCCGTCGGCGGACGTGGCGAAGTGCTGGTGGACCTCGAGTCCGGTGGCGTCGAAGAAGGCTGGCGCCTGGCGGAGCTCCTCCACCGGGTCGGGTCCGCCGATGACTCCCCGACGCAGGGTCGAGGGCTCGGTGAACGACTGGGAGTCGAGGAAGTACTCGTCGCTGACGTCGGGATCGGTGTCCACCACCGTGGCCTCGCCGACCTCGGGAATGCCAGGCAGCGGCGCCCGTTCCCAGCCATCGGGGCCGGGGGTCAGGACCTCCAGGCGGGTCTTGACGTCGACGAGGGTGCTGAGGATCAGGTGGTGGCGGGTCCAGGTGAAGCCGTTCAGGCTTGTGTGCTCGTCGGGCTCGAACACCACGGTGAGCTTGCGGTCTCCGGCCAGGTAGTCGTCCAGCTTGGCTACTAGCAGGGAGCCGGGTTGGTATGCCGCGCCGCCTACCTCCCACGTGCTGCGGGGTCGGACCAGCAGCCACTCCCGTTGCACGTCGGTGTCGGCGTCGTCGGGGACGTCGATCTTCACCAGGCTGTCGTCGTCGCGAAGGAGGTAGGTCTCGCTGGTGAAGAAGTCGGGCGCCCGAGAGACGAAGTCGCGCTCGAAGCCTTCGGTCGGATCGTGGCCGGCCGACACCGCCACGTCGTCGGGCTTGCCCTCGTAGACCTGCTCGGCCTGGTCGACTGGGGTGCCCCGGCGCCAGCGCTTGGCGATGCGGGGATAGCCGGAGCTGGTCAGGGAGCCGGGACCGAAGTCCGTGCCCACATAAACCGTGTCGAGGTCGATCCACCCGACCGAGCTCTTGGCCTCCGGTAGCCCGAACGCCTCGTCGTCGACGAACGTCTTCGTCTCCAGGTCGAACTCACGGACGACAGTGGCGTCGGCGCCACCTCGGGACAGCTGGACCAGGCCGCGCCGGAACTCCGGACGCAGGACCGCCGCGCCCTGCCACACCCAGTTCTCGTCCTCGGCCTTGGCCAGCGCATCGACGTCGAGGAGGACATCCCAGTCCGGCGATTCGGTGCGGTACTCCTCCAGGGTGGTGCGTCGCCACAAGCCTCGGGGATGCTCGGCGTCCCGCCAGAAGTTGTAGAGGAGCTCGCCCCGGCGGCCCACGTAGGGAATGCGGTCGTCGGAGTCCAGGACCTCGAGGATCCCGGCCTTGAACTCGGCGAACCGCGGCCCGGTCGTCAGCTCGGCGAAGGCCTCCTCATTGCGGGCCCGCACCCACGCCAACGCCTCGTCCCCGGTGACATCCTCCAACCACGAGAACGGATCATCATCCACCGCCCGACCCTACCGACCTCGCTCGTTGTCGGCGGCTGCTGCCTCCTTCGCGTCGTCCCGTGGGCGATGCCGGTCGGTCGTAGGGGTCAGGTCAAGGGTGGGATCTCGCGGTTCGAGTAGCAGGGCGACTCGAAGGGTAAGGCGTCGGCCAGCCAGGTCTGGAGCGCCTTGTAGGTCTTGTCGTAGTAGCCCGCCTCGTACGCAGGGGGCGTGACCCACCAGCTCACGTCAACGTCGTGGGCCAGCACTTCGTCGGTGAGCGGGGTGCGCCCGCCCATGGGATAGAGATAGAGGCAGCCGAGGTAGCCCTCGTTGCTGTCGCGCAACACATAGGTGAACGAACCGTGGTCGCGGAACTCGCACTCGTGCCAGACCATGTCGATGTAGTTGTAATCCTCGGTGACGGCCTCAGTGGGCCACTTGCCGCCGCGGGTCCTGCGGATGAGATCCATGCTGGCGTTGATGCCGGCAACGTCGTCGGCAAGGTCGGCCCGGGACAGAGCCCGCGCCCGCAGGTCCTCGTAGGTCAGCTCCTGTGGCATCTCGAAGCCGGGCGGAACGACGAGGCGCCTGACGAAGCCGCGCAGATCCATTAGGCCGCCCGGTAGGTGAGCGCCACGGGGTGGACCCAAAGGCAGAGCTCGTCGCGCAGGCCGTTGCGCATCAAGGTCTTCGCGACCGGGCCGTAGCCGTGCATCAGGATGCTCCTCCCGTCCTGGTCATTCAGCTAGGTGACCTCCTCGACGAGGTCACCGCCGATGAAGGTCGTGTTCGCTCTCGAGCGCAGCGCAACGCTAGCCAACGGGTTGCGTGCCGTCCCGGCAGCGGCCGAGGTCACGAAGGCCGTGCACACCGTCGAAGGCTGCAAGGCCACGAGCACCACCCCGTGCTCGCCGACGATCTCGCTACAGGTGGTCGTCGTGCTCAGCCAGCCTGGCGCTCCACTCCCAAACGCGAAGCACCGGCTCACGTCAGTGGTTCGTTCGGGAACTCCAGACCGGAACCCAAACGCTTGGGTTCCCCAGATCCGGATACGTGTCGTAGATCACTAGATTGCCGTCCTCCTGGACCGCCAGGCAGAACCAGTTCGAGTGCGTTTGCCCCCAGGTGCCCGACGCCCATACTGCAGAGTGTTCAACATCGTAAAGGACGAAGTTCCCGTCGACCTGCATTGTCGCCTGATGGCCCCTGCG
>DASXTK010000436.1:0-12217 GCA_036505485.1 Acidimicrobiales bacterium
CCCTAACCCCTCACGAACTTGCTCCCGAAACCCGTGGCCGGCCACGGGTTTCGGGAGCAAGTTCGTGAGGGGTTAGGGCACCAGGACGGTCTTGCCCACGGTGGCCCGGGATTCCAGGGCCTTGTGGGCCGCGGCGGCGGAGGCCAACGGGAAGTGCTGGCCCACCAGCGGGACCCAGCGGCCGGACGCGGCCTCGGCCAACGCCGCGGTCTCGAGGGGACGGAGGCCGCCGGGGCGGCGGATGATCCGGGGCCCGATCCAGGTGACGCTGAGACCCTTGGGCAGCAGATCCTCGGTGGTGATCGGGGTGACCGCCCCGGCCGACCAACCGAACATGACGAGCCGCCCGCCGACGCCGAACAGGTCCAGGGTGGCCCGGCCCACGTCGCCACCGACGCCGTCCAGCACCACCGTCACGCCGACATCGGGGCCGAGGGCCTTCTGGACCTGCTCGGGCCAGTCAGGCTGGAGGTAGTCGACGGCCACGTCGGCGCCCAGGGCGGCGACCTGCTCCACCTTGCGAGGGCCGCCGGCCAGGCCCACCACGGTGGCGCCGGCGTTCCGCCCGGCCTGGACGAACAGGCTCCCGAGACCACCGGCCGCGGCCGGCACCAGCAGGACGTCGTCGGCTTTCAACCCCGCCACCTCGAGGATCCCCATGGCGGTCCGACCGGTGCCGATCATGGCCACCGCGGCGTCGGCCGCCATCCCGTCAGGCAGCACGTGGAGCGACTCCACCGGGACCACGGCCAACTCGGCATAGCCCCCGCTGGCCCAACCCAGATGAGCCACCACCCGTCGCCCGAGCCAGGTCGGATCGACGTCGGGTCCGGCTGACTCGATGACGCCGGCGACCTCACGGCCGGGCGTCATCGGCAGATCCGGCAGCGGGAAGGGGCCGCCGCTCGTTCCTTGGCGGATGGCGGTGTCGAGCAGATGTACTCCCGCGGCCTCCACCGCGACCCGCACCTGACCTAGTCCCGGATCCGGGTTCGGCACCTCCTCGTAGCGCAGGTTCTCGGCCGGCCCGAACTCGTGCTGACGGATCGCGTACATGTTCGGAACGCTACGGACCCTCGTCGGCGGGGCCCATCGGTCCCCGGGCCGATTCCCCCTCGGTCTCGGGGCCTAGGACCTCTTCCCAAGAACGAGGATGTAGGGGGTCGGGATGGCGCAGGTGCCGTCCGTGGCGGTGTTGGACTCCTCGATCGCGGCCAGCACCGCGCCGCGAACCTCGTCGCCGTGGCCCGCTTCGGTGGCGGCCTGCTGGAAAGCGATGAACGGTCCTGCGGACTCCAGGAAGAAGTCGACCGCGGCGACCGGTGACGGGAACAACCAGGGCAGCGTCCCCTCCTCGATCTCGACGGTCAGCCCGACGGCGGCGAAACGACGGGCCGCCTCGGCGGGGATGCCCCAGTCGTCAGCCGTCGGACCCGTTGACGCGGGCGCCGGCACCAGCTTGGCCGCCCGGCTGCGCCACGGCTCGTACCAGCCGCCTTCGGCCCAGGCGGTGATGGCCACCGTGCCGCCGGGACGGCACACCCGGGCCAACTCGGCCATGGCCCGGACATGGTCGGGGGCGAAGATCATTCCCATCACGCTGACGACGACGTCGAAGCTCGCGTCGTCGAACGGCAAGCTCTCGGCGTTGCCTTCGTGCAGTTCGAGGGACACGCCCTCGGCCGAGGCCCGGCCCCGAGCCAGGTCGAGCATCTCGGGGGTCAGATCCAGCCCGGCCACGCTGGCGCCGCGGTGGGCCGCCTCGATCGCGGTGTTGCCGTCACCGACGCCGACGTCCAGCAGCCGGGTTCCGGCGATGTCGCCCAGCGCGTCCAGCAGTTCGACGGTGAGCGGCAGCAGCCGCCGGGCCAACGCCGAGTAGTCGCCCACCGACCACATGAAGCGCTGAGCCTGCAGAACTGCGTCGTCGCTCATGGCGGTGAACCTATCTGTGCGGGGCTTGTACGTGACTCGCAAGGGGGTCGCGGCATCGTGGCCCGCGTGGCGGCTGGGGTCTGTTGCTCACCACAGACCCCGGAGTGTGGCCGCCGGGTTGGCCTGGGACGGACGGGATCAGCCCGGCGGCAAACACACCTAGCAACGACGCGAGGAACCATCGGACATGCCGACTTACCGCATCGAGGTGTACACGGGGAGCCGCAGCACGGCGGCGTTGGGAGACTCGGACGCGAGCATCTTCCTTACTCTGTTCGGCACCAGCGCCAGCACCGACGAGCTGACCCTCGATCCCGGCAGCTCCGAGCCCAGTGCCGTGGACACCTTCTCGTTGCAGCTGGGCGAGCTGGGTGAGGTCAGTCGTCTCCGGGTCCGTCACGACGACGCCGGGCTGGGCCGAGCCTGGTATCTCGACCGGATCGCCATACGTAACGAGGAGTCGGGCCGGGAGTGGACCTTCCCGTGCAACCGCTGGTTGGCCCGGCACGAGGATGACGGCGAGATCGAGCGCACGCTCGACGCCATGCGAACCCGAGGTCAGCCCCAGGACGAGATCGCGGAGCGATGAATCAGGAGCCTCCCCACCCCGTGGTCACCCCCAGTGGGCGTTTTACCGACGTGGCGGCCGGTAGGGCGCTCCCTTGGTCGGCCTGTCGCTGTCGGTGCACGGAACCGACGGCGGCAGGCCGGTCTTCGCAGCCCCGCAGTCTCTGACCTGCTCTCGAGAGGCATCCTCGGTAATCTCCAAGGCCGAACGGCCGGGCGGAGGTATCAAACGGTGAGGTTCGGAGTCCTCGGTCCTCTGCAGGTCACGGAGGGTGATCAACAGCTTCGGATCGGGGGGCCCAAGCAACGGGCCCTCCTCGCTGCGCTGCTCGTGCGCGCCAACGAGGTGGTGTCCGCCGATCAGCTCGCCGCCATCCTGTGGCCGGACGAGCCGCCCCGCGACATCCCCAATGCCCTGCAGACCCAGATGTCCCGCCTGCGCACAGCGCTGAATCAGGGCGCGGCCGGGGACACCACCGGCCGGCTGGGCATCCACGGACCCGGCTACCTGCTGCGGGTCGGCCCCGACGAGCTCGACGCCTTCGTGTTCGAGACCGCGAGCCGCCGTTCCCGCGAAGCGCTGGCCGATCGGTACTGGCAAGGCGCCACCGACGCCGCGGACGAAGCCCTGGCTCTGTGGCGGGGCCGGGCCCTCGACGAGTTCTGCCACGAACCCTTCGCCGAGGCCCGAGCCACCCAGCTCGAGGAACGGCGCCTGCTGACCATCGAGTGCCAGATCGACGCCGGGCTGGCCCTGGGCCGGCACCGCCAGCTCACCGGCGACCTGCAGCAGATGGTGGCCCAGCATCCGTTGCGGGAGCCGCTGTGGGTCCAGCTCATCCTGGCCTTGTACCGGTCGGGCCGGCAGAGCGACGCGCTGCGAGCCTATGAGCGAGTCCGCCGGCTGCTGGCCGACCAGCTCGGCATCAACCCCTGCGCCGAGCTGGTGCAAATGGAACGGGCGGTGCTGGCCCAGGATCCCCGGCTCGACTGGCGGGAGGACGACCACGACGGCGGTCGCCGCGCTGGCACCGGTGCCGGCAGCGGCGATGACCGCGACCGAAGCATCACCGATCGGCCCATCACCTTCCTGTTCACCGATGTGGAGCACAGCACTGCGCTGTGGGACCGGGATCCCGAAGCCATGGCCGAGGCGCTGCGGTTGCACGACACCATCGTGCGGGAGTCCATCGAGGACCACGCCGGGCAGGTGTTCGGGCGTCCCGGGGACGGGTTCTGCGCGGTGTTCGACCGGGCCGGCGATGCGGTGGCCGCCACCATCGACCTGCAGCGCCGCCTCGGCGCGGCCACCCAGACCGGACCCGACCGGCTGCGGGTCAAAGCCGCGGTCCACACCGGCGACGCCGAGCGCCGGGAGGGCAGCTACTTCGGCCCCAGCGTCAGCCGGGTGGCCCGGCTGCGCGACGCGGCCCACGGTGGGCAGACGCTGGTGTCGGCCACCACCCGGGAGCTCCTGCTCGACGCCCTCCCCGACGACGCCGACTTGCGGGACATCGGCACCTGGTTGTTCGAGGGCTTCAGCCGGTCCGAGCGGGTGTACCAGGTGGAGCATCCGGACCTGGCCGACGAGTTCCCGCCGTTGCGGTCAGGCCGCGCCCAAACCTCGGCCATCCCTCGCAACTCGACCAGCTTCGTGGGCCGGCAGAACGACTCCGAGGCCACCGTGGCCGCGCTCGCAGCGAACCCGCTGGTCACGCTCACCGGCGAAGGCGGTGTGGGCAAGACCCGGCTGGCGTTGGAGATCGCCCAGAGAGCCGACCTGCGGGACTATCCCGACGGCATCTGGTTCTGCGACCTGTCGTCGCTCGACGACCCCGAGGGACTGGCCGAGACCGTGGCCGCCGCCCTAGGGCTGGCCACCCCGGCCGGGACCATGGTCGGCGCCGAGCTGGTGGCCCATCTCCAGCGGGCCCGGCTGCTGCTGGTGATCGACAACTGCGAGCAGCTCCTGGCCGCGGTGTCCGGACTGATCGAGGACATCGTGGCCTCCGGTTCCGACGCCAAGATCCTGGCCACCAGCCGGGCGCCGCTGCGGGTCCGGGGTGAGCAGATCATCGACCTGGAACCGCTGGCCCTGCCCATGGCCGACGGGAGCGACGCTGCGGAGGCCCCGGCGGTGCGGCTGCTCGTCGACCGGGCCCGGGCCGCCGGCGCCCCGGTCACCGTGGACGATCCGAGGCTGGTGGAGATCGCCGAGCTGCTCGACGGCGTGCCGCTGGCCATCGAGCTGGCCGCGCCCCGGCTGGCCAGCATGTCGCCAGCGGCGCTGGCGGCTCGCCTCGACCGGCGCTTCGAGCTGCTGACCGGTCCGCCCACCGTCCCGGAACGGCAGCGCACCTTGCGGGCCACCCTCGACTGGTCGTTCAACCTGCTCAGCGCCGACGCCCAGCGGCTGTTCGCGGCGCTGTCGGTGTTCCGGGGCGGCTGGACCCTGGACACCGCCGAGCTGATCACCGTCGCTGCCAGACTCGACCCCGATGCCGTGGCGCCGTTGATGGCCGAACTGGCCGAGCAGTCGATGGTGCGGGTCGAGCTGCGCCCCCAGGGAACCGCCCGCTACCGCCTCCTGGAGACCATGCGGGTGTACGCATCCGAGCACCTCGCCCAGAGCGGACATCAGGCCGCGGTGGCGGAACGTCACGCCCACCACTTCCTGGAGCTGGCCGAGCGCGCCGCCCGGCACCGACGCGGTCCTCTGGAGTCGGCCTGGGTCCACGAGCTGGCGGTCGAGTTCGACAACCTGCGCGCCGCCTACCGCTGGTCGATCGAGTCGGGGCGGGCGCTGGTCGGCCTGCGGCTGGTGGCGGCGCTGGCCGAAGACGTGATCATGCGGGAGCGCCTGGAGGTCGGCCGCTGGGCCGAGCGTCTGGCCGCCCTGCCCGAGGCTGCGGACGAGCCGCTGCGGGCCGTGGCCCTGGCGTTGGCTGGCAACACCGCCATGGTCGAGTACCGCCTCGACGACGCCCAACGGCTCAGCGAGGCCGCGGTGGCCCACGAGCAGGCCACCGGTGCCATCCCGCCGTGCTGGATCGCCCGCAACACCCTGGCCCTGCTCACGCTGGCCCAGGGCAGCGGAGAGTTCCACGAGGAGCTCGACGCCATGGACGAGATCAGCGCCACCACCGGCGATCCCTTCGCCGCCGCGGTGGCCGACTACGACCGGGTGCTCATCACCACTCTGTTCGGGGAACCCGACATCGGCCTGGAGCCGGCCGAGCGCCTGCTGGCGTTGGGCACCGAGCGGGCCAACCCGTCACTGCTGGCCATGGGGCTGCTGTCCCATGGCCGGGTGGTGTCGACCACCGAGCCCGACCTGGCGGCCCGCGAGTTCCACGACGCCCTGGCCGTGGCTTCCTCCGCCCACAACACCCTGTTGGTCCAGCAGTGCCTGCGGGCCATCGAGGAGGTGAACGCCCGGACCGGCCAACGGTCGGCCTCGCTGGCGTCGCTGCGGCTGGTGGCCCGGCGCTTCGAGAAGTCCGGCAACGTGGCCGAGCAGCTCCAGACCATCATCAGCATGCTCGATGCCCTGGTGGCTATGGAGGCGCTGGTGCCGGTGGCGACCATCTGCGGGGCGCTGTCGCGCACCGCGGGCCGGTTCACCGCGGCCTGCCGGGTGATCGACCGCACGGTGGCCGACAGGCTTCCGCCCGACGACTACCTGGCCGCCCGCCGCGCCGGCGCCGCCATGACCCCGGCGGAGCTGATCGCCTACGCCACCGCGGTGGTTCAGGAGGTGGCGCAGTGATCGGACCGTCGCGTCGGCCCCGCCGTCGCTCGCTTCCGCCTCGGCGGCGACGCACGGCCACCCGCCGGAGCTACACCACCCACCGGCCCGGCGAGTCCGCCTGGGTCGATCGGCCGATCAGTTCGGACGAGGTGCGGCGGATCGCCAGCAGCGGCTATCCGCTGTGGGAGTCGATCGACGTGATGCAGCTGCGCAACCGGCGCATCACCATCGCCTACTACGACCTGGCCGAGCGGCTGTGCGCCCTGCTCTGCCGCAAGGACGGGCGCCGCGACGCCAACTGGTGCACCTTCGCCACCTGGTCGTCCATGACCATCGGCACCTGGATCGAGGACGAGGTGGCCCAGGAGCAACGGCACCGCCACGGTCACCGGCTGCGCCTGCGGCTGCCGCGCCTGGTGCCGAATGGGCTCGTCGCCATCGGCCGGCCACTGGTCCAGCGCAAGGACGGCACCTGCTACCGCTGTCTCGCCGCGGGCAACCGGTTCGTGTTCCTGGAGATCGGGCTGGCCGTCGCCCTGTTCCTCGAATCGTTCGCGAACATCGATCGGCGCAGTTCCGGGCGCGACGACGACAACTGGACCGAGTACTGGGACGAGGTGCACCACATGTTGTTGGAGCTGGCGCACCTCGACCCGAGCTGGCTGCTCACCGACGCTCCCGAGCCCGAGGAGCTGCGCCTCGGTCTGCGCCAGTACTACGAGGCCCTGTTCGTCACCGATCCCGACGAGCGGGCCGAGCTGATCCTGGCCGGCAACATCCTGATCGCGGCCTATGAGCAGCGCCGGGTCGACGGCTATGTCACCGCGTCGCTGGCGCTGTTCACCACCCGGGCCATCCGCAACCTGGTGCAGCATCGCAGCGGGGCCGTCGCCGGCTGGCCTTGGCGCTGGCCGTCCCGGGTGTTCGCCCGGTTGATGACCCGGGGGCTGGTCCTCAACACCGGAGACGAGCAGCTCCTGGTCAGTCGCCCGCTGCCGCGGATCCCGGGGACCGAGGAGGGCGCACCGCTGTTCCCCACCGATCTGGACACGGTGACCACTCCCCTCCTCCAGGCCCTGCTCACCCGGTACGACCTGTCTCGGGGGATGAACCGGCGCCGCCGGGTCCGGGACTGGACCTCGTTCGACGAGCGGATGAACTACATCACCAACCTGTTCCGCTCCCGCCAGCAACACGAGTCCCTCTTCGTCCCGCCCTTTCCCCCCGAGATCGAAGCCGCCCTCCTCAACGGCCGACTGACCGTCGTCCGCACCACCGACACCGCCAACCCCAACCTCGAGCCCCTCAACTAGGACCGAGAAACGAGGCTCCCACCGGGGTCCCCTACGACTTGGCGCGTTTGGCGGCTCGGGCTCGGGTGGGTTGGTCGAGGATGACCTTGCGGAGGCGGACTCTGGCCGGGGTGACCTCGACGCATTCGTCCTCGGCGATCAGCTCCAGGGCCTGCTCGAGCGACAGCGGTCGTGGGGGGATGAGCTTCTCGAAGCTCTCGGCCGTGGACGACCGGATGTTGTTGAGCTTCTTCTCCTTGGCCGGGTTGACGTCCATGTCGTCGCTGCGGGCGTTCTCGCCCACGATCATTCCCTCGTAGACCTCCACCCCCGGCCCGATATAGAGCTGACCCCGCTCCTGCAGGCTCAGCAGGGCGAACCCCGTGGTCGCTCCGCTGCGATCGGCCACCATCGATCCGTTGCGGCGGGCCTTGATCTCCCCCATCCACGGGGCCATGCCGTCGTAGACGTGGTGCAGCAGCGCGGTGCCCCGGGTCTCGGTGAGCATCTCGGTGCGGAACCCGATCAGGCCCCGGGCCGGAATCAGGTACTCGGAGCGCACCCAGCCCGAACCGTGGTTGACGATCTGCTCCAGCCGGCCCTTGCGCAGGGCCAGGAGCTGGGTGACCACGCCCAGGAACTCCTCGGGGACGTCGACGGTGAGCCGATCGATGGGCTCGTGCCGCACCCCGTCGATCTCACGGGTGAGGACCTGGGGCTTGCCCACGGTCAGCTCGAACCCCTCCCGCCGCATCTGCTCCACCAGCACCGCCAGCTGGAGCTCGCCCCGGCCCTGCACCTCCCAGGTGTCGGGCCGATCGGTGGTCAGCACCCGGATGCTGACGTTGCCGACCACCTCGCGGTCCAGCCGGCTCTTGACCAGCCGGGCGGTGAGCTGGCTGCCGTCTCGTCCCGACAGCGGGCTGGTGTTGATGCCCACGGTCATGGACAGGCTGGGCTCGTCGATGGTGATGAGCGGCAGCGGGTGGGGATCGTCGGCGTCGGCCAGGGTCTCGCCGATGGTGATGTCGGGCAGGCCGGCGATGGCGATGATCTCGCCCGGTCCGGCCTCGTCGACCGGGACCCGGTCCAGGGCCTCGGTGACGTACAGCTCGCTGATCTTGGCCGGCTCGATGGTGCCGTCGGTGCGGCACCAGGCCACGGCCTGGTTGCGGCGGATGGTGCCGTTGCGGACCCGACACAGCGCCAGGCGTCCCAGGTACGGGGAGGCGTCGAGATTGGTGACCAGGGCCTGGAGCGGCGCATCGGGCTCGTAGTGCGGAGGTGGGACCCGTTCCACCAGCAGGTCCAGCAACGGTCGCAGGGTGAGGCCCTCGGGTAGGCCGGCGCCGTCGGCGGGGCGCTCCAGCGCGGCCCGGCCGGTGCGGGCCTCGCAGTAGACGATCGGGAAATCGAGCTGCTCGATGCCGGCGTCCAGATCGAGGAACAGCTCCTCGACCTCATGGACCACCTCGGCGATGCGGGCATCGGGCCGGTCGACCTTGTTGACCACCAGGATCACCGGAAGCTCGGACTCCAACGCCTTGCGCAACACGAAACGGGTCTGGGGCAGCGGTCCCTCGGAGGCGTCGACCAGCAGCAGCACCCCGTCGACCATGGACAGACCCCGTTCCACCTCACCACCGAAATCGGCGTGGCCCGGGGTGTCGACGATGTTGATCTTGATGTCGCTAGTCGATACCGATTCGGCCCTGTTCGCTGGGGCTCCGGGGCGGAATCCGTATCGATACCGGACCGCGGTGTTCTTGGCCAGGATGGTGATGCCCTTCTCCCGCTCCAGATCCCCCGAGTCGAGCACCCGGTCGGCGACATCCTGGTTGGCCCGGAACGCGCCGGATTGCCACAACATCTGGTCCACGAGGGTGGTTTTGCCGTGGTCTACATGGGCCACGATGGCGACGTTCCGGAAGCTCAGCACAAGTTGACCAGCCTAGGGCCGGTCCAGGGGAACCCGAGCCAACCGAGGGGCGATGTCCGTTGGACCCGGCCATGCGCGACAGTCGGGCGATGCGGGGGATGGTGTTGGCGGTCCTGGCTCTCGTGAGCGTTGGGTCGCCGCTGGAGGAACCATCGCCCCCAGCTGATCGGGTCATCGTCGTTGGGTTGGCCGGGTTGCGTTGGGACGATGTGGACCGGATCGTGACCCCGAACCTCGCCGAACTGACGGACCGGGGGTCGGTGGGTGCGCTGTCAGTGCGGTCGGCGCCATCGGTGACCTGTCCGGCCGAGGGCTGGCTCACGCTCGGGGCCGGCACCTACGCCGCGGTGAAGAACCCGTCCACCCTCGACCCTGCCGACGGCTGCGCCGCTCGTCCGATCCCCGCGGCTCAGGCCCTCGGCGACGGAGCTGTAGTCCCCGAGACCGCATCGCTCAACGAGGACCTCCGCTTCGGAGCCGACCCCGGCTGGTTGGCGGACAAGGTGGGCTGCGTGACCGCGGTCGGCCCTGGCGCAGCGCTCGCCGGGGCCGACCGTGCCGGAACCGTGGCGGTCTACCACCCGACTCTGCCGGCCGATCTTGGTCCCTGCCCGGTCGCGCTGGTCGACGCTGGAGCTCTGCCCGAGACCGAGGGACGGGACGAGGCACTTCAGCGGTTCGATCGGCTGCTCGGACAAGTGCGTGCCGCCTCAGGACGTGACACGGTGCTGATGGTGCTGGGCGTGTCCGAGACCAGCGCGGACCAGGCCCGGCTGCACGTCGCGGTGGCCACCGGTCCGGGCTTCGGCTACGGGTGGCTGGATTCCCGCAGCACCCGCCGGATCCCTTATGTCCAGCTGAGCGATGTGGCGCCCACCGTCGTCCGGTCGCTGGGGCTGCGCTACGACGACACCATCGCCGGCCGTCCCATCAGCGGTGAACGGGACGGGCGACCCTCCGGTCTCGTGCTCACCCGACGGGCGCTCACCGACCTGGACACCCGGGCCGTCGAGCAGCGCCGGGTCCTCCCCGGGTTCTTCGTCGGCCTCAGCCTGACGGTCGCGGCGGTGGCCGCCACCGCCACCTACGCGCTCTGGCCGCGCTCACGGCGTCCTCGCTTCCGGGGCGCGGCCAGAACGATGGCCGTGGGACTGGCCGGCGTGCCGGCAGCGACGTTCCTGGCCAACCTGGTCCCCTGGTGGCGGTCGTCGGCGCCGCTCCTGGCCGTCTACGGCGCGGTGGCAGTCGGCGCGGCCGCGATCCTGGCGAGCGCCGTCGGACTCGCCGCCCGGGTCCGGCCGCTGGATCGGCGCGTGCGAGCCCAGGTAGGGATGGTCGCCGCCATCACCGTGCTGGCGTTCGCCGCCGATGCGTTCACCGGATCGACCCTGCAGATCAACAGCCTGCTCGGCTACAACCCGGTGGTCGCCGGACGGTTCACCGGATTCGGCAACATCGCCTTCGCCGCGCTGGGAGCGGCGACCATCATCCTGGCCACCGGGGCAGCCCAGGGCCGACCCCAACGCCAGGCACTGATCGCGGTGGCGCTCATCACGTTGCCGGTGATCGTGCTCGACGGCTCACCCCAGTGGGGTGCGGACTTCGGCGGGGTGCTGACCCTGGTCCCAGCCTTCGCAGTGTTGGCCATGCTCGTGGCCCAGGTGTCGGTGACCTGGCGGCGGCTGGCGCTGGCCATGGTGGGCGGCGCGGTGGCGGTGGGAGCCATCGGCTGGCTGGACTACCTCCGCCCCGAGGACGCCCGCACGCATTTCGGCCGTTTCGTCGGCTCGGTGCTGGAAGGTGGAGCTGCGGACACCATCCTGCGCAAGCTCCTGGCCAACCTCGAGCTGCTGGTGATGGGACCCCACACCATCGCCGCCCTGGCGCTGACGATCGTGCTGGTCACCGCGGTGTTCCGACCGCCAGCCTCGCTGCAGCGGGCCTATGCGCACCACGCCATGCTGCGCCCGATGCTCCAGGCCACCGTGGCGCTGGCCCTGTTCGGCCTGGCCACCAACGACTCGGGTGTGGCCATCCCCGCGGTGATCACCCTGGTGACTCTGCCGGCCACCATGGCCCTGGCCTTGAGTGTCCCAACCCGTTCTGTGACCTGCCCGCCGCGCCAGAGCGCGGCATACAGGTCACAGAACGGCGGTCAGTCCGACGCTGGGGCCGGCCGATAGGTCCCGAAGAACCACTGGTTCTCCTCGGGGTCCTTGGCCGCGAACTCCCGCGACCCGTAGTGCTGGTCGACCAGCGGCATCGTGATCTCGGCCCCGGCCGCCACCGCCCGGTCGTGCAACTGGTACTCGCCCAGGCCAAAGGCCGTGGTGAGGAACTCGATGGCCGCGGTCACGTCCTTGTACCGCAACACCGGATACACGCTGGGAAGGCTCATACGCGGACGGTACGACGAGAGCCCCCGAGGGTCTTGGATGAATCTGACCGCCGTTACGACTCGTGCTTGCGGAGCTCGCGGCGGGCGATGGTGCGGCGGTGAACCTCGTCGGGCCCGTCGGCGATGCGCAAGGTGCGGATCCCGGCGTAGAGCCGAGCCAGCGGGGTGTCCTGGCTGACGCCGGCGGCGCCGAACATCTGGATGGCGTCGTCGATGATGGACAGGGCCATCTCCGGCACCGCCACCTTGATCCCGGCGATCTCGGTGCGGGCGGTCTTGTTGCCCGCGGTGTCCATCAGCCACGCCGTGTACAGCGTGTACAGCCGGGCCTGGTC
>DASXTK010000437.1:0-5885 GCA_036505485.1 Acidimicrobiales bacterium
TGAACTCCGGCGAGTACCGCTTCGTCGTCGGAGACTTCTGCCTATCTGCCATGACTCCATCCTCGTTTCCAAGGTAAGGAGCCTCCGCGGATCCCAGGGCGGTTCAATCGCCAGCCGGGCAACCCGTCAGCGCATTGGTGAGCGTTGCCGGGCCGATCGACCTGTTCCGGGTCTCGACAACGATGTCTCCCTGATCGAGGCCGGCGGCCTCGCACTCCTCGCCGATCTTGACGAGCAGCTGGACGGTGATGCGATCAATCTGCACTCGCCGCTTGTGTTGTTCCGGCGCCGACTGGATGTGCCTCGCCATATGGACGCTCCTTGGGGCCTCTGCCCGCCTTACGGCGTCGAGATGTTATGTCCCGCAACCGCGCGCACCGCGGGATGACAACACGCTGAGGAGCGCGAAAACCTAGCTGGGGCAACGGTTTCTGTATCGGATGTCGGAATGACAGTCAGGTCAGGTCGTCGAACTCGCCGGCCTTGATGCCCGCGATGAAGGCGCCCAAGTCGTTCCGGGTGAATACCACGATCCCAGCGTCGGGGTCGTTGCTGTTGCGCACGGCGACTTGGCCGTGGTGATCGTCAGCAACCTCGACGCACTCGCCAAGTCCACTGAAGCTTGACTTGCGCCAGTGGAGACAGCGGGGGTCGAAGGTGGTCGGTTCCGCTTTGTCGGTCATGTGCGTGTTCCTCCAAGATGAAGGGCACGACCTGACGGCTGGTGCTGTCCGACGACCTTCGTTGGGGTTGGGCAGCCTTACGAGCCGTGGCAGCGACGTTGATGCGTCGTCACCCGTTTCGGTACTCCTTCGCAGTGCGGCTCAACTTCGTCATCGATTCGTCGGGCGGCAGCGCGAGGCTCTGAAGCTGTTGAAAGATTATGGAGTGCTGGTCGACTTCGGGGATCGATTCTAGGAACACGGCCCCGGAGCGATACTCGATGTATGTAACCCCCGGATCGGTGACCGAGGGAAAGCTAAGAATGGTGAACGGCCCGTAGTTCGCCTCGAGGGCAGCGCCCCGGTCGAACGGGATGACCTGAACTGTGACCTGCTCGTTCTTCTCCACCAAGTCAACAACGTGCTCGAGTTGTGCCTGCATGGTGTCGCGGCCACCAACGACGTGGCGGAGTGCTGCCTCGTCCACCACCGCCGAGACGTGCAACGGGTCGGTCTCGCGCCAAATCGCCTCTTGACGGCGGGTGCGCAGCTCGACCGACCTGGCCACCTTCTCCTCGCTCCAGGCTTCGGCCATTCCGCTGCGCAGGATCGCCGCGGCGTACTCGGGCGTTTGGAGGAGCCCGTGGAAGATGGCGGTCTGGTAGCTCCTGAGCCGTTCGGCGCCCTGCTCTAGGCCGATGAAGAGCTCGATCCATTGGGGGATCGTGTGCTCGCTGTATATCTCCCACCAGCCCTTCTTGCGGGCGTTCCTGACAGCGTCGAAGTACACCGACTGTTTGTCTTCGGGGACCTTGAGAAGGGTCAACATCTTCTGCAGGTCGGTCTCCTGCACGTTGCGTTCGGTGCTCTCGATCAGCGAGATCTTCGGGACGTGGCAGTTGATCGCTCTGGCCACGTCGGCCTGCGACAACCCGGCTTGCTGGCGTAGGCGTCGCAACTCGTGGGCCAGCCATCGGCGCCACACGGTTGGGCTCGATGTTTGCGTCATTGCTCACCCTTCCGCGTCCTAGTGGCGTGGCAATCACGTCCCGTGGCGGCTTCGTCATGCAAACTTTACGGATTACTTGCAGGAAATTCTGGGAAGACTTCTACCGTAGTTGTGACAAAAGTAACCCATCCTGCCGGGGATGTGTCTGTGAAACCGGGGGGTGTTGGTATGACCGAAGTGTTGGCGGTGGTGTTGGTTTGGCAGGTCCTCCTGCTCGGTGGGTGGGCGATGATGCGGCGGCTGCGTCGTCTGGAGCGGGCGGTCCGTCCGCCCTATGCCCAGGTGGGTGCCTTGCGGGCTCAGATCGTGGCGCTGCGGACGGACTTGGATGAGTCCTCGGTGCGGGTCGAGGCTGAGCTCCGTACCTTGCTGCGACGTCAGGAGAAGCTGTCGCGGCTAGTGCTGGAGCGGATCGGTCGGGTCGAAGCGCAGCTCGTGGCCCGGGTCGGTGAGGAGCGTTCCGGTCGCCTGGCGAGCAGTGGGTCTTGAGGTGGTGACAACGTGCCGTCCCCCGATCGCCACCGGGGGCACCGATGAGTGCCGCGCTGCTGCTCGCGTGCGTGCTCGCTCTACGTCCGTTGCTGCATGCCGTGGCGCTGGGCCTGTTGCTCTTGATGCGGCGGGACGAATCGTTGACCGACGCCGCTGAGGCGCTCGCCATCGCCATGCGGCGACATCGGATATCACTGGTGCTGCTCTCACCTCGCGCCCGGCGAGCTGCTTCCCGTCCCCGGACGGTAGTAGAGGATGATCTGGTCGAGCCGTTCGACTGACTGGGCGCTAGGCGAACGGGTGTTCGTATACTTGAGGGGTGGGATTCAATAACCCTTGGGTGCCTTGGCGGGAGATTGAGCGGGCTTTGTCGGATCGGGGGCCCGCGCCGGCGAGGGTGCGGGGGCGGGTGGGGGAGGCGTTGCCCGAGGGGGCTGACGGGGGAGACAGTCCGGCCTGGTCGTACCACCGGCCGGCCTACGAGGCCCCGGCCGAGATCGTCCGGCGGGCCAACAAGACGCCCTACGCGGAACTGCACTGCCACTCCAGCTTCAGCTTCCTCGACGGCGCCAGCCAGCCCGAGGAACTGGTGGAGGAAGCCGTCCGTGCCGGTCTCGAGGCCCTGGCCCTCACCGACCACGACGGGTTCTATGGGGTGGTCCGGTTCGCCGAGGCGGCCAGGGCGGTCGGGCTGCCCACGGTCTTCGGGGCCGAGCTGTCGCTGGGCCTGCACAAACCGCAGAACGGCGTGTCCGATCCCGAGGGCGACCATCTGGTGGTGTTGGCCAGGGATCCCGACGGCTACGCCAAACTGGCCACCGCCATCAGCGCCGGACAGATGGGCGGCCGGGAGAAGGGCAAGCCGGACTACTCCGCGGTCGACTGGTCGACCCTGCACCAGGACCATCTGCTGGTGCTCACCGGGTGCCGCAAGGGTCCGGTGCCCCGGGCGCTGTTGCACCAGGGACCAACCGCAGCGAGACGGGAGCTCGACCGGCTGATCGAGTGGTTCGGACGGGACAACGTGGCCGTCGAGCTGTGGGACCACGGCGATCCGTTGGACTCGGTGCGCAACGACGCCCTGGCCGAGCTGGCGGTCAAGGCCGGGGTCGGCCTGGTCGCCACCAACAACGTCCACTACGCGGTCCCGAGCCACCAGCGTCTGGCCACGGCGTTGGCCGCGGTGCGGGCCCGGCGCAGCCTCGACGACATGGCCGGTTGGCTGCCGGCGTCGACCGCGGCCCACGTGCGCTCGGGCGACGAGCAGGCCCGTCGGTTCCGCCGCTGGGACGGGGTGGTCGAGCGGGCCGCCGAGCTGGGCCGGGACTGCGCCTTCGACCTGTCGCTGGTGGCGCCGCAGCTCCCGCCGTTCCCTTGTCCCGCGGGCCTCGACGAGATGGAGTACCTGCGGCGGCTGGTCCTCGCCGGTGCGGTCCACCGCTACGGGACCCGTGACGCCGAGCGGGTCCCGGGAGCCTGGGCCCAGATCGACCACGAGCTGAAGGTCATCGAGACCCTCGGTTTCCCCGGCTACTTCCTGGTGGTCTGGGAGATCGTCGAGTTCTGCCGCCAGAACGACATCTTCTGCCAGGGCCGGGGGAGCGCGGCCAACTCGGCGGTCTGTTACGTGCTGGGGATCACCAACGCCGATGCGGTGTCCCTGGAGCTGCTGTTCGAGCGGTTCCTGTCCACCGAGCGCGACGGGCCGCCGGACATCGACATCGACATCGAGAGCGATCGGCGTGAGGAGGTGATCCAGCACGTCTACAAGATGCACGGCCGGTGGCACGCGGCCCAGGTGGCCAACGTGATCAGCTATCGGTCCCGCTCGGCGGTGCGCGACATGGCCAAGGCGCTGGGTTACAGCCCCGGCCAGCAGGACGCCTGGTCGCGCCAGATCGACCCCTGGGGCCCGGTGCCCAAGACCGACGGAGGCAAGGACCACGACGTGCCGCTCTCGGTGGTGCAGCTGGCCCGAGAGGTCGAGCATCTGCCCCGGCACCTGGGGATCCACTCGGGCGGCATGGTCATCTGCGACCGACCCATCGTCGAGGTGTGCCCGGTCGAGTGGGCCCGGATGGAGAACCGGTCGGTCCTGCAGTGGGACAAGGACGACTGCGCCGCGGTGGGTCTGGTGAAGTTCGACCTGCTCGGTCTGGGGATGCTCTCGGCGCTGCACTACTGCGTCGACCTGGTCGAGCAGGCACAAGGCACGAAGGTGGATCTGGCCGAGCTCGAGCAGGACAAAGAGGTCTACGCCATGTTGTGCCGGGCCGATTCCGTGGGGGTGTTCCAAGTCGAGTCCCGGGCCCAGATGGCCACGCTGCCCCGGCTCCGCCCCGAGAAGTTCTACGACCTGGTGGTGGAGGTGGCGCTCATCCGACCCGGCCCGATCCAGGGCGGCTCGGTGCACCCCTACATCCGCCGGCGCAAGGAGTTGGAGGAGCCCACCTGCCTGCATCCGCTGATGGAACCGGCCCTGCGCAAGACCTTGGGCGTACCGCTGTTCCAGGAGCAGCTCATGCAGATCGCCATGGACATGGCCGGGTTCACGCCGGCCGAGGCCGACGAGCTCCGGCAGGCCATGGGGTCCAAGCGCAGCCGCGAACGCATGGAGAAGCTCCGCCAGCGCCTCTACGACGGCATGTCCCAGAAGGGGGTGGTAGGTGAGGTGGCCGAGCGCATCTGGGACAAGCTGGTGGCCTTCGCCAGCTACGGCTTCCCCGAGAGCCACTCGGTGAGCTTCGCCTACCTGGTCTACGCCTCGTCCTGGCTGAAGCGGTATTACCCGGCGGCGTTCTGTGCCGGGTTGCTCAACGCCCAGCCCATGGGGTTCTACTCACCGCATTCGTTGGTGCAGGACGCCCGGCGCCACGGGGTGGAGGTCCGCACCCCCAGCCTCAACGCTTCGGGAACGAAGGCCATCCTGGAGGACGGGTCGTCCACAGAGCCGGCGCCCAAGGGAGCGCCACCCCACACCTGGGGCCAGGGCGGACCGGTGGTGCGGCTGGGGTTGAGCTCGGTGCGCGAGATCGGCGACGAGCTGGCCGAGCGGCTGATGGCCGAACGGGACGAAGGTGGTCCGTACACGGAGGTGGGGGATCTGGTCCGCCGGGTGACGGGGATGACCGGGCGCCAGCTCGAGGCCCTGGCCACCGCCGGAGCGATGGAGTGCCTCGGGCTGGAGCGGCGGGAGGCGTTGTGGGTGGCGGGAGCCCTGGCCGGCACCGGTGTCGATCGCCTCGACGGCGTGGTGTGCGGAGCCGAGGCCCCGCCGCTGCCGGGGATGGAGCCGGCCGAGGAGGCCCGGGCCGATCTGTGGGCCACCGGGGTCAGCCCCGAAGGCCACCCCACCCGTTTCGTGCGCGAGTTGCTCGACGAGCTGGGAGTGGTGCCGGCCTCCCGGCTGCACGAGGTGGACAACGGTGCTCGGGTGACCGTGGGTGGGGTGGTCACCCACCGCCAGCGTCCGGCCACGGCCGGCGGCACCATGTTCGTCAACCTGGAGGACGAGTTCGGCCTGATCAACGTGGTGGTGTCCAAGGGGTGCTGGACCCACTACCGGCGGGTGGTGCTCAACGCCGCGGCGCTGTTGGTCCGGGGCCGGCTGGAACGGGCCGAAGGCGTGACCAACATCCTGGCCCAGCAGATGGAACCGCTGCCGATCGTCGCCCCCTCCCGCAGCCGGGACTTCCGCTAGCACCCGAAATTGAGGCGTTTCT
>DASXTK010000438.1:0-1888 GCA_036505485.1 Acidimicrobiales bacterium
TGAACGGTCGTGGTTGCTAGCCAACCACGACCGTTCAAAGAGTGTCTGGCGGCCCGGGCAATGCCGGGAGCACACTGGGATCGGCAGCCGGCTCAGCCGGCTGCCTGGGAGCCTCGTTTCCCTGCCGCCACGCACGAAACGCCAGCCACAGGGCGACGGCAACCCACACCAGACCGAGGTAGGCGACGAGGCCTGCGGCCTCGTTGCGGGGGAGGAGGGAGGGGATGGTGCGGTCCTCGCCGTAGCCGGCGATCAAGGGCCAGGCCACGATGGCGAGGACGGCGGAGACCGCCACTCCGAGGCGCAAGGCCGGGCGGGTCCAGGTCGGGAACGGGCGGGTGAGCAGCCATCCGATCCCGAGCACCAGGGGGAGGACGACGAAGTCGTGGACTGCCGCGGAGCCGACGATCCAGCGGAAGGCGTCGGCGGGGTGGGTCCGGTCGGCGTCGTGGAACATCCCCCACACCCCGAACAACAGCACCGGCACACCCAAAGCCACGCCGAGCGAAGGTCCCAGGCGCGGCCGGGTCATCGGACCACCAGCCGCTGGACCCACTTGGTTTGCAGCACTCCGGGCCGGTTGGGCCCGATCAACCGGACCGGATGGCCGTGGTCCAGATGCAACGGTTCGCCGTTGAGCTCCAGGGCGAGCAGCGTGTCCGGATCCTGGGCCTGCAGGCGGTTGACCACCGATGCCCGGTAGAGGCCCCGAGGTTGCAGGGACTCGACCATCACTTCGGCCCGATCGTCGGCGCCGCACTGTTCCAGAAGGTCCCGCAGTCGGACGCCCCGCCAGTGCGCCGAGGCGCTCCAGCCCTCGACGCAGGCGATGGGCAGCTCGGCTTGGTGCTGGGGCAGGTTCCGCAGATCGTCGAGCGACAGGCTGAGGGGACGTGAGACCGCGCCCTCGACCACGAGGCGATAGTCCGGGTCCCGGGCGACCAGCTCGGTCACCTTGGCGCCGGCCGCCGACTTGTTGATCGGCAGACCCTGCGGACCCTGGTTGGGCCGGCGTTGAGCGAAGGCCGACAGGGGGCTGAGCCAACCGATCGTCGAGCCGGCCTGGCTGAGAGCCACCAGACCGGAGGTGGCGGCCACGGCCCCGAGGAACGCACGCCGCTGTCCGGGGGTGGCCCGGACCGCGGCCGCCGGAGGCTGACGGGCCAGGGCATGGCGGGTGATCGTGGCCTTGACGCCGACGTGGATGATCAGCGCCCCGATGGTGATCCAGGCGGCCCAGTAGTGGGCCCGGGGGAAGAAGAACGACCACGGGTACCACCGGGCCACGTTGAGCGTCCCCGACACCAGCAGGAACAGCGCCCCGCCGACCAGCGGCAGCAACGCCAGGCGCTCGAGCCCGTGGCCGATGTCCCGGGCCGGCGGCCAGGCGAAGAGCTTGGGATGGACCACCCAGAGCTTGGCCAGGACCAGCGGGATGGCGGCGAAACCGGTGATGACGTGGAGCCCCTGGGTGATCCGGTACAGGCCGGCCGGGCGAGGTGGCCACAGGAACCAGTCCGGCGGGTTCTGGATGAGATGGGACAGCACTCCGGTCACGAAGCAGGTCGTGAACGCCACCCCGAGGGTGACCCCGAGCCAGGCCGCGGTGCGCTCCTCGTGCAGCGCCACCTCAGTGGGCAGGGGTTCGCTCACGACCGGGTCAGCCACGCGAACCACCTTCCGCCTCGCCGCTGCACCCGGGTCGCGGTCAGGTCACCATCCGATGCCAACGCGCCGATGCTCGCCGCGCTGACCCGAGCCCAGGGGAACCACGGACCGGTCCGATCCGGCGACTGGACCCGCACCTGCAGCACCTCGGTGGGATGATCCGGCGGCTCCACCTCCACAACCAAGGTGCCGCCGGGAGCCAGCAGGTCCCGCACCCGGC
>DASXTK010000439.1:0-7169 GCA_036505485.1 Acidimicrobiales bacterium
ACGGTCTGCAGGACATAGGCGGTGAGCAGGGCCAGGCCGGCGACGATGCCGTGACGCAGCTCCCGCGGAGTGCCGGGTCGGCCCCGGGTCGCGACCCCGAGGACGAGCGCCGCGATCAGGAACCGGATCGCCAGGAAGTCGACCGGATCCGCGGTCTCCACCGCGTCCTGGACGATCACGAACGTGGTGCCGAAGAAGAACGCCGCGACGGCCAGCGCGACGTCGGCGCGCCAGTGTCCCGCGCCGGCCGGCGGCGGGGCATCGGGCATCGGAAGAGGAAGGGCGGCGTCGGACATCGGCGGTTGGGTCAGAGTCTGCGGTCCGGACCGGGCGATCGCGCGGAGTTGGCCAGGTGTCGCGCCACAATGGCGAGGTGGCCGACCGCACACACGTCCATCGGGATTATGGGACGGACCGGATCGTGGTGCACTGGGACAGCGCCCGTTGCATCCATTCGGCCAACTGTCTGGCCGCCCTGCCCGACGTGTTCGACACCCGGCGCCGGCCCTGGGTGCGCATCGACGCGGCCGAGGCCGACGCCATAGCCGCTGCGGTCGACACCTGTCCCAGCCGGGCGCTCACGTACACGCGGCTGGACGGTGCTCCGCTGGGCGTCAACGGCGTCGCCGAAGGATCGGAAGCGTCCTCGGACCCAGTCGAAGCCGAAGGGGTGCGGGTGGTCGTCGCCCTGCGACCGGACGGCCCGCTCGCGGTGGAAGGCCCGGTGTGCATCGAGCTGGCTCGGGGCGAGGTCCTCGAGGTGACGGATCGAGCGTTCCTGTGCCGCTGCGGCGGTTCGTCCAACAAGCCCTTCTGCGACGGCACCCACAAACGCAACGGCTTCCAGGCCGAAGGCTGGTGACCTGGCTACTTCTGGGCGGATAGTCCGGTGCTCACGGTCTCGTAGAAGACGGTGAGCCCGTCGATGAGTGACTCGATGTCGCTGACCTCCGCGGCATCGTGCAGCCAGTCGACCACCAGGTCGAACAGACCGCCGACCAGGCCAACCGCCACCACGTGGAGGTTCCCGCCGCCGGTCGGCGTCAAGCCGAAACCAGCCCACACCGATTCGAGGAACTCAGCGGCCCAGCGCCGGTTGGACCGTCGCTTCTGCTCCACCGCCCAGGAGATCCCGCCGGCCTGCCCGAAGGTGGCGCGGGCGACCCTGGGGTCGTCCACGACGGCGTGGGCGAAAGCGGCGACGAGGGCCCGGGCCGCGGCCCGTTCGTCGTCGGGTAGGTCGGCAGCGGCAGCGACGACCCGGTCCGTCATCTGCTGGCTGAGGTCGTCGAGCAAGGCCAGGTAGCAGGACTCCTTGCCGTCGAACAGCTCGTAGAACGCCTTGGTTCCGACGAACGCGGTCTGGCAGATCTGTTCGATGGAGGTGTTGACGTAGCCCTTGGTGGCGAACAGCTCGAGGGCGGCGTCCAACAGCTGGCGGCGCCGCTCGGCCTGGCGCTCGGCCGCGTCCAGGCCCTTGATGCGCCGCCCGGGCGGGCGGCCCGGTGTTCCCGTCTCCGTCGCTGCCGTCAGCTCAGCCACGCCGCTCACGTTAGCCGCACCGCAGAAATTCGGACACGGAGCCTTGTTATGAAAAAGAGTCCTTGTTCAAAGCGCGTCCAGGTTCTACTGTGCCAAGCGACACACATCTCTGCGTGTCATTGAGAACACATCTCGTGGGGGGATCCACCTATGCACGCAAAACTCCTCAGAGCTGCGCTGGCCGCGCTGCTCGCGACCGGAATGTTCGCCGCCGTCGGCAGCGTCCAAGCCGGCGCGTCGCCGGCCGCGCCCACCGCTGCCTCATCGGGCGTCAACAACTGGAGCTGTCGTCCGTCCGCAGCTCATCCCGACCCGGTCGTGCTGCTGCACGGGCTCGGGGCGCCCGCGGCCGGACACTGGTCGTTCATGGCTCCGTACCTGGCCAGCCAGGGCTACTGCGTCTTCTACAAGACCTACGGCAAGGTCTCGCCCCTGATCCCGTTCGGCGGGTTCAAGCCCATCTCCGAATCGGCCGACGAGCTGGTGCGCTTCATCGATGACGTGCGCGATGCCACCAGCGCTGCCGAGGTCGACATCGTGGGCCACTCCGAAGGTGGGTTCCTGTCGCTCTACATCCCCAAGATGCGCCACGCCGGGAACAAGATCGGCCGGGTCGTCTCCTTGGCTCCGCCGACCCACGGCACCACCTTCGCCGGCCTGGTCGGGTTCGCCGACGGGCTGGGGATCCGGCCCCAGGTCGACCTGATCCTGCGGACCTTCGGCTGCGATGCCTGTGACGACCTGATCACCGACGGGCCTGCGGTCCAGGCCCTGACCAACGGGCCGATCGCGGTGTCCGGGGTGGAGTACACGATCCTGGCCTCCCGAACCGACATCCTGGTCACCCCGGTGGAGACCTCGTTCGTCAACGAGGCTGGCGTCCACAACATGTACGTGCAGGACACCTGCCCGCTGGATCCGGTCGGTCACATCGGCATGGCGTTCGACACCGGCGTGGCCACGATCATCACCAACGCGCTCGACCCGGCGCACACCCGTCCGGTCGCCTGTACCATCGGCTTGCCGTTCTAACCAGTCATCCCCAAATTGATGCGGTTTTCGTGGCAGGTCTACGAAACCGCATCAATTTCGCGTTCAGCCCCGGTAGGCGTTGGTGATCGGGACCCGGCGGTCCTTGCCGAAGGCCTTGGGGGTCACGCGCACGCCCGGCGGCGACTGGCGCCGCTTGTACTCGGCCGCGTCGACCAGCCGGGTCACCCGTTCCACGATCTCCGGGTCGTAGCCCAGTTCGACCAGCTCGGCCCGGGTGCGATCGTCCTCTACGTAAGCCTCGAGGATCGGGTCCAGCAGCTCGTAGGGCGGCAGCGACTGGTCGTCGCGCTGGTCGGGACGCAGCTCGGCCGACGGCGGCTTGGACAGCACCCGTTCGGGCACCAGGGCCCGCCCGGCCCGGCTGTTGCGGTCCCGGCAGAGCTCGTAGACCAGCGTCTTGGGGACGTCCTTGATGACCGCGAACCCGCCGGCGGTATCGCCGTAAAGGGTCGAGTACCCCACGGCCATCTCGCTCTTGTTCCCGGTCGTCAACACCATCCAGCCCCGGAACTTGTTGGACAACGCCATCAGGATCATCCCGCGTATGCGCGACTGCAGGTTCTCCTCGGTGATGTCCGGGTCGAGGCCCTCGAAGCTGGGGGCCAGCATCTCCAACAGCGCGGTGTGGGCCGGCTCGATGGGGATGACGCGATGCTCGATGCCCAGCTCGGCGCACAGCTTCTCGGCGTCCTCCAACGAGTGGTCCGAGGAGTAGCGCGAGGGCATCAGCACCCCATGGACGTGCTCGGGGCCGAGGGCATCAGTGGCGATGACCGCCACCAGCGACGAGTCGATGCCACCGGACAGCCCGATCACGACATCGGTGAAGCCGTTCTTGGCCACGTAGTCGCGGGTCCCGAGGACCAGCGCCTCGTACACCTCCCGGACCCGAGGCAGCGTGTCGCTGACGACGAGCGGTCGCAGGTCGCGGCGGCCCCGGTCGGGACGGGTGGCGGTGATCTCGACTACCGGCAACGGCTCGTCGTTCTCGCGGCCCCGGGGGTCGAGCAGCCGCTTGCGGAACACCGGCTGCACGTCGAGATCGCAGATCAGCGTGGTCACGACGAACTGGGGAGCGCGGGCGATCAGGTTGCCCTGGGTGTCGAAGATGAGCGAGCCGCCGTCGAAAACCAGCTCGTCCTGGCCACCGACCTGGTTCACGTAGAGCAACGAGCACGAGGCGTCGGCGGCCCGGGTTCCGAGCATGCGCTCCCGTTCCCCAAGCCGACCGGCGTAGTACGGCGAGGCGTTGATGTTCACCACCAGCTCGGCGCCGCCTGCGGCCTGCAGCGCGATCGGACCGGTCGGGCTGAACGCGTCCTCGCAGATCGACACGCCGACCCGGACGCCGCCGATCGACACCAGCGACGGCCGCTCGGTGCCGGGCGCGAAGTAGCGCTGCTCGTCGAAGACCGCATAGTTCGGCAGGAGTCGCTTGCGGTAGACCGCCTGGACCTCGCCGTGAGCGCCCACCGCGGCGGCGTTGTGCAGGTCGCGCTGGGCGTCCACGTAGCCGACCACCATCGCACATGAGCTGGTGGCTTGGGCCACGGCGGCCAGTGCGTCGAGGTTGTCGGCCACGAAGCCGGGCTTGAGCAGCAGGTCCTCCGGCGGGTAGCCGGTCAGGGCCAACTCCGGGAACACCACCAGATCGCAGCCCTCGGCCTCGGCGTCGCGCAACGCTCCGACCACCCGGGCCACATTGCCGTCGAGATCGCCGACATGGGTGTTGATCTGGGCCAGACCGACGCGCAGACGAGGCATCAATCCCAGCGTACGAGGTCCTCCGGTTAGGACCCACGACCCGCGGCAGACTGGGTCCGGTGACAACCCTCCCAGGACCACTGGCGGAGTGGGCCGATCGCAGCGCCGACCCGCCCGCGGTTCGCGCCTTCCTGGAACGATCCGACGGCGGGCTCGTCGATCGCCTGGAGGCCGACCCGGCTCTCGGCGCAGCGCTGGTCACCGTCGTGGCCGCCAGTCGCAGCCTGGCCCGCCTGCTGGGAGCGGAGTCGACGGCCGTCGACGTCCTGGCCGACCTGAACCGTCGAGCGGAACCTCCTGAGGATCCTTCCGCCGACCTGGTGCGGTGGAAGCGCCACGAGTACCTGCGCATCGGCGCGAACGATCTGCTCGGGCGGCGCACGGTGGAGGAGACCACCCGGGCGCTGGCCGACCTGGCGGTCGACGTGTTGCGGGTCGCGGTGCAGCGCACCGAGACGAGCGATCTCGCGGTCATCGGCATGGGCAAGCTCGGCGGCGGCGAGCTGAACTACGCCAGCGACATCGACGTCCTGTTCATCGGGGGAGACGTCCGGGCCGCCCGGGCGGTGATGGACATCGCCCGTCAATGCTTCCGGGTCGACGCCAACCTGCGACCCGAGGGCCGGGATGGTCCGCTGACCCGCAGCGTGGACAGTTATGCCACCTACTGGGAGCGCTGGTCTGCTCCCTGGGAACGCCAGGCCTTGATCAAGGCCGTTCCGGTCGCCGGCGATCCCGACATCGGCAAGCGCTGGGCCGCGGCTGCCGCGTCGGCGGTGTGGGATCGGCCGTTCACCAGCGATGACCTGCGGTCGTTGCGGGCCATGAAGGCTCGCTCGGAGCAAGCGGTCGTGCGGCGGGGGATCGCCGACCGCGAGGTGAAGAACGCACCCGGCGGCATTCGCGACATCGAGTTCTCGGTGCAGCTGTTGCAGCTGGTCCACGGCCGGGTCGACCCGGATCTGCGCTCGCCCAACACCCTGGCCGCGCTGGGCGAGATGGCCGCCGGCGGCTACGTCGCCCCCAGCGATGCCGACGGTCTGGCCAACGCCTACCGGTTCCTGCGGAGGGTCGAGCATGCGGTGCAGCTCGAGGAGGAGCAGCAGACCCACACCCTGCCGGCGTCCCGGGACCACCGCCGTCGCATCGCCCGGGTCCTCGGCTACCGCGGTACGCCGGCGGCCGGTCCGACCGAGGCCTTCGACCAGGAGCTGAGCCAGCGGCGGAACCTGGTCCGCTCGGTGCATGAGCGGTTGTACTTCCGTCCGCTGCTCGACGCCCTGGCCGGCGCCGGTCCGCTGGCGCCCGACGCTGCGGTGGCCGCCTTGGCCACCTTCGGGTTCGCCGACGCCGACCGCACCCGGCAGGCGGTGCGCGAGCTGACCCGGGGCCTCACCCGGTCGTCGAGGATGATGCGGCAGGTCCTGCCGCTGCTGCTCGACTGGCTGTCCACCGCGCCCGACCCCGACATGGGGTTGTTGGGCCTGCGCAAGCTGGCATCGGGCGAGCAGCGGGCCATCGAGCTGGCCAACGCCTTTCGCGAGAGCCCCGAGGTGGCCCGGCACCTGTGCCTGTTGCTGGGGACATCGGGTTTGCTGGGCGACGTCCTGGCCGCCAACCCCGATCTGATCTCCCGTCTGGCCGATCCCACCCGGCTGCGGACCCAGACCCACGACCAGCTGGTCGAGTCCACCCGCCGGGCCCTGGGCTGGCGGACCGATCTCGCCGAACGTCAGCGGGCCCTCGGCCGCTGGCACCAGCGGCATCTGCTGGGGATTGCCGCCCGGGACATCCTGGAGGCAGCCAGTGTCGTCGAGGTCGGGGCCGACCTGGCCGCGCTGGCCGAGGCATCGGTTCAAGCCGCGCTGGATGCGCTCGATCCCCAGGTCCCTTTCGCGGTCATCTCCTTGGGCCGCTTCGCTGGCCGCGAGCTGGCCTATGGCAGCGACCTGGACCTCGTGTTCGTCTACGACGGCGCCTCGGAGGCGTTCCACGACGAGGCCCTGCGGGTGGCCGGCGGACTGGTGCGGTTCCTGGGCGGACCCACTCCGGCCCAGCGCATCTTCCCGGTGGACACCGCGCTGCGGCCCGAGGGCCGGCAGGGCCCGCTGGCTCGCAGCCTCTCGGGCTATGCCGCCTACTTCGAGCGCTGGGCCCAGATGTGGGAACGCCAGGCCATGGCCCGGGCTCGTCCGGTGGCCGGCCATCGGGGCGTGGGGGAGCGATTCATGGGGCTGGTCGACGAGGCGGTGTGGGAGCGGCCGTTCACCGCAGACGACGAGCGCGAGGTCCGGCGGATGAAGGCCCGCATCGAGCGGGAGCGCATTCCCCCGGGAGAGGACTCCCTGTTCCACTTCAAGCTCGGCCGCGGTTCGCTGTCCGACGTCGAGTGGACGGTTCAGCTGCAGCAGTTGCGCCACGGCCTGCGGGCTCCCGGAACCATGGAGGCCCTCGACCGCCTGGTGGGGATCGGGGTGGTGAGCGAGGGTGAAGCCGATGTCCTGCGGGCCGCCTACCGGTTCTGCGAGAGGACCCGGAACCGCTGGTGGCTGGTCGGTTCCGCTCCACCCAACGGCGACGCCATGCCCCAGAAGGCCGACGACGCGGCCCGCCTCGCCCGCTCGCTGGGGACCACGGTGAGCGAGCTGCGGGATGACTATCGGCGGGTCACCCGCCGGGCCCGTCACGTGGTCGAGCGACTCTTCTACGACACCGGCCGAGCCTGATCCCTGTTCTTGCAGTACTCATGCATGATTAGATGACCGCGCCGTCATCTGTGTGAGGGGGGAGACCCATGCCGGTGAAACCCG
>DASXTK010000440.1:0-10166 GCA_036505485.1 Acidimicrobiales bacterium
GCTCAGCGGCACGAAGCTGCAGCGCACCCGGCTGGCGTGGGCCGGATCGAGCGAGTTCGGGATCACCTGGGTGGCGTTGGGAGGCGGTCCGCCCGGATGGGCCAGGAACTCGACACCGGCGCGAGACGACGATCGCCAAGCTCCTCCAGGCCACCATCGACACCGTGACGGAGATGGGCTACGCCCGGACCTCGATCAAGGGAGTCTGCGACCGGGCCGGCGTGTCCCAGGGCGGCTTGTTCCGCCACTTCCCCACCCGGGAGGACCTGGTGGTCGCCGCGGCAGCGTCGCCACCCCCGCCCTCCAGGCCCTCCGCGGGCCTCACTGACGGAGCGAGGGTTCTCGGCCGGCCAGGAGCCAGCCCGCCACGAGAGCTACCAACGGGACACCGGCGGCCAACAGCGTGAGGTGGAGCACAGGCACCCGGCTCAGCGCTCCGACGTCGCCGACGTAGCCGGCGGCGAGCCCCAGATAGGCGCCGAGGGTGCCGATCAGCACCCCGAGCAAAGCCAGTGAGCCGGCGGTGCTTGCGGTCAGGGCTCGGCGGATCCGGCTGGTTGCTCCGGCCGCGGTGAGCGTGCGCAAGTCGCCCGCGGCCTCGCTCCGGATCAGCCCCACCGTCATGGCCAGGATGCCCAGCGCGAACGCCAGGCCAAGCGCGGTCGCCCCATCCCGCAACGCCCACAGCCGCCGCTCGTCGAACCGGGTCTCGATGGTCAACCCGGCATCAGCCGCGATCTCCCGAGCCGTCGCCCGCTGCGCCGAAGTCAGCGGCTTGTCGGTCTCCAGGAACCACCCCACCAGCGCCGTCTCCCAACCACGCCGGCGCACCAGGGACTCGGCCAGCAACGTGGCCGGAGCTGACCCATAGGCCGGGACACGGAGCCGCCCGCGGTGAGAGACGACATCTGGTGGGACCCGGGGATCCTCGCCTCGGAGCACCAGCTGCTCGGGACGGGCCGTCAACACGTCGGTCTCGGCGTCGAGACTCGCCGCGTTCAGGCCGTAGTAGCGAAGCATCGCCGGCGTCGCCACGTAGGCGACGACGTCGTGAAAGGTGTCCTCGTCCTTCCGGGTGCCCAGCGTGACCGCGGGACGCCCGGGTGCGCCGCCCTCGAAGTCGCCCTTGGCCTCGACGTCGGGGTCGACCGCGGCATCGAGAGGCAACAGGTTCGGCTGATCCAACTCGGCCGCCATCCGGTCGACCTGGGCTTCGAGGGACGCCAGCTCGCCCGCCGTCCGGTCCGGAACGATCGACACGTCGGGATCGGTGTCGAGGATCCGGACCAGCATCTGGCGGTCCGACAGGTTGCCCTCGTCGGCGCCGTGCTCGGCCGCGGTCGAGGCCACGACGACGGCGACCGGGATGCCCAAGGCCAGGCTGGTCGCGGCCAGCGCCGAGCCGGACCGGGCTTGGTAGCGGGCCAGGTCCCGCATGGTCAGACGAACCGCGACCGGGAAGCGTCGGGCCGCCCGACCCAGGACCCGAATCGCCGTCGGGGCCGACAGCAGGACCCCGAGGATGGTTGACACCGTGCCGACGGTCATCAGCAACCCCTCGGTCTGATCGGCGCGAGCCAGGCACACGACACCCGCGCCGACCAGAAGCAACGCCAGGACCGCGGAACGACCAGCAAGGCGGGGGCGCGGCGGCCGAGCCGACAACGCCAGTGTGACCGGGATCCGAGCCACGGTCCGGGCCGGCCACCAGGCGGCAACGGTGGCGGTCAGCACGGCCAGGACGAGACCCCATCCGGTGATCGACCAGGGGAGATCGAACCGGTCGACTCGATGGCTGGCCACGGTCTCGAGGCGAGGTCCCACCACGACCCATCCGGCCAGAGCGACAGCTGATCCGGCAACGGCCGCGGCGATGCCGGTGGCGATGCCATTCACCAGCATCACCAGCCGAAGGTGTCGAGGCGTCGCCCCGATGGCCGCCAACATGCCCAGCTGACGCAAACGGCGCTGGGCCACCACCACGAACGCGGCTGCGGCGACCAGACAGATCAGGACCATGCCAAACGCGGCCAGTCCCAGGACCGCGCTCGCGGCGTCGCGGTCCGACCGGGGCTTCCATTCGTGGTCCCAGGAGCTGTGGCTGTGCCGCTCGAAGGCGTCGAACTGGTCCTGCGTCGCCGCTACCAGCGCGACCAGCGACTGCGAGCCGTCCAGCCCATCCGGGGTCGGGGCGATCAGGGCGAACTCGTCGTCGAGCTTCTCGGGGTTCTCGACCAGACCGACCACGGTGCGATCGACGCCGCCTAGACGCAGTGAGGCGCCGACGCCCGCCTCCAACGTCGACGCCACAGCGTCGGTAAGCGCGACCTCACCCGTACCTCTCGGATAGCGACCGGAGCGCAAAGCCAGGGTCCCGGAGCGGTAGCGGCCACGAGGATCCTGGGCTCGCAGATCCAGCGTCTCGATCGATCCGGGGATCCGCTCGTAGCGGTGCGCGACAAGCTCGGTCGGGCCGAACCCCTTCTTGATCGCGGCCAGGTCAGCCGCAGCGGCGTCCGGGTCGCTGGCGTCCAGCCGGAACAGCAGGTCGCTCCGGCCGAACTTGGCCTCGGGTGAGGGCGCCATCGTGTAGCCACCAGCGGTGCCCAGCAGGGTGGCCGCCACCGCCAGGGTGAGGAGACCCAGGACCAGGAGCTGTTGGCGCCATTCACGGCAGAACATCCGTAGCGCCCAGCGGGCCACGGCCCGGCGGGCGGCTACTCCCCCCGTGGCCGCCGTCATTCGATCGCGCCTCGGGCTATGGCTGGGGGTTCTCGGCCGGCGAGGAGCCAGCCGGCCATGACCGCGGCCAGGGGGACACCAAGGGCTACGCCCACGAGATGCACGACAGGGACCTGAGCGAACGGTTCGAGGTTCTTGTGGTGTCCGGCCAGCAGGGCGGCATAGGCGCCGACCGTGGCCAGCAGGACCCCGAGCAGCGCCAGTGCCCCGGCGGTGCTGGCGGTGAGGACCCGGCGGGCCCGGCTGGTGGCGCCGGCGGCGGTGAGGGTGCGCAGGTCGCCGGCGGCCTCTCCCCGGATCAGACCGACAGTCATGGCCAGCACCGCCAGAGCCAGCACCGCGCCAGCCAGCGCCACGCCGAGCTGGGCGCCGCCGATGGGCTCGCGCTCCTGGCGGGTCTCCACCTCGAGCCCCGACGCCGCGGCGATCGCCCGGGCCCGGGCGAACTGGGCATCGGTCATCGGGCTGGCCGATTCGACCAGCCAACGGGCGGCCCAAACCGAGTCCAAGCCGCTTCGGCGCAGCCCGGCCGGCGTGATGAAGGCATCCGGGATGTGGGTGTAGTCAGGCGCGTCGATCTGCTGGATCTTGGGATGTTCTCCCCGGGCTGCGATGCCCAAGTACTCGAAGTCCTCGATGTTCCCGTTCCCGAGCACGTCGCTGCTGGCGAGCACGTCCACGCTGGGATCGAGAGTGGCCAGGTCGACGCCATAGCGGGCCAGCAGCTCAGGCGTGGCCACGTACAACGGGTCGCCCTGGAAGGTGTTGCTGTCCATCGGCCAGCCCAGCTCCACCACCGGCCGGCCGCTCTGTTGTCCGTCGACGCCGCCCTCGGGAGCGGAATCGAGGTCCACGACCATGGCCAGCGGGCTGACGGTCGCGTGGTCGAAGTCGGCAGCCATGGCATCGATCTGGGCCTGCTGGGTGGCCTGCTCCTCGGGCGTCCACTCGGGCACGAGCGGATACCAGTCGGGAGCGCGCACCAGCATCTGCCGATCCGACAGGGTCCCGAGCCGGTCAGCCTTGCCGTTCCGGTAGTCGTCGGCGGTGAGGGTGATCAGCATGGCCAACGGGATCCCGAGGCCCATGCAGATGGCGGCGAGAGCGGCGCCCGAGCGGGACTGGTAGCGGGCCAGGTCCCGCAGCGACAACCGCACCGCCACCGGAGCCCGCTTGGCCACCCGGCCGAGGGCCCGGACCGCGATCGGACAGATCGCCAGCACCCCGAGGATGGTGGTGAGCGTCCCCACCACGATGAGCAACCCGTTCTTCTCGTTGGCCAGGACCAAGCTGGTGATCCCCACTACGAGGAGGGCAACAGCGAGGACCACTGAGCGGTGCACCCGCCGGGGGCGGGGCGCCCGGGCCGACAGGGCCTGGATGATGGGGACCCGGGCAATCGAGCGCGCCGGCCACCAGGCCGCCACCGTGGTTGTCACCACGGCCAGGGTCATGAGCAGCCCGATGTACGACCAGGGCAGGTCGAACCGGTCGATGCGGTGGCCGGCCGCCGACTCCGTCCACGGCGCGGCCAGGACCCAGCCGACCAGGCCGAGCGCGGTTCCCATCAGCGTGGCCGCGGCGCCGACTGCGACCCCGTCGGCCACCATCACCAGCCGCAGGTGCTTCTCGGTGGCGCCGACCGCGGCCAGCATCCCCAGCTGCCGCAGTCGGCGCTGGGCCACGACCGCGAAACCAGCCGCGGCCACGAAGCAAACCAGCAGCATCACCACGGTGGCGGCGCTGAGCATGGTGCCGGCGGCGAACGCCTGCTCCGAGTTGGCGCCGCGGGACTCCCGGACCAGTGGTCCGTCGAAGGCGTCGGCGAGCGCCTCGAGCTCGTCGTCGGGGGCATCGACCAGGACCGTCACCGCATCGAGGGGGCCATTGTCGGCCTCGGCCGCCAACAGCCCGAACTCGTCGCCGAAGTCCGACGGGTTCTCGACCAGCCCGACGACGGTCCATTCCTGGTCGCCGAGCTTGGTCGTGTCGCCGATCCCGACATCGAGGAGCACGGCCATGTCGTCGGTCAGCGCGACCTCACCGGCCGTGTCGGGATAGCGGCCGTTGCGCAGGTCCAGCATCGACCGGCCGAGCGGTCCGTCGGGGTCCTGGCTGCGCAGCTCCACATCCTCCGCCGTCCCCGGGATCGCCTCGTAGCGGCGGCCGATCTCTTCGGTGTCGTCGAACCGCTTGTCGACCTCGGCCAGGTTGTGTGCGAGCTGCGTCGGGTCGGAGGCGTCGAACTGGAGCAGGTGGTTGGCGCTCCCGAACGTGCGTGCGCTGGTGTCGGCCGCACCCCAGCCCATCGACACGCCGGCCACCGCCGCGGCCACGGTCACCGTGAGCAGGACGATGACCAGGGCCTGCTGGCGCCACTCCCGGCGGAACATGCGCCAGGCCCAGCGGACGACCGCCTGCCGCGCCGGACCAGTGCCGGCACCCTTGCCCAGCTTCATCGGGTCGTTCCAGGGGCCAGCAACGACTCCGGGCCTGGCGGGGTGCCGGTCTGGTCGACCATGCGTCCATCCCGCAGGAACACCACTCGGTCGGCCCAGGAGGCCAGATGGGCCTCGTGGGTCACGATCACCACGGCCACCCCCCGCTGGCAGCTCGCCCGCAGCAAGCGCATCACACCTTCGCCGTTGATCGAGTCCAGGGCGCCGGTGGGCTCGTCGGCCAGCAGCAGGTGCCGGTCACCGACGATGGCCCGGGCGATGGCCACCCGCTGGCACTCGCCGCCGGACATGTCGTCAGGGAAGTGGGCCGCCCGATGCTCCAGGTCGAGGTCGTCAAGCGCGCCGAGCGCCACCTTGCGGGCCTTGCGGGCGTTGATGCCGTCCAGCTCCAACGGCAAGGCCACGTTCTCGGCCGCGGTGAGACCGGGCAACAGGTTGAAGTCCTGGAACACGTAGCCGATGGATCGACGCCGCAGCTGGGCCCGTTGGTTCCGGGTCATGGCGCCCAGCTCGGAGCCGTCCACGAACACGCTGCCGCTCGACGGATCCTCCAGGCTGCCGGCGATGGTCAGCAGGGTGCTCTTGCCCGATCCGCTTGGGCCCATGATCGCCACCATCTCGCCCCGGTTGACCCCCAAGTCGATGTCCTGCAGGGCATGGACCTCGGTGGGACCCTCGCCGTAGACCTTGGACACCTGCTCGATCGACAACGCCCGCCCTGAGGTCATCGCAGGGCTCCCAGCTTCCGGCCCAGACGCCCGGCCGCGGGGGTCGGCGTGATGGCGGCGGTCCTGGCCGCCTCGGGCATCCGCTTGAGCCGGGAGTCGGTGGCGTCGAGCCAGCGGACGATGGCCTCGAACCGGAACAGCTCGGCGTCGACCACGAGGGCCAGCCCGAGATCCCCCTCGTCGGCCTCGCTCTTGACGTGGGTGAAGCGCTGCATGGTCTCGACCAGATGGCGCCGATGGACCTGGATCACGTCGTGAACGTCGATGCCGGGTATCCGCAGGGCAACAAGCACCTTGATCACCAGCTCGTCGCGGGGCGGCGGCACCAGATCCGGCGGCGTGCGCAGCCACTCGTCCAGCTCCCGGCCGCCCGACTCGGTGATCCGGTAGCCCTTCTGTGGACCGTCGGCCTCGCCGCCGTCGGACTCCACCAGGCCGTCGCGTTCGAGACGTTGGAGGGTCGTGTACACCTGCCCGACGTTCAGCGGCCACACCTCACCGGTGCCGGCCTCGAACTCCTGGCGTAGCTGCAACCCGTACTTGGGACCCTCGCTGAGCAGGGCCAACAGCGCGTGGCGAACTGACATAACCGGTAGGATACCCTGTATATAGCCGCCTGTCTACACGGGCTTGCGACCCCGGAAGCGTTGGGCGAACTCGTTGACCTCGACCTCGACGTCGACGAACCCGGCGGCTTCGAGGCGGGCCGGAAGCTCGGCGGGATCGACCGGCACATAGGTGTCGTCGACGTGGAGCTCGCGCAGTTCGTCGGAGGCAATGCCGTCCTCCCCGGCCAACACCCCGCCCGGCCGCAGCACCCGGCACACCTCGGCCAGCAGCGCATCCTGGCGCTCGGGTGTCGGCACGTGATGCAGCATGGTCAGGCACACCGCGCCGCTGAAGCGGTTGTCCGGCAACCCGGTCTCGGTGGCGTCGGCCCGGATGACCTCGACGTTGCTGCCGGCCATCCGCTTGGTCAGCGCGGCGGCCAGGTCCTCGTGGATCTCCACGGCGGTGAGCCGGGGCACCAGGGTCCGCAGGACGTTGGTGGTCAGGCCGGGTCCGGGCCCCACCTCGAGCACGTCGTCGCCGAGCTCCACGCCGTCGAGCACCCAAGGGAGGATCCACTTCTCGACCGTCTCGGCCCACTCCGCACTCGAACACAACTCGAGATGGACTTGGTTCATCGCGCTGTGGCTACTACTTCACCAGGTGTCGATGCACGGCCGTTTCTTCCCGAGCCGGGGCGGCGGAGGCGGCGCGGCCGCGAACGCCACGGTGATCCAGCGGCGGCTGGCCGCCGGGTCGATGACGTCGTCGATCTCGAAGTAGGACGCGGCATTGAGGGCTTTGCCGTGCTCGTAGGACCGGGCGACCATCTCCTCGAACGCCTGCTCCCGCTCGTCGGGGTCGTCGATGGCGGCCAGCTCGTTGCGGAAACCCAGGCGGACCGCGCCCTCCAGGCCCATGCCGCCGAACTCGCCGGTGGGCCAGGATACGCAGAACAGCGGGGCCTTGAAGCTGCCCCCGGCCATGGCCTGGGCCCCGAGTCCGTAGCCCTTGCGCAGCACGATGGTCCCGAACGGGATGGTGAGGCTGGCCCCGACCACGAACAGGCGGCTGGCATGCCGGACCAGGGCGGTGCGTTCGGCGTCGGGTCCGACCATGATCCCGGGGGTGTCGCACAGGAACAGCAGGGGGACGTCGAAGGCGTCGCACAGCTGCATGAACCGCGCCGCCTTGTCGGCACCGTCGGCATCGATGGCCCCGGCCAGGTGGGCTGGGTTGTTGGCGATGATCCCGACCGACCGCCCCTCGACCCGGACCAGCGCGGTGACCATGCCGAGGCCGAAATCCCGCCGCAGCTCCAGGACCGATCCGGTGTCGGCGAGCCCGGCTATGACCGCCCGCACGTCGTAGACCTGCCGCCGGTTCTCGGGGATGAGCTCGCGGAGCGTGGTCTGTTCGACGCACGACCAATCGGTGGTCGTGGGGGTCGCGAAGTACGACAAGTACTGCTTGGCGGTTTCGACCGCCTCGGCTTCGTCGGCGACCGCTATGTCGACCACGCCGTTGGCGGTCTGGACGTCGAGCGGGCCGACATCCTCGGGAGCGAACACCCCCAGCCCGCCGCCTTCGATCATGGCCGGGCCGCCCATGCCGATGTTGGAGTTCCGGGTTGATATCACCACGTCACAGCAGCCGAGGATGGCCGCGTTCCCGGCGAAGCAGCGGCCCGACACGATGCCGACCAGCGGCACCAGCCCGCTCAACCCACCCCACAGGGCGAAGGCCAGGCAGTCCAGGCCGGACACGCCGGGCGCGTCGGTGTCCCCTGGACGTCCCCCGCCGCCTTCGGCGAAGAACACCACCGGCAGCCGCTGGCGTTCGACGACGTCGAACAGCCGGTCCTTCTTGCGGTGGTTCTGGAAACCCTGGGTGCCGGCGAGCACGGTGTAGTCGTAGGACAGGACGGCAGTTGGCTGCCCGCCGACCTTGCCGACCCCGGCGATGAGTCCATCGGCCGGGGTCCGTTCGATCAGCTCCTGGAGCTCGCGACGCCGCCGCTGGGCGGCGATGACCAGCGGGCCGTACTCGACGAAGGAGCCTGGGTCGCAAAGGTCGTCGACGTTCTCCCGGGTTGTGCGTTGGCCGGTGCGGCGCCGGCGCTCGACCGCCTCGGGCCGGGCCTCGTCCAAGCCCAGTCGATGCCGGGCCTGGACCTCGGCCAGCTCCGGACGCTCGGCGGGACCGGCGCTGATCTCCTCTGTGCTGGCGGATTCCTGCGAACCGTCGACACCGACAGCCACGGTGAACAGGAGGTCCCCGGGCTGCACGGTGTCGCCTGGCGCGACCTCCACCTTGTCGACGGTCCCGGCCGTCCCGGCCTCGATGACGTACTCCATCTTCATCGACTCGATGACCACCACCGGGCTCGACGCTTGCACCGTGCCGCCAATGGAGGCCTCGACCCGCACGACAGTTCCCTGCAGAGGCGACCGCACCGAGTCCATGCCCGGTTGTCTAGCTGGACGTTCCGGCCTCCGGCGACCCAGGCTCCCCTCGTTCTGTGACCTGTATGCCGCGCCTGGGCGCGGCATACAGGTCACAGAACGGTTGGTTGTCAGTGGGGGGTGGAGCGATGGACCTGCTTGGCGCCGGCCTGGTCCCGGGGCATGACCAGGAGTTGGTCGATGTTCACGTGGGGCGGACGGGCGGCGATCCACCGGATGCACTCGGCGATGTCGTCGGCGCTGAGTGGGGTCAGCCCCTCGTAGACCTGCGCGGCCCTCGCCTCGTCGACGCCGAACCGCACCACGCTGAACTCGGTCTCGACCAGGCCCGGGTCGATCTCGCTGATCCGGATCGGGCGGCCCAGCAGCTCCTGACGGAGCACCGACATCATCGCCCGGACCGCGAACTTGGCCGCGTTGTAGCCGGCCCCGTTGGGATACGGCTCCCGGCCGGCGAGCGAGCCCACGGTGATGATCTGGCCGTCGCCACTGGCCTCCAGCGCCGGGAGCAGTGCCTTGGTCATCCGCACCACCCCCAGCACGTTGGTCTCGTACATGGTCCGCCACTGCTCCTCGTCGGCCTCGGCCACCGGCGCCCATCCGAGCGCTCCCCCGGCGTTGTTGACCAGCAGCTGACACGCAGGAACCTGCTGGGCGAAGGCCTCGACGGACGCCGGATCGGTCACGTCCAGGACGATCGCCCGACCCCCAATCTCGGCGGCAAGCTTCTCGACCCGCTCCCGCCGCCTCGCGCCGACCACCACCGACCACCCGTCCGCCGCCAACGCCCGCGCCGTCGCCTCCCCTATCCCGGACGACGCCCCGGTCACCACCGCAACACCCCGTTGGTCGGTCATGGAGGAAATGATGGCTCCCAAGCCAGCCCCACAGGGGCTCGCTTGCTCCATGGTGTTCGCGACGGCTGACCGGGCGGTCAAGGGCGCAGCCCGACGGCCCGATCGCTGCGCACCGTGCCGCCGACCTGACCCTTGACCGCCCTCCGTGGTTGGACGGCGAAATTGAGGCTCTTGTGACCTGTCCGTGGGTGGTCTGTCGGTCGAGTTCGGCTGGATGCTCACATGGAGTGCGGGCTTCGCCGGTGACACGACGCTCCGAGGGATGGTGGCGGAGCGGAGCGGCTTGTTCCATCGCTCTTTGAACGTTTTTGGTTGCCTACCAACCAAAAACGTTCAAAGAGCTCCCCGACGCCGGTCCCCGACGAC
>DASXTK010000441.1:0-5804 GCA_036505485.1 Acidimicrobiales bacterium
GCAGGGGAGCGAACACGTCCCGCCGCAGGACGAGCGCCCCACGGGCCTTGGCCTCGGCGACGGCCGAGGGCGACAGGTCGATGCCCAGCGCCGCCCGACCCCGGGCCAGCAGCGCGTGGACCAGACGCCCGGGCCCGCAGCCGACGTCGAGCACCGGTCCGGCAGCGCCGCGAGCAGCGCCCGCTCCTCGGGGCTGGCCGGGGCGCGCCACCGCTGCACCGGTAGCGGGATGACCTCGCCGCAGCGCGACTCCAGCGTGATGGTCATGACAGCCCCATGCTCCGCAGCGCCTGGGCGAACTGGGTCCGGGGAGCCTCGGCCGCAACCGCGCGGGCGTCGGTGATGTCGTCGATGTCGCGGGCCACGGGCAGGTCATGGATGCGCAACCGCAGATGGCACAGTCGTTCCCGCTGGCGGGCGCCGGTGTCCGGTCGGCTCGTCGGGATCCCCACGAAGACCAGGGGGTTGGGCCGACGGAGCCCCACCGCCCACCAGCCGCCGTCGACCGCGGGGCCGAAGCTGGCGTCGACCTCGGACCGATCGAGGACGTCGAGAGCGGCGTCGAGCACATCCGGTCCGACCTGCGGCGTGTCCATGCCGATCTGCACCGTCGGCCCCCGCATCTGCGACCAGGCGTGGGCCAACCGTTGGTCGAGCTGACCTTCGCCCTGGGACACGATCTGCACACCGTCGGGCAGCCAGTCGCCGGGTCGGCCGTCCAGCGCCACCACGACCTGGTCGGCCCCGGAGGCGCAAGCCGCACCCAGGGTGTCGGCCAAGGCGGCCGCGGCGAGCTGCGCGGCCTCGACCGGCGAGCAGGGCGGGCACAGCCGGGTCTTGACTCGGCCGGCCCTCGGTTCCTTCGCCAACACCAGGAGGTTCACGGCTAGCGCCGTGACCACGGGCGTTCGGTCGTCCACGGCGAGTCAGGGGCGTCGCTCGCACGGAGCGACGCCGCAGGAAGGGCCATCCCTTTCAAGGTGGCGGGACACAGCGAGCGGCGGTCCTGGCCGTCGTGGCGGGCGTAAACGTTCGTGGTCACGGCGCTTGACGCTACGGCCACCCTCGGTGGGCGGGAAGGACCTACGGGCAGGTGTTCCCCGTTTCGTAAGCCTGGGTCTCGACACTCTCCGTACGCTGGAGGCGTGGCCCTCGACCCCGCGCCTCGCGTCCTGGTGGTGGACGACGACGCCAACGTGGCCGACGTGGTGCGCCGCTACCTCGAACGGGAGAGCTTCGTCGTCGACGTGGTGGGCGACGGCCACGACGCCATCGAGCGGGCCCTGCAGACAACCCCTGATCTGGTGGTCCTGGACCTGATGCTGCCCGGCATCGACGGCCTGGAGGTGTGCCGGCGATTGCGGGCCCTGGCCCCGGTCCCGGTGATCATGCTGACGGCTCGAGGCGACGAGGCCGACCGGGTCGTCGGGCTGGAGCTCGGGGCCGACGACTACCTGGCCAAGCCGTTCTCACCTCGGGAGCTGACAGCTCGGGTGAAGGCGGTCCTGCGTCGGGCCCGGGGTCCGCTCAGCGTCCCGGTGCCCACCGGCCCGGCCCTGTTGCACGACGACGATCTGGTGGTCGACGTCGGCGCCCGGGAGGCCCGCATCGACGGCTCGGTCGTGGGGCTCACCGCTCGGGAGCTGGAGCTGCTGGTGTTCCTGATGCGGAATCGGCGACGTGCCTTCCGCCGGGAGGAACTGCTGCAGGAGGTGTGGGGCTACAGCTTCGGCGACACCTCGACGGTCACCGTGCATGTCCGCCGGCTGCGGGAGAAGGTGGAACGTGACCCCGCGACCCCGACCCGGATCGTGACGGTCTGGGGGATCGGCTACCGCTGGGAGGGCGCGGCGTGAGACCGGCCCACGTCGGCGTGATGCTGGGCGGGCTGGGGCTGGCCGTCCTGCTGGGGGTGGCGCGTGGGGTCCCCGGCCACGACCTGGCCGTGTTGGTCGGCCTGGCTTTCGGCGTGGCGTTGGCGGTAACCGTCGCGGCTTGGGTGGCGCTGGCGGTCAGTCGGGGGGCCTCGCTGCAGATCCAGGCGGTCATCGTGACCTTGGCTTCGGTGGGCGCCACGGCGCTCGGGGTATTGGCAGCAGCGGAGGCCATGTTCGTGTCCACGCACGACCTGACCGCCCTGTTCGTGGTGTTGACCGCGGCGGCGACCGTGGGAGTTCTGGGTGCGGTGGAACTGGGCAGCCGCGTCGGTCGGGCCAGCGCGACCCTCGGCGCGTTGACCCGACGCATCGGCGATGCCGACGGCGCGGCTGCCCTGGCCTCAGACGACCTCGACCTCGACCCCACCCCCATCCCCTCGTCATCGACCGCGGAGCTGGACCGCCTGGCTCGGGAGCTGGCCGAGATGGGGCGGCGGCTCGAGGAGGCCCGCAGCCGGGAGCGGGCGCTGGAGCGGGCCCGTCGGGAACTGGTGGCCTGGGTGTCCCACGACCTGCGCACCCCACTCGCCGGGGTCCGGGCCATGGTCGAGGCGCTGGAGGACGGTGTGGTCGACGACCCCGAGACCGTCGAGCAGTACCACCGGGCCGTCCATGCCGAGACCGCTCGGCTGTCCAGCCTGGTCGACGATCTGTTCGAGCTGTCCCGGATCGAAGCCGACGCGTTGAGCCTCAGCCTGGAACGGGCATCGCTGGGCGACGTCGTGTCCGACGCGGTGGCCGCGGCCCAGGTGCTGGCCGCGGCCAAGGGCGTGCGGCTGGAGGGGCGGCTGCACGAGCGGCTGCCGCTGATGTCGCTGGCCACCCCGGAGATGGGTCGGGTGGTGCGGAACCTCCTCGACAACGCCATCCGGCACACGCCGACGGGCGGCCTGGTCATCATCGAGTTGGGAAGGGACGGGGACTGCGCCTGCCTCACCGTGTCCGATGAGTGTGGCGGCATCCCCGACGAGGACCTGGAGCGGGTGTTCGACCCGGCCTACCGGGGCGACACTGCTCGGACGCCGGCCGACCGCGGCGGTGGGTTGGGTCTGGCCATCGCCCGGGGCCTCACCGAGGCCCATGCCGGCCAGGTGGCGGTGGGCAACGGCGAGGCCGGCTGCCGCTTCACCGTGCGTCTCCCGCTGGGTTGAGCGCGGCCAGTCCAGCTTCCAGCAGTATCTCGGCCTGGAAGCCCAGCTCCCGGGCCGCCCGATCCGGGGAGGCGACGATGTGGCGGACATCGCCCAGGCGGTAGCCGCCGACCACCTCGGGCTCGGGTCCGTCGAGGGCGCGGCTCAGGGCGCGGGCCACGTCGAGGATGGTGCAGGGGCGTCCGCTGGCCACGTTGTAGGCCCGGAGCCCAGCCTCGACGTCGCTCGTGTGACGCAAGGCCGCGGCGTTGGCCCGAGCCACGTCGTGGACGTGGACGAAGTCCCGGGTCTGGCCGCCGTCCTCGAACACCCGGGGCGCCAGTCCGGCTTCGACACGGGTGCGGAACAGGGCGGCCACCCCGGCGTAGGGCGTGTCCAGGGGAAGCCGGGGTCCGTAGACGTTGTGGTAGCGCAGGGCCACCGCGGCGAGGCCCTCTTCCCGGGCGAAGGCGCCCAGCAGGTGCTCCTGGTGGAGCTTGGTGGCGGCGTAGACGTTGCGGGGATCGGTCGGTGCGGCCTCATCGATGGCCTCCCACCTGAGGGGGGCGCCGCAGCGGGGACACGGCGGCTCCCAGCGGCCGGCGTCGAGGGACTCGGGGGTGCGAGGCGGTGGTCGCATCGGGCCGTCGGCGGGGCAGCGGTAGAGGCCCTCGCCGTAGACCACCATCGACGAGGCGAGGACGAAGCGACCCCTCCATCCCAGCTGGTGCAGGGCCCAGAGACCGGCGGCAGTGCCCCCGTCGTTGTCGTCGACGTAGCGCCGGATGTCGTCGAGGTCGACGCCCAGGCCGACCATGGCCGCCTGATGGCTGATGGCGTCGGCACCCCGGGCGTGGTCCAGCCAGCTGTCGGGATCCCGGACGTCGGCCCGGATCCAGGTGGCGCCGGGGTTGCGGCGGTCGGGCTCGGGCGCGGCCCGGTCGAGGGCCACCACGTCGTGGCCGTCGGCAACGAGTCGGTCGACGATGTGGGATCCGATGAAGCCGGCGGCCCCGGTGACCAGGACCCGCGCTACCACGGGGACCGCACCGCGGCCTGCAACACCAGGGCCAGGCCTACCTGGGCGCCGAGCCAGCCCTTGGCCCGCACGGCTGGGATGACCGCGGTCGCGGTCAGCAGCCAGGGTGCGAACGGCAGCCAGATCCGCTCGACCTCGCCCTTGGACATGCCGGACAGGTCGGCCGCCACCACGGCCACCAGCGCCGCGCCCGCCAACAAACCCGGTGTGGCGCTGCTCGGGAGGCGATCGCGGTGCCAGCGCTGCCAGAGCAACCAGAGACCGACGGCGGCGGCGGGTCCGGTCATCAGGGCCAGGGCGCCCGGATTGATGAAGGGCGTGAACACGATGTCGGGACGGTGGCGGGAGATTCCCACCCGGTACCAGTGGCGAGTGGCCGACAGCCCGTCGAGCCACCAGAACCCTGCGAGGGAGAAGGCCACGGTGACCGCCAGGACGCCGACCGCCAGCCCTACGACAGGTCGCCGATCCCGGCGCCACCATGCCACCGCGAGGGGGATGACCAGCAGCGGCACCGCGCCGTAGGTCAGGTGCAGGGCCAGTCCCAGGACGACCCCACCGACCACGAAGGTCGCGGGACGCCGACCCACGATCAGCAGCGCGCAACCCAGGGCTATGACCCCGGCGTACAGCGCATCGCCCGAGGTGGCGTACCAGAGCGCCGGGGGACCGATGGCCACGAACGGTGCGGCGCGGCGAGCGGCCGACTCACCCGCGACATCCCGCAGCGCCACCAACACGGACGCGGTGGCCAGGCCGGCTCCGGCGATGACCAGGGCCGAGGCCCAACCGGCGCCGCCCAGGCCGAGCCGCTCCAAACCCCACAGGACCAGGGTCAAGCCGGGCGGATGGCCCTTGAGGTGCACCGGATAGTCGGCCAGCCGATCGGTGTAGGTGCGCAGGAACTCCCACGGGTCGTCGACGTGGGCGACGCCTCGCAGGTATTCGTGCCGAGTGGTCAGCGGCCCCGACACCCGGGCCCAGCCGTCCGCCGCGGCCAGCGCCACCGACCAGACGACGGTCGCGCCGGCCGCCAGCCCGACCAGAGGTCGCCACCGCACGGTCCTGGCCAGCCCCGGTGCCCAGAGGACTACGGCGGCGCCCAGGCCGACTGCTGGGACCAGACGCAGGCCCGGTCGCCAGTCCCACCGACCGTCGAGGGGCGCTGCGTCCAGTCCCGGTCCCCGCCAGCGGGCCACGAGCAGGGTCCCCATCGTCAGGGCGACGGCGACCAAGCCCAGCCAGGCCACTCCGGCCTGCCACTCGTCCTCCCCGGAGGCGCGCACGGGCGCCGCGACCTCGGGCAGACGGGTATCCAGCTCCACGCCGGCGACGTTACGGTCGCCCACGCGAACGGTCAGCCATTCCGGCCCACCTGTTCACCGATTCGTCACCAGCCGCAGTCCAGGCAGGCAGGGGCTGGCTGTCGTTCTGTGACCTGTATGCCGCGCCCTGGCGCGGCATACAGGTCACAGAACGGGTGGGCGGTACCGTCTGCCGGGTGATCGACGTGGTGTTGCCGGCTCTGGACGAGGCCGAGGCGTTGGCCTGGGTCCTGCCCCGCTTCCCCGCCGGCTATCGGGCCATCGTGGTCGACAACGGCTCGACCGACACCACCGCCGAGGTGGCCCGGGACCTGGGCGCGGTCGTGGTGGCCGAGCCCCAGCGGGGGTTCGGAGCCGCCTGCTGGGCCGGACT
>DASXTK010000442.1:0-2913 GCA_036505485.1 Acidimicrobiales bacterium
CCAAGGCCATGCTCGCCCTGCCCGACAAGTACCACGGCCTCGAGGACACCGAACTCCGCTACCGCCAGCGCTACGTCGACCTCTTCATGAACACCGGCGCGATCAAGGCAGCAACCGCACCTCAAACACTCGTCCCCAGCGAAGCAGCTGAGGCCGAAAACTCACGGCCGACGCCGGAGACCACCGAACCCGAGCCCGAGTCGCGCAACGTCCGCGAGGTCTTCGTCAAGCGCGCCGCCATCCTCCGAGCCATCCGCAAGTTCTTCGACGAACTCGGCTACCTCGAAGTCGAAACCCCCATGATGCAGCAGATCCCCGGAGGAGCCGCAGCCCGTCCCTTCACCACGCACCATAACGAACTCGACCTCGACCTCTACCTCCGCATAGCCCCCGAGCTCTACCTGAAGCGCCTCGTCGTCGGCGGGTTCGAGCGGGTGTACGAGCTCGGACGGGTCTTCCGCAACGAGGGTCTCTCACCCCGCCACAACCCCGAGTTCACGATGCTGGAGCTGTACCGGGCCTACGCCGACTACGGCGACATGATGCAGCTCACCGAGGAGCTGGTGGCCCATCTCGCCCGGGAGATCTGCGGCGGAACCACCATCACCTACCGGGACCGCAGCATCGACCTCTCCCCGCCGTGGCGCCGGGCCACCTTGGTCGAGTTGATCGAGGAGCACGCTCACGTCCAGGTCGACGTCCGCATGCCGCTGGACAAGCTGCGGGCCGTGGCCAGCGATGTCGGGGTGGAGCCGGACGACTCGTGGGGTCCGGGCAAGCTGATCCTGGAGATCTACGAGAAGACCACCGAAGCCGAGCTGTGGGATCCGGTGTTCGTTCTCGACTACCCCATCGAGGTGTCACCGCTGGCCCGGGACCACCGCGAGATGCCGGACACGGTCGAGCGGTTCGAGGCCATCGTGGCCGGACGTGAGCTGGCCAACGCCTTCAGCGAGCTGCTCGATCCCGACGAGCAGCGCCGCCGCTTCGAGGACCAGGGCCGCCAGCGGGCCGCCGGCGACACCGAGGCCATGGCGGTCGACGACGATTACGTGCGGGCGCTCGAGTACGGCCTCCCACCCACCGGTGGCCTGGGCGTCGGCATGGACCGGCTGGTCATGCTGCTCACCGACAGCCACGCCATCCGGGACGTGGTCCTCTTCCCCACCTTGCGTCCCGAACAAGACTGACCGGAACCTGGCGGGCCCCTAGGAGCGTCAGACAACCATGACCGCGATCACTCGACGACGGGCCTTGTCGGTTGTGTCGACGCTGCTGGGGGTGGCCCTGCTGACCAGCACGGTGGCCTGTGGCGACGACGACGACGCTGCGGCCGACACCAAGCGGCATCTGGTGAAGTCCGAGGTGGAGCGCCGCCCCGCCGCGTCCGACGCCCCGGTCGAGGAGACCGTGGCCGGCATCCGCGACTTCGCGGTGAGGCTGGCCGCCACCCAGCCCGACGGGAACCTGGTCGTCTCGCCCACCAGCATCGCCGTGGCCTTCGCCATGGCCGAAGCCGGGGCCGACGACGCCACCGCAGCCAAGATCGCCGAGGTCTTCGGCTTCCCCGCCCAACCGGGTGTCCACGAGGCCATGAACGCCCTCACCCAGGCGTTGGACGATGCCAACATCGACGCCGACGAACCGGCCGATCAGGTGACCGTGGAACTGGCCAACGCGGTCTGGGGCCAGTCGGGCCACGAGTTCAACCAGCCGTTCCTGGACATCCTGGCCTCGGACTACGGCACCGGGGTCGAGACCGCCGACTTCGCCGACGATCCGTCGGGCAGCCGGGAGGCCATCAACGCGTGGGTGGCCGATATCACCCGCGACCGCATCCCCGAGCTGGTGCCCGACGGCATGATCACCCCGCAGACCGTGGTCATGCTGGTCAACGCCATCTACCTCAAGGCCGGCTGGGACACTCCGTTCACCGAGGACCTCACCTCCGACCAGCCGTTCCACCTGGCCGACGGGTCCAGCGTCGACGTGCCGATGATGAACGACTCGTCGCTGCACACCTCCGCGTCCACCGGCGCCGGCTACTCCGCCGTCGAGCTGCCGTACAAGGGCGGCGACCTGTCGATGACCGTGATCGTGCCCGACGAGGGGACCTCGCTGGCCGATTTCGAGGCTGGACTGACCGGTGAGCGTCTGGCCGAGATCGTCAACGGGTTGCAGCCGGTGACCGTGGATCTCTCCTTGCCCCGTTGGGACACCAAGAGCGCGCTGGACCTGGCGGAGCCGTTGTCCTCGCTGGGCCTGCCCATCCCCGGTGGGGACCTGAGCGGCATCGCTCCCGGAGCCGGGATCGGGGCCGCGGTCCACGCCGCCAACATCACCGTCGACGAGACCGGGACCGAAGCCGCCGCAGCCACCGCGGTGGCCGGGGTGACCTCCGCCGCGCCCGGCCAGACCATCACCGTGAAGGTCGATCGTCCGTTCCTGTTCCTGATCCAACACCGGACCACGGGCACGCCGCTGTTCTACGGCCGGGTCGCCGACCCGCGGGGCTGATCACCGCCGAAATTGAGATGTGGATGGTTGCTAGGCAACCGCTGACATCTCAATTTCGGCTCTTGTGACCTATCCGTGGGTGATCTGTCGGTCGAGTTTGGCTGGATGCTCACGTGGGGCGCGGGCTTCGCCGGTGACACGACGCTCCGAGGGATGGTGGCGGAGCGGAGCGGCTTGTTCCATCGCTCTTTGAACGTTTTTGGTTGCCTACCAACCAAAAACGTTCAAAGAGCTCCCGGACGCCGGTCCCCGACGACCCAACGTGTCCCGGCATCGGGTTGAGCCACAAAGACCGTTCGGGGCCAGCTCGTTTGGCCGCCGCCCTTCCCTCGAAGCGTCATTTAGCCACCGAGAGCAGCCCATGGCGTCACCGAGCCGCGAAACTCGACCCACGGA
>DASXTK010000443.1:0-14474 GCA_036505485.1 Acidimicrobiales bacterium
AGGATGTCGCCTGGGTCCGTGGCACCTCCGTCGAGGTTGCTGTGACTCCCGCCGCGTCCCCGCTGGAGCGGCGGATGGAGAAGGCTGGAGTGACCGAGGGACTGCAGATCGCGGCCCGCAAGCCGAAGTGGCTGCGGTCGACGTTCCGGACGGCTCCCAGCTATCTGAAGCTCAAGCACACCATGCGTGACCTGGGGCTGGTCACGGTGTGCGAGGAGGCTGGCTGCCCCAACATCTTCGAGTGCTGGGCCGACGGGACCGCCACCTTCATGATCAACGGCGAGCGCTGCACCCGGGCCTGTGGCTTCTGCCTGGTCGACACCAGCCATCCTCTGCCGCTCGACGTCGACGAGCCCGAGCGGGTGGCCGAGGCCGTGGCGAGGATGGGGCTGGGGTTCGCGGTGGTCACCGCGGTCGCCCGCGACGACCTCTCCGACGGTGGGGCCGGAGCGTTCGCGTCCACGATCCGAGCCATACACCGGCGCACTCCGCACGTCGAGGTCGAGGTCCTGATCCCCGACGTGAAGGGGGACGACGACTCGCTCGCCACGATCTTCGACGCCGGCCCCGACGTGCTCAACCACAACATCGAGACCGTGGCCCGGCTGCAGCGGATGGTCCGCCCGTCCGCCGGCTACGCCCGCAGCCTGTCGGTCCTGGCCCGGGCCAAGGACGCCGGGCTCACCACCAAGTCTGGGCTGATCGTCGGCATGGGTGAAGACGACGACGAAGTCCTCGCCACCTTGGCCGACCTCCGCGGCGTCGGGGTCGACATCGTGACGATCGGTCAATACCTACGGCCCACGGCCGCCCACCTGCCGGTGGCTCGATGGGTGGAACCTGACACCTTCGCCGCGTATGCCGAGGCCGGGCAGGCCCTGGGCATCCGCCACGTCGAAGCCAGTCCGCTAACCAGGTCCAGCTATCACGCCCGTGAGGCCTCCCAGTCGGCATCCTCACCTCCAAAGAAGAGCACCCTCACGGCTGCTCCCTGATCACTACATCCTCAATGACAATCGGCACACTGGTCGGCGGAGTCTCAGTGCCTCCGTTGGAGATGTGGTCTCCTCCGGATGAGACCTCTCCGAAGAACGTGTAGAACTCGTAGGCGCTCCTGAGCTGGGCCTTCTCTTCCAAGCCCATCACGATCACGAACTGCGAACCGTGTGAGTGACCCTCCTGGGAGCCCGACGCCATGATCACGCCCATGTGTTGATAGGCGGGCGGCGAGGGAGGCGCCTCAACGTTGAGCTCATACCCGGGCCCGCCTTTACCAGTGCCGGGGGTGACCGGGTCTGAGAGTCGCAAGATCCCTCGAGGGTCGGTGTGCTCGAATGCGACTCCGTCAAAGAAGTTCCAGCCAGCCAAGAACACAAAGTTGTTAACTGCGTTCGGGGCGACCTCGCTGTCCAGGGTGATGTCGAAGGACCCGTAGTTGGTCACGACCGTAGCCACGTACGTCTGCGCCGGATCGATGCACAAGGGTGGCGGCCCAATGAATCGCAACCGATGCTCCGTGGTCCCCGGGCTCGGACAAGTCGGCTCCACCGGCGCCTGCGCATCCGCATAAGTCGTCGGCGTGTCGAACGGCGAGGTCGTTGAGGTCGTCGTGGTGCTGGGATCGAACTTCTCGCAGCCCTCTGTCCGAACTATCCGGCAGTTCGCACGCTCGATATATGCCTGAGACTCGGCATCCGCTTTGGCCTCAGGCTCATTGTTGACGAAGGGATCATCCACGGATTCGACCCCGAGCAGGACCCCCGCCACTAGGACGATCGCGGAGATGAGGGGTACGAGCTTGTGCGATTGTCCTATGACAACCTCGCCAGCGAGCAGCGCCAGAAGCGGGATGCCGGCGAATAGCCGGACGGCATTCCATCCCCAGTTGACCCAGATGACGAAGGCGACCACGGGACCCACGACCGCGGCGTAGTCCGACAATCGTCGTGACGGAAACAGCTTGTCCGACAGGGACGGGGAGGGCCGCGTGTCCATAGCTCAAGATCTACATCCAGTCTGATAGGTCTGTCTGTGCCTTGATGGCGGCTTCCTTGGCCTCTCGTGCCACCGCGACGGGATGGCGAGCCGACCGCGCCCACTGACCGCGGCCTCGGGCACTGTCGAGACGAGAGCGCACGTCCACTGCTCGTTGGGTCGTACGGGCCCGGGATTGTCCAATGCGTTGGGGGATGGTCACTGGCGCTCGAGCGATGGCCTTGGACCCCTTGAGCGCACTTGCTCCGGCTCGTCGGCCACCTCTGACCGCACCACTCCCGACGGTACGGCCGCGCTGCGCGCTGGTGCGGGCCACGGTGATCGCCGTTCCCGCGATGGACGCACCGGCAGCAGCTGCGGTCAGGGCCGTCTGGGTTGGGCTCCAGCTCATGGGCTGGAAGCCCCCACCAGATGTTGCTGAAGCGGCGGCCGGCTTGGCCGCACCGCGTGGACCTGTGAGTGAGTTCATCGTCGCGGCGATTCGGGCGCTGGCTCCATCGATGGCTCTGTCCACCGAGGAGCGGAACTTGAATGCAGCTGCAACCACGACGAGCGCGATGAGAGAGCGCTGGAGGAGGTTCACATCAGCCGTCGCGTTCAGCACCACCGTCAGGGTGATGGCCAGCCACGAAAGTAGGAAAACCGACGTGAAAGTGATGAGCACCGCCCACACAAGGCGACTGAGCCACCACCACAGGATTCCTCGTCCGCCGGGAAACAGAGCGACAATCCAAGCCACGCTGGCTCCGGAGAACAGCGCAATCAGGGTCACCTGGGCCACAAACACCGCAACGGACAACACGATCAGAAGTGCGGACACCAACCCGGACACTGCGCCGATTGCCAGCGATCCAAATGCGCGAGTGTCCGTAGGTTTTTCGTTGAAGGCCGCCTGCGCTTCGCAGCCGTGCTCTCGCATGATCTCGCGGGGACGATCATCGCCTCCCCATGGCCCACCGGCGAGAATCTCGTCCCGAGCGACAGCACACTCGCCCGTGAGAGGCCCGTTCCAGTTGAGGAGATCGTACGATTCGGCCACGAAGGTTTGTTTGAGGTTGATTGCCAACTGCCCGCGAATGGCTGTTGCGTCCGAGGCAGGTTGGTCGTTCAGTGCGCCGTCTACCGCCTCGAGGACGGTGCCCGAAGCGTTCCTCGCCAGGGTTATCGACCCTTCCAGGTAGCCCTGCGGGTTGGCCAGGACGATCCCGCCCAACACCGCGATGATGAAGGTCGTGGCTATCTCACGCACGCCGTCAGAGAACTTGGCCCGGAGCAGGTGCCACCCGCCCACGAATAGGGCCAGCGTCCAGGCCAGGTCCGCGACATCGAGCCCTCCCAACAGACGAGTCTGATACACGTTCGACAGTGCGGCCGCGAGGGGGCTGAGCGATTCCGCCACCTGAAACGCCAACATCCAATCGAGCAGAGCGACCGTGAGACCAATCATCCACTTACCAAACGAGTACGGGAGCGCTTGAGCGCCGCACCACATCTTTCGCAGGAAGGCGTTCCAGGTCCCCTCGTCACAGCCGATGTCGTAGGCCGACATAGAGGGTCCGTCGCCAGTGTCGAAGCCGAACAGTCCATTGAGTTGGGCATCGGCGCCGTCGGTTGGGGTGGGGTCTACGGCGGCCGGGAGGAGGCTGCCGTCGGGGCAGACTCCTCCGGCCGTTGGTGGGCCGCTGAGCGGCGATCCTGGGCAGCCCGCGGGGATGGGTGTGGGGACTGAGCCGTTGGGGCATTCGGTGCCCGGGATGGCTGGTCCCTCAGGGCCGCCGGGGCAGCCTTGAGGCGGTGGTACGGCGGTGGTGGGGGCGGTCTCGGGAGCGGGTGGGCCTTCTTGGTCTGGGGTGGCGTCAGCAGGGCCGGCCAGGACCACGATCAGGACCAGGAACATGGCCAGCTTCAGGGTCCGGTACAACCAGCGCTTGGTGCCGATGGGGCTCGGGTGGGGGGTCATCGGCGGCGGGCTCCGGCGCCGGAGGTTAGGGGGAGGGGTGGGGGGTCGCCGGCGGCGATCTCGTCGGTTTCCTTGAGGCGGGCGGCCAGGCGGGTGGGGTTGGACTCGAAGCCGGCGCGCAGCAGTTCGGTCTCGGCCTCGACGATCTGGACCCGGCCGACCCGGCCCGAAGCGTCCCGCAGCAGGCACTCCGGCGGATCGCCGACCTGGTAGTCGCCGTCCGGACTCCGGCGGGCCGCCCACTGCTCCAGCATGTCGACGTTCTCCCGTGACGGCTCGACCCCGATCCACTGCAGGCCGCTGACCGCGGCGTCGCCCGTCAGCCCGAACACGAACCGGCCGCTGACCAGCGACCGCAGCTCGGCCGGCAGGTCGTCGGGGTTCTGGGAGAACACCCAGCCGGCGGCGTTGTGCTTGCGCCCGTCCCGCAGCACCTCCTCCAGCAGCTGCTGGCCGGGCATGGTCGACGTCAGCGCCCATGCCTCGTCCATGCACAGCGCAGCGAACTGGCCTGGTTCGTCGAAGACGATCCCCCGGGCCAGTGCCGCAACCAAATACAAGAGCCCCAAGGAACAGACCTGCTCCGGCAGCAGCTTGCGGGACAGGTGCTCGGACAACAGCACCTCTCGCCGCGGCACGGCCAGGTTGGGCAGGTGGATGACGGTGCACTCGACCGCGGGGTCGAGCATCGGGCCGTCGGCCCAAGCCGGCCGGCCGAACCGGTTGTTGGAGATGGCCCGCAGCCGCAACGCAAGCTCCCGCCCGTGGCGGAACTCGCGGCCGTACTCAGCCAGCCGCTCCAGCTCGTCGAGCACATCCACCAGCCGAGAGTCGCCCCGCCGCGCTACCGACTCGACCGCCTTGTCCAGCGCGGCCGACTCGAGGCTGGTCGGATCCAGCCCGCACACCATCCCCAGATAGCCCGACGCGACCTGACGAGCGGTGATGGGATCGAACACCCGCAGCGGATCCAGCAGCAGCCCGCCGTCCTCGTCGACGGTGACCACCTGGGCCCGGATTCCGGCCTCGGCGATGGTGTGGGCGAAGCGCACGTACTCACCGGCTCGGGTCCGGTCGATCATGATCATCTTCCCGCCCCGCAGCAACACGGTGGCCGCCAACCGCTTGGCCAAGTACGACTTGCCGGCGCCCAGGGCCCCGAACGCCGCGAGCGAACCGTCGCGGTCGTTGCGCGGCCCGGCGGCCGGGTCCAACAGAACCGGGCGCACGCAGCCGGCGTCCCGGGACGCACCGAGCAGCATGCCGCCGGTGTCCCCGACCGTGGCGCCGGCGAACGGCATGGCCGCGGCCAGGTCCCGAGGCAACAGGTATTGGCGGTAGTCGTGGCAGGCCTGCGGCGTGGTCGCCCCGGGCAGCATGGCCTCGAACATCCCCAGCTGCCCGCCGGTCGGTCGGGGCAGGTGATACTCCGCCCCCTGGTAGATGCGCTGCAGGGTCTTGGCCCGCTGCTCCAGCTCCGTCAACGTCGGCGCCCAGGTGGCGAAGATCATGGCCACCTGCAGCTCCGGATCCGACGGGTTGGCGGCCAGGGCAGCCCGCTCGTCGTTGACCGCGTCGAGCGCGGCGGCCAGCGACGGTGGAGGACCGGCCGGCTCGGCGTCGTACTCGGGGATCTGGCCCACCAGCTCACGCTGTTGGCGGGTGGCGGCGCGGGTGGCGCTCCAGTTGGGGACGGCCTTGATCCGGCAGGCCCAGTCAACCGGGAACGGCAGCTGATCGGCCACGAACAGCCATTCCGACACCCCGCCGGGGAAGGCGAACCGTTGGGGGGCGTCGGCCACCGCGGCGAAGGTCTGGTACGAGACGCCGTCATCGGTGGCGATGCGCAGGTAGCGGCGGTGGAGCGGACGGTTGACGTCCTCGGATGATCCGCCCTCCTGGTAGCACCCGTCCAGCAGGGGACCCAGCGACGGGGTGGTCACGTGGGGGTCACCGTTGCGGGGAATCCACCGCAACCGGGGTTCGGCCCACCCGGCTCGCATGGGTTCGCTGGGCAGCCCCCGCCGGGGAGCGCGGGCATACAGCCAACGGATCTCGCCGGCCGACACGGCCTCGAGTTGGATGGCGCCGAGCTGGGCTTCCAGCTCCCCGGCCTGACGCAGCGCGGCCCGGATGTCCTCGGCTGGAATCGGAGGTGCGTTCAGACCCCAGCCGTTGAGCACCGAGGCCGAAGCGGAACGCCACAGCCCGGCCCAGCGCGCCCGTCCCTTGGGCGGCGGCAGCTGGACGCAGAGATAGTGGCGTCGGCGGTACATATCGACCGTCTCGATGCGATCGAGGGTGGCGCTGACGGCGTCGACCCAGCCCGGCCGACGGGGGAGGTCGATGCCGTCGATCATGGCCTCGACCACCTCACCGGGGTCGATGCGAGCGGTGACCGACAGGATCATGGACTCGGCCGGCAGTCCCGCGAGCAGGGTCTTGATCCGGCTGTGCTCGGCCAACTTGCGGCGGGTGGAGAGCCACACGTACGGGCTCTCCCGTACGCGCCACACGGCCCAGACCCGGCCGCCGCGCGACCACACCAGATTGCCGATGACAGCGGAGGCGGGTGGTCTCATCGGTAGGTGACCTCGGCCATCCAGACTCGGTTGCGGTAGCGGCGGATCAGGGTCCGGTTGCGTTCGGGCTTGCCCAACCGCATGCCCCGCTTGGGGGAAGCGACCAGCATCAGCCAGCCGAACGCAGCCCGCCACGGGGCCCGGCCCTCGACCCGCAGGGCCCGGGCGGCGAACGCCAGACCGAGCGGAACACCCAGCATGATCACGCTGTTGAGCGCGCCGCCGAAGTGGGCCCAGATGCGATAGCTCACGGTCAGGAACACCAGGCTGCCGACGCCGACCAGCAGCTGGGCCGGTGTCACCGGCGGGATGCGCAGGCCCTGGATGTTGCCGATCACCACCGGGTGCCGGCGGGCGTGGGTGTAGACACGGCATTCGACGACCAAGCCATCGTCCCGCGCCACCTCGCGGGTTCCTCCCCCGTCCATCGGGCTCAGCCCGGGGCTTCTGGGGTGCTCTGCGCCTCGGATGTGGTGGTAGTGGCGGAGTCGCCGAACCGTTCGTCCAACCCCTGTCTGATCTTGACGAACCGCTCGTCAAGCGAGGCGGAGACTCCGTCCTCGAAGTCGGCGACCGAGTTCCAGATCTCGTGGGTTTGGGTCTCCTCCTGGACCTTGGTCTGCCACCAGTCGACGTTGTTGATGGTCCACAGGAACACTCCGGCGGTGAGCGCCGCGACCAGCAGAGCTACCAGCGAACGAGCCTTGTAGTAAGCGGCGGCGACCATGATGATGGCGCCAAGCACGGAGGCGCCCTTCACCAGGTCGGTTACTTCGAGGAGCTTCCCCGATAGCCAATCGATCACGTGTTGCCCTCCTCCTCTATCGATCTCCGTCGCGTGGCGGTGCGGGAAGGAGCTCGGCGACCTCCCAGCGACCGTCCCGACTCGCCAGCGACAAGGTGTAGGTGGCCTGCCAGACCGGGTTGCCGTCGCCGGAACCCAGGACCGCGTCGACCACCACGGTTTGACCGCCGGCGGCCTCGGATCGGCTGCCCCAACGGACGACCGACACCTCGGTGCACAACGGCGCCGGGGTCGGCGTCAGCGCCACCCCGGGTTGCAGATAACGGGATAGGTCGCCCAAGCCGCAGAGATAGGCGCCGAGGAACCCGGTCACAGTGGCGACTGCGGGGTCGTCGACCGGGGCCGGACCCAGGGTCACGCTGAGATCGATGGCCTCGACCTCGGACGGCGCGGCCACGGCCGAGGGGAGCCCGACCGCGACCGGCGCGTCGCCGCTGGCGTCGACCGCCGCCTGCCAGAACCATTCCTGACCTGGCGGCCCGACCGAGACCACGACGGACCAGTACTCGTCCCCGGCGCTGGTGACCTCGACCGCTCGAACCGGTGCCGCGATCTCGGCCGGCCGGGCACCCGGCGGAAGCTCCGGGGTGTAGCCCAGATACCGGGCCAGGCTGGCGCCATCGTTGCCGGCCAGGAGGTAGGCGCCGATGTAGCGCTCGGCGAACCCGGCGGCGATCCATTGGCCTTCGGGTGCGTCGCTGGCGGCGGCGGTGGACGGCTTGGCCGACGATCCCGAGGTGGTGCGGACCAAGGCGCTCAACCCGCCGAACCCGGCCAGCACGATCAGGAGCCACAACAGCAGGGAAGCGCCGCGGGCCAGCGTCGCTTCCGACGACGGCCGCGATTGGACCCAGCGCGACACGAAGCGGGTGCGCAGATCTGACGAAGTGGGAACGCTCGCCACCCCTGTCCTCCTCATCCCAGGCCGGGCGGTGATGACCTGTGCCCGTTAAGTGCGCGGGATGTGCCGGATTCGACAGGGTTGCTGTGCTACGACCGCACTAGGGCTCCAGGAATCGAGCCCGGAGGGCCGCGACCGCGGGAGCGATCGGGTCGCCGACGACGGCGATCTGGATGCGGCGGGAGCTCAGCTGGGGACAGGGCGCCGCCCGCAGCTCGGGGTTGGCGTGGGCGGCCAGGCTCGAGCGGGGCATGGCCGCGACCGCCAGTCCGGCGGCGACCAACGCCTGCTGGGTCACGAAGTCGTCGGTAGTGAAGGCGATGTTGGGTTCGAACCCGGCCTCACGGCAGCTGGCGACCAGGTGGGCCCGGCAGCGGTCGCAGCCGGCGACCCAGGTCTCGGCGCTCAGGTCCCGCAGCTGATGGTGGTCGGAGGTCCCGTTGGGGTGTCCGGCCGGGACCACGATGTCGATCGGATCGTCGTCGAGGTCGCTGATGGTGAGATCCCGGTCGGTCTCGGCGGGAGCCTCGGGGTAGGTGAACACCACCGCCAGGTCCGCGTCCCCGGACCGCAGCGCGGCCAGCGCCTCGGGAGGCTCCAGTTCGTCCAGCGAGGCGTCGATGTCGGGATGATCGGCCAGCAGCGCCGCCAGCGCCCGAGGGACGATGGTGGCCGCGGCGGTGGGGTAAGCGGCGATGCGCACTCGTCCGGCCCGCAGCCCGGCGATGGCGGAGACCTCCTCATGGGCTGCGGCCAGCCGGGCGAGGATGGCGTCGGCGTGCGTGGCCAGAGCTACTCCGGCCTCGGTCAGCCGGACGCCCCGTCCGTGGCGGATTACGAGGGGTGTGCCGACCTCCCGCTCCAGCTCGGACACGTGATGGGCCACGGCGGGCTGGGTGTACGACAGTTCCCGGGCCGCGCCGGCCAGGGATCCGCACCGGGCGACCTGCTGGAACACCCGCAGTCGGTTGGGGGCAAGCATGCCCGCGAGTCTAGTGAAGACCCAAGAGATACTTGGCTCAGTCCAAGAACATCAAGGTCTTGTCTTGGTCAGGCTGATGGCCCAGGCTGGAGAAGTGAAATCGTTCTTCGCCCCGACCTCGGCTTATCTCAACACCGCTACCTATGGCCTGTCGCCGATCGCGGTGGCCGATGTGGTTGCGGGGGCAGAGCAGGCCCGGGTCGAGGGGCGGTTCGATCCGCTCGCGGTCGACGACGCGATCGCGGCGTGTCGGGCGCAGTTCGGCCAGCTTGTCGGTGCGCCGGCCAGTCGAGTGGCGGTGGGTTCGCAGGTTTCGCAGCTCGTGGGGCTGGTGGCGGCCTCCCTCCGGCCGGGCACGACCGTGCTGGTCCCGGAGGGCGAGTTCACCTCGGTGCTGTGGCCCTTCCTGGCCCGTGAGCAGGGCGGGGTGCGGGTCCGCACGGTGCCGTTGGATCGGCTCATCGACGCCATGGGACCGGACATCGACGTGGTCGCAGGTTCCATCGCCCAGTCGGCGGACGGAGCGGTCCTAGATCCGGTGCGGTTGACCGAGGTCGCCCATGCTTACGGAGCCCAGGTCCTGCTGGATGCCACCCAGGCCGCCGGCTGGCTGCCGCTCGACGGCTGTGGCGACGTCGACTGGCTGGTGTGCGCCGGCTACAAGTGGCTGCTGGCACCCCGTGGCACCGCGTTCCTGGCCGGAACCGAAGCCGCCCTGGACCAGCTGCAGCCCTCGGCCGCGGGTTGGTACGCCGGCGATGACCCCTGGGCATCGTGCTACGGCGGCCCGATGCGGCTGGCTCCCGACGCCCGCCGTTTCGACGTGTCCCCGGTGTGGCCGGCCTGGCTGGGCCAGCGGGTGGCGTTGGATTTGCTGGCCGACCTGGGGATCGACCGGATCCACGCCCACGACCTCGCCCTGGCCGACCGCTTGCGGTCGGAGCTCGACCTGCCCCCGGTTCCGTCGGCCATCGTGTCGTTGGATGCGCCTGAGGGTTCGGCCGAACGCCTGGCCGCCGCGGGCGTCGTGGCCTCGGTGCGAGCCGGCCGGCTGCGCCTGTCGTGCCACCTCTACAACGACGACGATGACATCGATCGGGCCCTCGAGGTCCTCGTCCCGGTTTCGCACGCTGTCCGCCGATGAGTTACTATGCGGGCCAACGCCACTACATTCCGTAACCGTGACTGCGGGCCGTCACGGTGTGCGCCCTGACCGGGAGGTTGCCTTTCCAGCGCTCGCAGCGGGCCAATGCGCGTCCGGAAGGCACATGCGGACCCACCCGCTGGCTTCGTGGGTACGTCAGCCAGCGGGTGGTTGTGTCGGGTCGCCTGACCTAATGAAGGTCAGGCCAAGTCGTCGAACTCGCCGGCCTTCGCTCCTTGGAGGAAGGCCAGCATCTCACCACGAGTGAAGTGGAGGACCGGGCCACCCGGATCCTTTGAGTGTCGAACGGCGACCTGGTCGCCTACGGCGGCGACCTCGACACATTGCAGTCCATCGCTGAATGTGCTCGTGCGCCATTGAGCGGCGCTGTGATCGTGCTTCATCTACAGCCCTTCCGCTATTTCTTGGACCAGTGCCAGGGAGTCGGCAACTGGGAGGGCAGATTCCTGCACTCGCTGGAACACTAACTCATAGTGGCGGATGTCTCCCTCGTCTTCCACCAAAAGAAAGTTGACATGATTCTCGACGTGGACGATGGCCAGGTCGATCGGTTCGGCGAACCCGAACAGGGTGAACGGCCCGCCCATCCCGGAGTGCATGCCCACTGCGTAAGGCATGATCTGGACTTCCACGTTGGGGTACATGCCCACCTCGACCAGCTTCTCGAGCTGGGCCTTCATGATCTTGGGACCGCCGATCGGGCGGTGGAGGACCGACTGGTCGAGCACCACCCGGGTAGGCACCGGGTCCTCACGGTGCAGCAGCATCTCCTGCCGGCGCAGCCGGATCTCGACCAGCTGCTCGATGACCGCCGGCTTGGTACGGCGGGGTAGGTAGGTGGCGACGGCCCGGGTGTAGTCCGCCGTCTGCAACAGACCCGGCAGCAACATGGTCTGGAAGCTGCTGATCGTGCTCGCCCCGTACTCGACGCTGATGTAGTTGACCAGGTCACTGGACAGGACATTGCGGTAGTGGTGCCACCAACCCCGTTCTCGGGACTTGCGGGCCAAGGCCAGCAACGCCTCCCGTTTGCGGTCGTCGGTGACGCCATACAGCCGGAGCATTGCATCTACATCTCTGGGATGGATGGTGACGATCCCGGTTTCGCCCCGGCTGATGGTCGAAGCCGACAGCTCCAGCCGCTTGGCGGCGTCGTCGGCGCTGATCTTGGCCCCCTGCCGCAAGCGGCGGAGCTCGATGCCCAGCTTCTTGCGAAGAGGTGAGGGGGCTGATTCCTTCTTTATGGGAGCCATGGCCCGCGTCTCCCTTGGCTCTCGGTTGCGGTGCATGGTGGGGACGGGCTGACCCTATCAGCCTTCTGGACTTTTGGGAATCTTCTTCGTGCACTCTTGCATCTTGCTCGTTGCTCGCTTACTCTGCGCGGTGAGGCGGTGTTACGGGAGTAGTTGCATATGGCGGATTTTGCGCGCTCCGTGTGGCCACTCTACGTGGCTACTCGTGCGCTATCCGTGGTCTGTAGCTGCTGTGGAACGGAGGGCGCAGATCATGCGGAATCGGTGCCAGACCACAAGAACATCGCCAACGGCGGCGGGCCGGAGGGAGGAACGGCGGTGAAAGAATCTCTCGCTGCAGGGCTCATCGTGGTGCCGGCGGCGGTGATGTTCGGTCACTGGTGCGTGAAGCACTTGGGGACCCGAGGAATCGAGCGGCGGCTCGAGATCCTCTATCGACAGGTCATTGCGTGGCAGGCGGCGCACGACCATCAAGTCGAGTCGATCGATCGACGGATGCGTGATGTGGAGGCTTCGGCGGCTCGTGCCGAGAACGAAGCACGCATGGTGTCCGTTCAGATGGCGGAGATGAGCGACTCGTTGGCCGGGCGGATCGAACAAGTCGAGCATCGCATTGAGCTGGACGTCATCGCTGGTCGTTACCGTCCCGGACCTCGCCGACGACAGTCGGTCGAGGTAGCGGGGGTTCGGCGGTGAGCCCCGCCTGGGAACCGCCCGGGGGCCCAACCCGGGCAGCAGGAGGACTGTTGGGCGTGGCCGGGGGCGAAGCCTGGCGTAGGGGCGGCGACGGTCCGGTGACCGCCGCTCTGATGGACCTGTGCCACAGCTATGTGGCCCGTCGGGGCGATGGAGTCCCTGTGGAGGTGGCCAAGCGTCACGACGGCGTGTCCGGTCCGGGGTGGTTGCTGGCAGTCGCGGTGGTCCGTACGGACCGCAGCGAGCTGATCGGCGACACGCTGGAGCTCGCGCTCGCAGCCGGCATCCGGCGCCACGCGTTGGGTGACTGTGTGGCGTACGTCGAGATGGCTGCGGCGCTGTTCGCCGGCCAGCCGGTGGAGGTTGCGGTAGAGGCGGCCATCGGCGGGTCGGCGCCCACTCTGCGTGGTCGTCCACGGGTATCGGGAGAAAGTGTTGCCGATGCCGTGGCGGCCGGCATCTGGGCGCTTGGACAGTCCGGGGGCGTGGCCGATGTAGTGGCCGCGCTGGCCGATGTGGTTCCTCCAGCAGTCGGAGCTGCAGCGGCCGGTCTGGTCGGGTTGCGCGATGGGGGTGGTGCGGTGCCGGCCCATTGGCATCGGCGCCTGCACTGCTCGGCGTCGTGCATGGCGTTGGCGCCGGGGCTCGTGCGGGCTCGGTTCCGCTCGACCTCAACCTGTAGTCGGCCGTCGTCCTGGTCGTCGTCTTGGTCCTCAACGGCAGTGCCGCCGTCCGTCTCACCGCCGGATCTTCTCTGGCGGCCTCTGATTGCGGTAGGTGCACGATGAGCCGGCTCGGATGGCAAGACAAGGCTCGGTGCGCCGGTGCCGGTTTGGAGTTGTTCTTCCCTGATGGCGGCGACACCCGCCGGGCCAAGGCGTTCTGCTCTGGCTGCCCGGTGTGGGGTCAATGCCTGGCCTACGGCCTCGATGAGGACCATGGCGTGTGGGGAGGGCTCAACCGAGCGGAGCGGGCGCGCTTGCGCCGTCTTCAACAGCGGCTCTCGGTCTCCCCGGCCGATCCGGCCAACTCGGTGGACATCCGCCGGTTGCTGTCGGTCGGTCTGGCGCCCGAGCGGCTGAGTGAAGTGGCCGGGTTGGAGGTCCAAGCGATCGTCGACCAGGCCAAGCGGGGCGTCCGCCGGCGGAACAACGCCAGACGCCAAGTGGTACCCGTGTAGGTCGCGGGTGGACGGGCGGGGGACACCTCGTTCTGGCCGCGCTCAGCCCACCATCCCGGGTTGGGTGCGGCCAGGGCGAACACAGCAGTCACGTGGCAGGAGGGGGCGGATGACGCTCGACGTAGATCGTCTGGTGCTGGTTCGCGGGAGCAACGAAGCCGGAGCCGGGTTCTCGGCCATGGAAGCCGTGGCGTTCGCCGCGGGTGAAGCCTGGTCGGAACGGCCCCGGTGCGCCTCGCCCACCATCACCGAGTGGATGATCGCCTGGAACGACGGGCTGGACGATAGGTCCCGCCAAGAGTTGCGTAGATATATATGGCGTCTCGTCGGTTCCAAGGGGACCCCGGCGCAGGAGCGGGCCCGGCGCTGGATGGCCGGTGACTGGCTGGCGCGGGCCTATGCGCCGGCCTGGCTCAACGCCGCGGGTTTGGTGCACGAGGCTCGCGGGCTGGCGGCACTGCCGCCGTTGCGGGGTCCTCGGGACGTGGCCGATGCCGGGCCGGCGGCGACCGCGGCCGCCCGGGCGGCACGAGGGGCTCGGGACGATGCCTGGCGGCGAGCGGCCGAGACCGCGGCCGGCATGTTCGACTGGGGCACGGCCGGTGCGGTGTGGAGTGCCATCTCCGATGCCACCTGGGCTGCGGCCGGCTCGGCCGCCCGAGCGGTGGTGTGGAGCTCCACCGACGCCATGGGTCCGGGCGCGGCGTCCACCGGTGCGGGCGAAGGCGTGTGGGACATCGTTTCCGACGCGGCAGCTGACGCCGCGGGGGCGATGGCGTGGCGGGCCATCCAGCGGGTGGTGCGCGACGAGGGTGACCTGTGGACCGCGGCGTGGGACACCGCCTGCGATGCGTTGGCTCCGACCGGAGGTGCGCTCCAGGCATCCGCCCACGTGGTCGTCGACCGCATGCTGGCGGTGACCGAGGCCCACAACCCCACTGCCCGCCCATTCGAC
>DASXTK010000444.1:0-3602 GCA_036505485.1 Acidimicrobiales bacterium
CTTCACCGACCTACATCGCCTAACTGACCTACGAACGCAGATGGCGGAGCTCTGGCAAGCGCTCGACGCCATCGTCTGTCCCACAGTCCCAGACCTGCCCACCCACCAGGCAGTCGCGTCCGATCCGGTCGGCACCAACGCCGCCCTAGGCCGCTGGACCCAAGCTGCAAACCTCCTAGATCTCAGCGCCACAACAGTCCCCTCAGGAACCCGCCTCGACAACCTCCCAGGCAGCGCAACAGTCCTAACCCCCGCCAACACCGACTCCCTCACCGCAGCCATAGCCCGCCGCCTCCACCCCCACCGTGAGCCCGGGCCGCCAGGGTGACCTTTGTTCAATACCAAATTTGGATCTTGATCTATATTTAGACTCAAGTGTACGTTGTCAGGGTGGAACCCGTCAGCAGACGAGAACGTCACAAGCAGGCGACCCGGGAGCGCATCCTCGACTGCGCCGCCCAGCTCTTCGCCGCCAGCGGCTATGACGCGACCGCGATCGACGACATCGCCTCATGCGCGGATGTCGCCCGCGCCACCGTGTTCAACTACTTCGCCCGCAAAGAGGAGATCATCCTCGAGTGGATCACTCAGCGGCGTGCCCGCGCCGCTGAGGTCCTTGCCACCAGCGACACCACACCGATCGACACCGCAACCCGCCTCGGGCACGCCATGCGAGAACTGGCCGCCGATTACGAGGCGGACCCGGTGGTGGGCCGGGCAATGGTCCAAGCGTGGCTCCGGGCCGGTGGCCCACTCCTGGGCGACGGCTGGGCAACAGCAGACCTCTTCGCCACGACGATCCAGCGGGGCCAGGACGACGGCGACATCGCTGCGGCCGTCGACGCGACCGTCGCCGGGGAGCTCCTGCTCGACGCCTACCTGGGAACCCTCTACCGGTGGGCGCAAAGGACCTCGACCACACCCCTGGGTGACGCCCTGCAGGCAACGCTCGACCTGGCACTCACCGGGATGACCACAAAGACCCAGAATGGAGGACGCAATGACGAACACCCAGTCCGAGATTAGAGCGCTCTTGGACAGTCGATCCGAGGCCATGCGGATAAAGGACATTGATCGACTCATGTCGGTCTATTCTCCCGACATCATCTATTTCGACCTTGTACCTCCGCTCCAATACACAGGATCTGATGCGCTTCGAGGTAGATTCTTGCACTGGTTTGATGGCTGGGAGAGCGCAATCGGCCAGGAAATCCACCACTTGACCATCTCAGCGAGCCAGGATATCGCAACCACTTCTATGCTTATCCGAGCAAGCGGAACGCTGAAGAACGGGCGCGAGGTCCGGCTCTGGGTACGGGCGACCTCTTGCTGCCAACGGTCAAATCACGGATGGTTGATCACGCACGAACACATCTCACTGCCCGTTGATCTCGAGAGCGGGAGTGCGGCCGTGGACCTTGTGCCCTAGCCGTTGCCCAGACGGGTCCCGCATGCGAGGAACGAGTCGGCCGAACGGCGACGCCATGCGTTGCGGTCGCTACCAGGAGTCGCCGGGTACACCAGTTGGGGAGGGGGTGTCGGTACCCTGGGCAAGTTCTTGTGCGACGATGATCGCGTTCCTTTCTCCCAGGGCTGACCCTTGAGCGACTACTCCCAGCGACCCGACAGTGCGTCCGTTGGTGATCCACGGCGGATCTTCATCCCCTCCCCCGGCGGGGGGAAGGCCCCCAATGGCCGCGCCCCGTCGGCGGCCGCACCGACCCGGACCCCGCCCCGTCCGGTCCGCCCGACCGACCCCGTTCGCCGTCCTGGGCGTCCGTCCGGCCCCCCGACCCGACCCCGCCCCGGGCCTCCCGGGACCGGACCGACCCCGCCGGGCGGTCGTGGCAACCGACCCTGGTGGCGGCGGCTGCGGTGGAAGCGGGTGGGCGTCATCCTCATGGCCCTGGTCCTGGTCGCCGTGGTCGGGATGTACTGGTGGGCCAACAGCATCTTCGGCCGCATCGAACGGGTCGACGTCAGCGAAGTGCTGGCCAGCGGAGGCGACGGCACCAACTACCTGATCGTCGGTTCCGACACCCGTGAGGTGCTGGACCCCAACGACCCCGAGCTGGCCGAGGAACAGGGCCCGGCCGGCCAGCGCTCGGACACGATGATGGTGCTGCGGTTCGAGGGCGGCAAAGCCAAGCTGCTGTCGATCCCCCGGGACCTCTACGTCTCGATCGCCGAGACCGACAAGCACGGCAAGATCAATGCCGCCTACAACGGCGGGCCCAAACGGCTGATCCAGACCATCTCGGACAACCTGGGCATCAACATCACCCGGTACATCGAGGTCGACTTCGTCAGCTTCGCCGGCCTGGTCGACGGCCTGGGTGGCATCACCATCAACTTCGAGCATCCGGCCTACGACCTGAACTCCGGTCTCAACGTGGCCGACACCGGGCCGGTGAAGCTCGACGGTGAGCAGGCCCTGGGCTACGTCCGGTCACGGCACTACGTCGAGATCATCGACGGTGAAGAGGTCGAGGATCCGACGGCCGACCTGGGCCGAATCCAACGTCAGCAACAGTTCCTCCAAGCGGTGTTCGCCAAGCTGGGCGACACCGGCAACCCGTTCACGCTGGCCACCACCGCCAGCAAGGTCACCGACGGTCTGCGCATCGACGACAAGATGTCGCTGATCGACGCCATGCGCTTCGCCTGGCGACTCCGAGGACTCACCCCCGAGCCCCAGAAGCTGGAGACCAGCAACGAGCGCAACGACTCCGGCGCAGTGCTCATCCTCGACGAGGAAGCGTCCAAACCCATCCTCGACCAGTTCCGCTAGCTGTCGATCTCCGGAAGCAGAGCGTTCGGGTTGAGGATGTTGTCGGGATCGAGCGCGGTCTTGATCGCCCGCATGGTGGCGACCTCGTCGGCGGAACGGTCACGCAGCAGCCAGCGCTTCTTGGCTACGCCTATGCCGTGCTCGGCGCTGATGGATCCGCCGCGCTCCACGACCAGGCCGAGCACGAGGTCGTCGATCCGCTCGTCCTCGGCCGTCGGGCCGACCACGTTGACGTGGATGTTGCCATCGCCGACGTGGCCGTAGAGGAACACCACGGCGCCCGGCGAGGCCTGCTCCAGCCGCGCCGACACCTCGGCGCAGAATCCGGCCAGGGCGTCGATCGGAAGCGTCACGTCGAGCTTGTGCACCACTCCGCCCTGCTCGGTCGCCAGCGCGGCCGCGGCCTCGGCGTGGGCCTCCCGGAATCGCCATAGCCGTTCCCGGTCGCGACGGCTGGTGCCGACCGCGGCCTCGGACACCTCACTCAGAGCGTCCTGTAGCGCCTCGGTCGGGTCGGCCCACCCGCCCACCTCCACCAGCAGATACGCCCCGGCCGACGTCCCCACGACCGGCAACCCCACCCCGAGGTGGTCCGCCACCCGGCGCAGGCTGTCGCCGACCATCACCTCCAGGGCCCGGACGCCCTCGACAGCGGAACGCAACCGGGCCGCCAACGCCACAGCGGAGGCGACCGAGGAACAGGGCACCAGCGCCACCACCAGCTGGCGCGGCGGTGTCACCAGGCGCAATCGGACCTTGGTCACGATGCCGAGAGTCCCTTCGCTCCCGCACAGCAGCTGGGCCAGGTCGT
>DASXTK010000445.1:0-11900 GCA_036505485.1 Acidimicrobiales bacterium
ATCGGCGACCAGTGGTCCACGTAGTACAGGTCGAGGCGCACGGCTTCGTCCCAGTGGAGGTCCGACCGCCCGCTGACCTGCCACAACCCGGTCATACCCGGCTTGACCAGGAGCCGGCGGGAGACGTGGTACTCGTAGCGGGCCACCTCGGCCGGCAGCGGCGGGCGAGGTCCGACCAGGGACATCTCGCCTCGCAGCACGTTCCAGAGCTGGGGGAGCTCGTCGATCGACCAGCGGCGCAGGAACCCGCCCACCCTCGTGACCCGGGGATCGTCCCGCAGCTTGAACAGCACGCCCGCAGCTTCGTTGCGTTCCCGCAGCTCAGCCTGGAGGGTCTCGGCGTCCTGGACCATGGTCCGGAACTTGACGATGTCGAAGCGGCGGCCGTCACGTCCCACCCGACCCTGACGGAAGAAGATGGGTCCCCTGGTATCAATGCGGATGGCAACGGCGAGGGCCGTGAACACCGGCAACAACACCAAAAGACCCGCCGCGGCGACCACCCGGTCCATGATGTCCTTGGCCACCCGGCGCGGACCCCGGAACGTGGGTTCCTCCACGTGCAGCAGGGGCAACCCGGCCACCGGGCGGACCACCGTGCGCGGTCCCGCGACATCGGTGATGGCCGGGGCCACCAGCAGCTCGACCCCTGGGCGGGTCACGGCATCGGCCAGGTCCCGCAGGTCTCCCGGGGCGGATTCGTCCGTCAGCGCCACCGAGTCAACCCCGCAGATGTCGATGGCTCGCTGGACCTCCCGGGTCGAGCCCACGACGGCCACCCGTCGTCCGGCGATCTGCAGCTCAGCCGCACTGGTGTCGACGCAGACGCCGACGACGTGGAACCCCGACCAGGCCACCCGGGCCAGGTGCTCGCCCACGTCGATGACCGTCGGCGCCGAGCCCACCAGCAGCAGACGATGCACGTACTGGCCCTGGAGACGCTGGTGGTAGAGCCAGCGACGCAAGGCGAACCGGGCCGTGGCGGCGAACACCACGGCGACCGGGATCATCACCCCGACCCAGCCTCGGGCGAACACCAGCCGGAAGACGAAGTGCAAGATGGCCACCACGGCCAGGAAGTGGACGCCGCCGTTGAGGATCCGACGGAACTCCTCGGTGCCGACCCCCAGGACCCGCCGGTCGTAGCAGCCGGCCAGGCTGAGGACGCCCAACCAGATCGGCACGCTGGCCAGGGCGATCAGGACATAGGGAATGCCGGGGCCGGGCAGCTCGGCTCGGACCGACAGGCCGAACCGCAGGACGTGGGCCAGCATCGCCGCCGCCGTCACCGCGATGACGTCGACCAGGACGTAGGTCAGCCGGGCCGGGGTCGCCGGCATGGCGCGCGACACCGGCGAGACCGATACCACCGACCGGAGCTCCGCGCCCTTGCTCCGTGGTGCAGCCACCCCCAACTCTGGCCCAGACACTTGGCCCCCGAGCCTAGAGCAACGGCTGGACCAATTGCCCAGCCACCGCTTGTACGGCAGGTGAACCCCTCGGCTCTTTGAAGAAAAATGGTGGGGTTCCAACCATTTTCTTCAAAGAATCCGATCGCTACTGCTCGGACTGGGACAGGTGGGCCCGTGAGTCCTGGTCATTTGGGCTGCATGCGGACGCCGCCGTCTACTCGGATCACTTCGGCGTTCATGTAGCTGTTGGAGAGGAGCTCGGTGGCGAGGCTCGCGAACTCTTCGGCATGGCCCAGACGCTTGGGGAACAGGACGTCCTTCTTGAGCTTCTCCTTGAAGTCCTCGCTGGCCTGGCCTTGGCCGTAGATCGGGGTATCGATGAGGCCCGGGGCGATGCAGTTGACCCGGATGCCGACCGCCGACAGGTCCCGGGCGACCGGGAGCGTGATGCCGACGACTCCACCCTTGGAGGCCGAGTAGCTGGCCTGGCCGATCTGACCGTCGAACGCCGCCACCGAGGCCACGGTCACGATGGCGCCCCGCTCGCCATCGTCGAGGGGCTCGGTCTGGGACATCGCCGTGGCGACCAGGCGGATGCAGTTGAAGGTGCCGATCAGGTTGATCCTGATGACGGTCTCGAAGACGCCGAGATCGTGGGCCGAGCTGTACTGGCCGTCCTTGCCGATCGTCCGGGTGGCCCATCCCATACCGGCCGCGGTGACCAGCGCCCGCAGCGGACCCATGTCCTTGGCCGCCTCGATGGCCCCGATGATCTGGTCGGTGTCGGTGACGTCGGTGGCCACGAACATGCCGCCGAGCTCCTTGGCCAGAGCTTCACCCTTGTCCTGCTGGCGCTCGAGGTCGGCGAGAACGACCTTGGCGCCTTGTCCGGCCAGGCGCGTCGCGGTCGCCGCGCCCAGGCCGGACGCGCCCCCGGTCACGATGGCTGAGATCCCATTGAGGTCCATCCGCGGGACTCTATTGACTCACGGGTCAAGTGATCTAACCCAAGGCCTCCGAGGTGACTCCGCGCAGGGAATTACGAGTCGACCATAGGCCGACGCCATTTCCCGTTGGTCAGGGTTCTAGGGCTGCTAGGTCTACGGCGTCGGCCAGGGCTTGCAGGCCGGCGATGGTCAGGTGGGCACAGTCGGGGATGAGGTACTCGGTCTTGACCCGTTCGGGGTGGACTGCGCCCGGAACGTCGTCGTCACGGAGCACGGCGTCGAAGTCGATGACCGCGTCGAAGGCCAGCGACTGGGCATGGCCCGGGCGGATGCGGTCGTTCACCCAGAGTCGATCCAGCTCGTCCTGCTGCTCGACCGCGGTGATGGGCTCGTCGTTGCAGGGCAACCCGTTGTTGTCCCGATAGGCGTAGGGCGGGATCGTCACCCCGACCACCCGCATCCCAGCCCCGTGGATCTTGGTGATGGCCTGGGCCAGTCCAGCGACGATGTCGCCCGGGGCATTGGCGGGGACGGTGTCGGTGAAGACATCGTTGGCCCCGTAGGCCAGGACGACGGTCGAGATCCCCTGGCGGGGCAGGATGTCGTCGTCGAGCCATTCCATGCCATCGGGCAGAAGCCGGGCTCCGACGTGGCCGTGGTTCATGATCCCCAGACGGACCGGTCCGATGGCCGCGAGCCGGTCGACCACCTTGTCGGGCCAGCGCAGCTCACCGTCCATGAAGGTCTCCCAGTCCGGGTTGTTGAAGTGGTCGGTGAGGGAATCGCCCATGATCACGACGCTGCCGGCCGGGTTGTCGGCCAACACGTCCACCGCGGCGACGTAGTGGACCTGGCTGTCGGTGCTGGTGAAGCCGGCTCCGGTGCTGTCGGCGAGGCTGCTCGGGCCGGGGCCGGTGCCGATGTGTGAGGTCTCCCAGTTGAAGAAGTGACCGGTACGGTCATCCGGTGGCGGCTGGGGCAGGTAGAGGCTGACGGCGAGATCGTGATCGGCAGGGACCGGCACGGTGATGGCGTCGCTGACCACCTCGCCTTTCGGTGGGATGACGACGGTGTTCGCTCCTCCGAAGGTCAGCGGCCGCAGGCTGCTCGGTTGGATCGCGCTCGTTTCGCCGGCGGCCTCGGTGGAGACCGCGACCGAAGCGTCACCGATGGTCAGTGAGATCGTCGCCGCGGCCTTGTTGCTGATCCGAACCCGCACCGCGGAACCGCCGATGCTGGTGTGCAGCATCTGCCGCCAGGTGCTGCCGGCCGGAGGCGCCGGCGGGAACACCCCGCCGAGGGCGGTGGTCCAGGTGCCGACCCAGACGCCGGGGATGTCGGCGGTGCAGTCGTTGTTGCGGGCCAGCGGGGTAGGGCCGACGGTGGGAGCGTTGGTGCGAGGCACGCCCTCGGCGAAGCAGAGCTTGTCGAGGAACGGATGGCCCTCGTTGACGCAGCCGGCACCGGAGCAGGAGGTCGACGTCACCTTGACGGCTTGGTAGGTGATCCAGGGGTGGCCGCCGGCGTCATTGAAGACCTGCACCCGGCGCGGACTGACCACCTGCCCGGTCGACGTGAACCAGCGGCCCCCGTCCTGCGGGTTCGACGCGCACGCCAGCACCAGGCCGTACCCGGCGTCGCACTTCACCGTGCCGACGGCCCACGCCCCGGTGACAGAGTCGGTTCCGGAGAAGAACAGCTGCCGCTTGGTCGGCGAGGTCACCACCACGCTGGGACGCTCGACCACACCCCCGCTCCATGCAGCAGAGCCGGCGAAGACCCGGTACGGCACCCAGTCATTGTTGTTCGGGTCCTTGGCGATGGCCTGGCCGTTCGAGGTCAACGGCTGGTTGTAGATGCCCGGGTTCGTGCCGGTTTTCCGGAACAGCAGCTGCTGATAGTCCTGGTTGATGACGGCGTGGGGGCTGGGATCGAGAGCCTCACCGTCGCCGGGACAGATCAGCGGAACCGCGGCGCCGGTGAACGGACCCGCCGGCGTGCCGGAGATGGCATGGCCGATGCACTTCTTGCCCGTTCCCACCTGGACGCCCGTGAAGTACAGCACGTACTGGCTCTCCGCCGGGTTGGTCGGGATGTAGAGCACGGAGGGCGAGCTGAAGTTCCATCCGGTCGAGGCATTGGCCCAGGCTCCAACGGTCGAGACATCCATGGCGTTGCGCTCGTAGGTCCAGTCCACCAGGTTGGTCGACGAGGACACGGGAAGGATGAGCGGCCCCGGATAGTCGAACCCGTTGACGTAGCGGTAGTACTTCGGACCCTCCGGACGGTCCACCCGCAGCACGAAGGGGCTGAAGCCGATCCCCTGCGGATTTGTGTAATCGGTTGGCGGCGTTTGGGTAGGGACGGCCACCGCTGGATCGGTGCCCGTGAGGCCCAGCATCCCGCTGATCGCCACCAGCAACACCACCAACGTGCATCGAGCAGATCGCGCTGAGCCCCGAACCATGCCGCCCCCTTCCCCAGTATGTACTCGGGCGGCACCGTATCAGCGCCGGGCGGGGCATACCTGTCCGTTAGGCCGTGGGGGTGGTGAGGAACTGGAGGCCTTGGCGAAAGAACGTCACGGCTTGGGTGGAGTGGGCCAGGTCTTCCCAGCGGAGGACGGCGCCGAACGGGGCGTTCCAGTAGGCGGGGTCGCCAGGGCGGTCGGTGTCCCAGGGTCCGACATACAGGTACGGGAAGGGTTCGCCGGAATCACCGGGTGAGGCGCCGATGTTGGCTCGTCGTTCGGAGCTCAGGGTGACCGCTCCGCCCAGGTCGAAGTGCTCGGGCCAGAGCTGTCGGGTCGTGGCCGCGACCACCGTCGGGGTGGTGGCGATGACCTCGTCCATCGCGGTCGAGCCGAGGCGGAACCACGAGGCCAGGAGATCGAGCGCGGCTTCGTCGAGCTCGAGCGGCAGGTCCGGATCCACCATCGCCGGCGTGTCGTCGCCCACCGAGAAATCGGCGGACAGGTCCACGCCGACCAGCTCGGCCGCTCCCCGCAGGGTGTGCAGCCCGGTGTACACCGCATCGGGACCTCGCTCGACCACCAGGTGGCGTCCGGAGGTCCGCACGACCTCGGGCCCATCGCCGAAGGCCGGTGTGGCGATTCCTCCCGCCGAGGGACGCAGCCCGAACCGCCCGGTCACCGCGTGGCGGCGTCGAGCCAGGACGTGCACCGCGACCTGCTGCAACGCCTGACGCGTCTCGAGCAACGAAGGGGTCGACACGGTCATCCCCAGAGGATGCCAGCTACAAAGCGATGTGTAGTCGGACCACGGTCCCCGCCGAGGACGACCGGACCTGAACCAGGTCGCAGAGCTGGTTGACCACCCACAACCCCCGGCTGGACTCGGGACTCATCCCCGGCGCCAGCCGGCCGACCAGAGGGTCGGTGATGGTGCCGTCGTCGCGCACCTCGCACAGCAAGACATCGCCGTCACGCCAGATCCGAAGGATCCCCCAGCCGCTGGCGTACTGGATGCTGTTGGCCGCCAGCTCGTTCACCGACAGCACCAGGTCGGCCTCCCGGTCATCGCTGAGCCCGGCCCGTCGGGCGTGATCGGCCACGAAGGCCCGCAGCTCGAGCAGGGAGGCGGCGTCGAACATCAGCTCCACCCGATCCTCGGGCGGAGGCGGCAGCGGCTCACCCAGCGGACAGGGCACCGCCTTCACCTTCTGGAAGTCGTCGCTCTCGTGGCGGCGGCCGCTCTCGATGATCACCGGATGGTTCTTGCGAGCCGCCTCGACGACCTCGGGAGACAGGCCGGCGACGTTGTACGGACACAGCAGCCACAGGTCCAGGTACTGGGGGAAGGCCAGGTTGAGCAGAGATTCATGGTGCTGGCACTCGATCAGCTCGGCACCGCTGCGCCCGGTGTCGATCGGCTCGCCCACACCCCGCAACCGCGAGCCGCAGCCGATGTATTGGTCCACGAAGTCGTGCCAGGCCGGGATGAGTCGGGCCGGGTTGTGGCCGATCTCGCTCATGTCGGCGAACTCGAGCCGCTCGGTGTCGGACTCCGGGCCCAGGGCAGCTTTCAGGCGGGCGAGCTTGTCGGCGGCGAGCACGACGAAGGTCGGTTCGCCCTGGGCCACCCCATCCCGGACGAAGGCCGTCACCTCGGCCAGGAATTGGTCGTAGCCCGCGTAGAAGAAGGCTTCATGTCGGAATGCCCGCTCGGGTCGCACTGTGGCTGCGACCCCGTTCGTGGTCATGCGCCCCCACCCCGTGGATGATCATGTTCCGCTGAGCGCGACCGTAGTCCTACGGCACCACCGTTCCCCAGTTACTCAGGGTCCTCATCCCAACAATCCCAGGGGCCGCGGCAGGCGCACGCCGCGCCAGTCGTGGTCTCCCCCGTCATCGTCCTCGTCGGGACCGTGCTTGCAGGGGCCGTCGCCGTAGAGCGGCCATTTCAGGAACGTCTGCATCGGCTCCACCTCGTTGAGATAGAGCCCGCCGAGCGCCGGCGCATCCCCGAAATGGCACACCGCGCCATTGGCCAGCGCGATCCAGTAGCCCCCGCCCGAGACGGTGGAGAGCAGGGCGATGGCGTAGGTCGGCATGGTGGATGACGGAACTGCCTCGCCGTCCCAGTCGTCCCGGGTGCGGAAGGCCAGCACCCGGACGAAGTCGATGTTGGCGGCCGAGCCCAGATCCTGGGCGACGCCGAAGGGATGCACGTTGCCGGCTCGATCCAGCAACCAGTAACCCTGGCCGCTGGGGTGTGCGGCCAGACCCACAACCGGCGACGCGAGCAGGGTGTCGCGCAGGTCCCCGAAAGGCAGCGCCGACCCGAACGCCTCGACCCGGCCCGATGCGGTGAGCAGCCAGTAGCCCCGCCGATCCGGCGTGCTGGTCATGGCCACGACTGTCTCGCCCTGACCGGCCAGGTCCCCCAGCACCTCGACATCGCCGAAGCCCTGCACCACACCCGCGCTGGTGGCCACCCAGTAGCCCCGGGCCAGGGGTGCGGCGGCGATTCCCACCGCCTCCTCGCCCGTGCCCGGCGAGAGGATGGCGTTGCCGAAATGAGGGGTGCCGCCAAGCGGGAACACCGTCCCACCTCGGGTGATCAGCCATCCCTGCCGCCCGAACGAGGTCGTGGTGGCACCCACGACCGGATCGCCCTCGGCCCAGCCACCGCCCAGGGCGATGCCACCGAAGCTGGGCACCGTCGGGGTGAAGCGGAACGTGGCTCCGTCGCAGGTCACCACCCGGTAGCCGACGCCGGCCGGGAGCAGCGCCACCGGCGGCTCGGCCGGTCCGGTGGTCCCGGCGAGCGATACGCCCAGCGTTTCGGCCAGGGCCCGGGCCGTGACCGTTCCCATGATGCCGGCGCCGAAGTAGGAGAGGTGGCCGTCGGCGGCTTCGACGCTGGCCGGGTTGCCGGCGCAGTCCACCAGCTCGCTGAACGACTGGCCCTCGGGGGTGCTGAGCACCTGCCCGGCCCGGATGACCCCGAAGCCCAACTCCGGTTGGAGCGCCAGGTAGGCGTTCCAGATGGTGTTGGACGCAGCGGGGATGTTCCCGTAGGGGAACGGCTCCACCAGATACACCCGGGCCCGGTTCTGGGTCAGGCGGGGCATGAGGGCCCGGAGCTGAGTCTGGGCCATGGCCAGGAACTCGGGCGAGCCCTGGACGATGCGATCGCCGGCGGCATCATGGGGGAACGGCGGCCAGTAGTTGTGGTTGATGTAGACCGCCACCAGGTCGGGGTTGAAGTCCACGACCGCCTCGGTGGCCCGGGCCATCAGAGACTCGGGCGAGGGGTTGGACAGGGTGGCGCCGTAGTCGTACTGGTCGGTGGTGAACAGGCTGCCGCCCCAGCGGGCTACGACCTCGACATCGACCCCGGCCTCGCGCAGGGCGAAAGCGGCGTGGCTGCCGTGCTGGTCGCCGATCGAGTCGCCCAGGATGAGGACCCGGGGCGCCCGTCCCTCGATGGTCCGCAGCGCCCCGACCACGGGATCGGCCAACGGCACCGGCATGACCGGAGGCTCGGATGCGGCCGCGGTGGGTGGCGCGGGGTAGGCGGTGAGCAGCACCAACAGCAGTGGGAGCGCGATGAAAAGACGATGTAGCGCCTCTCCCCGCGCATCCCCCCGGACCCGCACCCAGGGAAATCTATTCGAGACCGAGGAACCTCGTGATCCCGTTGTCCCGTCCGGCGGTGTAACCGCCGTCGATGGGGAACGCGCCGCCGGTCACGAACGAGGCATCCGGCGACAGCAGGAAGGCCACCGCGGCAGCGATCTCCTCGGGTTGGGCGGCTCGGCGTAGGGCGTGGGCCCGCACGAACTCGTCCCGCAGCGCCTCCATCCCAGGGATCCCGAAGACGCCCTGGGTCATCGGGGTGTCGACCACGCCGGGGCACACCGCGTTGACCCGGATCCCGGTGGGGCCGTAGTCGATGGCCATGTTCTTGGTGAGCAGCACCACGCCGGCCTTGGACGCGGCGTAGCAGCTGCCCCCGCCGGTCCCGTCGAGCCCGGCGATGCTGGCCACGGTCACGATGGCCCCCCGCTCACCGTTGATCCGCTCCTGGTCCAGCATCTGGATCACGGCCTGCTTGGCGACGTGGAACGTGCCGGTCAGGTTGACCTCGATGACGTTGCGCCAGGTGTCCGAGTCGAGCAGGTGGACCGGGGATCCCCCAGCCACGCCTGCGGCATGGAACACGCCGTCCAGGCGCCCATTGCCGAAGGTTGCCGCCGCGGCGACGACCGTGGTCACGGCGTCCTCGTCGCGGACGTCGAGTTGCAGGAACTCCCAGGCGCCCTCGTCCGTAGCGGTGTCGGGCTTCTGGAGATCCGCACCCAGCACGGCTGCGCCGTCCTGCAGCAGCCGCGCCGCCGTGGCTCGGCCGATGCCGGACGCGGCCCCTGTGACCAGGATGGTTCGACCCGAAAACGTGCCCACAGCGCTCCCCCTCGACAACGACCCCACTTGACTTGCTGCACAGTTTCCTAGAAGTTGTGCAACTGTGCAACCGGTCGTGCAGACGGACACCGCGGCCCGCATCCTGGAAGCCGCCGAGCACTGCATGGGCCGGCGCGGTCTGCGGGTGTCGATCAACGACGTCGCCATCGAGGCCGGGCTGTCCCGGCGCACCGTCTACCACCACTTCCCCAACCGCGACGCCCTGGTCGGCGCCGTGCTGCGCCGCACCGCGGCAGCGTTCATCGCCGCCATCGAGCCCTACGTGGACCGCAGCGCGAGCTTGGCCGACCAGGTTGCCGAGGTGGCGGTGCTCATCACCGAGCACCGGGAGGACATCGAGTTCACGCTGGTCAACCCCAAGCAGCGGGCCGACTCCCTGCTGGCGGTGGTGCTCACCTTCCACCTGGACCATCTCGTCGACTCGCTGATCGAGTTCTGGGAGACGCGGGTGCTGGCGGGGATGGAGCGGGGCGAGGTTCCCGGGGGCCTCGACGCCAAGCAGGTCAGCGAGTGGATCATCCGCCAAACGTTCAGCTTCGCCCTGATGCCGCCGGTGGTGGTCGACCTCGACGACCCTGACGCCATCCGGGCCTTCGTCCGACGTCATCTGAGGGGGATTGTGCAATGAGGTTCGCGCTCTTCTACGAGATCCCGGTGCCCCGGCCCTGGGATGCCGACAGCGAGCGGATCGCCTACGAGAACACCATCGAGCAGGCCATCGCCGGTGACCGTTGCGGCTGGGACGCCTTCTGGACCGTGGAGCACCACTTCCTGGAGGAGTTCTCGCACTGCTCGAACCCCGAGGTCCTCTACGGCGCGATCGCGGCCCAGACCACCAACCTGCGACTCGGCTACGGCGTCCGGCTGATGCCCAAGCCCTACAACCACCCGGTGCGCACCGCCGAGTCCACTGCGGTCCTCGACCTGATCTCCGGTGGGCGGGTCGACTTCGCCACCGGCCGGTCGGCGACCCGGGCCGAGCTGGAGGGGTTCGGGATCGATCCCCACGAGACCCGGGAGATGTGGCGGGAGGCCATCGAGCACGTGGTCGGGTGCTGGACCCACGAGGAGTACAGCTTCGAGGGCAAGCACTGGCAGATGCCGCTGCGCCGGGTCCAGCCCAAACCGCTGCAGAAGCCCCATCCGCCGCTTTGGGGAGCCACAAGCAGCGACGACGGCCACCGCGAGGTCGGTTCGTTGGGGCTGGGGCTCTGCTCGTTCGCCGTCGGCGTCCCTCCCGAGGAGGTGAAGCGCAAGATCGACATCTACCGCGAGGCCGTCGGCCAGTGCACCACGCCGATCGGCGCCTACGTCCACGACAACGCCGCCACCTTCACCATGACCCTGTGCGACACCGATCGGGCCCGGGCCATCTACACCGCCGCCGAGTCCTTCGAGTGGTACCCCAAGGTCGGCGCTCGCCAGATCGCGTCCGTGGCCGAGTGGATGGCCGAGCAGAAGCGGGACCTCGGCAACTATGGCTATGCCGCCGATCTCAAGAACATCGATGACACCGGGCTCCTCGACCAGCTCAACACGGACTACCTGGTGGACTCGGGAGCGGTGGCCTGCGGCACGCCAGCCGACTGCGTGGAGGCGGTGCAGCGCTACCGGGAAGCCGGCGTCGACACCCTGCTCTGCCTGGTGAACCCCTTCAAGATCCCCCATGATGCGGTGATGCGCACCATCGAGCTGATGGGCACCGAGGTCATACCCCAATTCAGGGACTGAGGTCGGGTGCGCTAAAACTGTTACCGGCAGTAATTCGTCGGGTCAGCCCTACGGGGGCGAAGAGCCAGGGGGAGTCATGGGCCGCAAGGTGTTCGTGGTCGGCGTCGGCATGACCAAGTTCGAGAAGCCGGGTCGGCGCGAGGGTTGGGACTACCCGCAGATGGCCGAGGAGGCCGGCAGCGCCGCGCTGGCCGACGCCGGCATCCCCTACGGGGAGATCGAGCAGGTCTGCGTGGGCTACGTCTACGGCGAGTCCACCTCAGGTCAGCGCGCCGTCTACGAGCTCGGACTGACCGGGGTCCCGATCTACAACGTCAACAACAACTGCTCGACCGGCTCGACCGCGCTGTTCATGGCCAAGCAGCTCGTCGAGGGCGGTCTGGCCGACTGCGTCCTGGCCCTGGGCTTCGAGAAGATGCAGCGGGGATCGCTGGGGGTCACGTTCAACGACCGCACCATCCCCATGGACCGGCACATGACCGTGATGATGGAGACCCGGGGCTTCGTCGGGGCGCCCCCGGCGGCGCAGATCTTCGGCAACGCCGGGCGGGAGCACATGGAGCGCTACGGCACCACGCCCGAGCACCTGGCCAAGATCGCCCACAAGAACCATCTGCACTCCACCAACAACCCGCGGTCGCAGTTCCAGGACGAATACATCCTGGAGGAGATCCAGGCTGCGCCGATGGTGTTCGAGCCGCTGACCAAGCTGCAGTGCTGCCCGACCTCGGACGGCAGCGCCGCCGCGGTCCTCGTCAGCGAGGACGTGGTGCGACGGCACGCGCTCGAGGACCGCGCCATCGAGATCGCCGGGATGGCCATGACCACCGACTTCCCGTCGTCGTTCGAGGAGCGGTCGGC
>DASXTK010000446.1:0-11338 GCA_036505485.1 Acidimicrobiales bacterium
GTGCGGGCGGTGACCAACGAGGTGCTCGATTCGATGCGCCGATCGCTGGTGGCCGAGGGGGCTGACGGGTGAGACCAGTAAGGGACTGGGCCACGCGAAGTTAGGACAGGACAGTCAGTACAGGCAGAGGCGGCACAGAAGATGCCACAGGGAGGGAACGACCGGTGTTGATCGACGACGTGAACGGAACACGACTGAACGTCATCGAGGAAGGGGCCGGTCAACCGGTGCTTTTCCTGCACGGTTTGGGGGGGAGTTGGCGGGAGTGGCAGCCCCAGATCGACGGGCTGTCCGACGACTACCGCTGCATCGCGGTGGAGCACCGGGGCCACGGGCGGTCCGAGCGCACCCACGGGCGCTATTCCATCGATCTGTTCGCCGACGATGCCGCGGCGCTGTGCTCGGTGCTGGAGGTGTCGCGGGCCCACGTAGTAGGGCTGTCGATGGGCGGGATGATCGCCCAGAGCCTGGCGCTGCGCTACCCCCAGCTGGTCGCGTCGCTGGTGCTGATCGACACCGCGGCCCGGCCGGAGGAGCCGTACCGCGAGGGGCTGGAGGCCATCGCCCAGTTCGTGCGCGACCAGGGCTACGCGGACACCCAACAGCCCGGAGGCACCGCGGCCGGTGTGGCCTGGAGTCCGACCACGGTGCTGCAACGCCCGGAAGTCGTGAAGGACAACCTGCGGGAATCGCTGAGCACCGACCCCGACGTCTACGCCCGGGCCTGTGTGGCCGTGGCCAACTTCGACGTCGCCGATCGGTTGGGCGAGATCACCGCACCGACATTGGTGCTGTGGGGCAACCACGACGTGTTGGTGCCGCGGTCTTACAGCGAGGTGCTGCGGACCGGGATCGCCCGGTCCGAGCTGGTGATCGTTCCCGATGCCGGCCATCTGTGCACCCTGGAGCAGCCGGCGCTGGTCAACAAGGTGCTCCGGGACTTCTTCGAGCGGGCCTCGTTGCGGGAGTCCGTGGTGGGGTGGATCAAACCATGGTGAGGCCGCCGTCGACCGCCAGGGTCTGACCGGTGATGTAGCTGGCGGCGTCGGACAACAGGAACGTGACCGCGGCTGCCACTTCCCACGCGGTGCCTTGACGGCCCAGGGGGATGCGGGTGCGGGCGCGCGAGGGGCGGCCGGCTGAGGCGAGCCGGCCCAGGGGTGTGTCGATCAGCCCGGGCGCTACGAGGTTGGATCTGATGCCGAGGCGGGATCCTTCGAGCGCTACGTGCCGGTTCAGCCCGCCGAGGGCGGCCTTGGTGGCGTCGTAGGCCGGCAGGCCGCTGCCCGGTCGGAGGCCGGCCACCGATCCGACGAACACCACCGACGAGCCTTCCGGCATGTGGGGGAGCGCGGCCTGGGCGACGAGGAAGTGGGCGCGGAGGTTGACCGCGCAGGTGGTGTCCCAGTCGTCGGCCGTGGTTCCGGCGAGTCCGGCGCCTGGGCGGCCCCGGCCGATGCCGACGTTGAGGACCAGGCCTTGCAGCCCTTGTGCGGGGGCATGCTCGACGGCGGCGGTCACGATGTCAGCACAGGTCGCAGCGTCGGCGACATCGCCTATGACCAGGTGCGCGGTGCCACCCTCGTTCCGGACCAGGTCGGCGGTGACGGCGGCCGCCGTCTCGTCCCGGTCGGCGCAGACCACGGTGGCGCCGGCTCGGGCCGCGGCCACAGCCACGGCCCGTCCGTTGCCCACCGGAGCTTCGGGGTCCGCTGAGGGTTGGGTCCCGGCGCCGACCACCAGGACGGTCCGATCCGACAATGCGCCCGTAGTCACAGTTGGAACGGTCTAGTTCCTAGTCGTTCATCTAGCAACTGGTTGGGTGTCTCGATGGTCTGTTTGGGACCGATCGACCCTGTCCGGGCCAACACCGACCGGCTCGAACGGGTGCTGCGGGGCGCCACCTCTCCGGGCGCCACCGAGGAGACAGTCCTGGCCCGAGCGACCCGCCGACCTGCGACGGTCCCTCGTCGGGGCTTGGTTGCGCCGGTACGATCCGTAGCGATGGCCGACAATCCTCTCGAGCCCAACCAAGGCAAAGGCTGGAGCGAGTTCCGCGACGGCAAAGCACTCGACGGCAAGACCCTCGATGCCGTCGAAGGCAAGACCCGCGACCGTGACGTTGCGCCCCGAGCGATCCTCGCCGGCGCAGCCCTGATCCTGGCGGTGATCTTCATCGTCCAGAACGGCAACCGGGCCAAGTTCAGCTTCCTGTTCTTCGACTGGCAGCCCCGTGTCTGGGTGGTGATCGTCGTCAGCCTCCTCCTAGGAGCCCTACTCGGCCAGGCCGTAGGCCTCCTCTTCCGCCGCCGCAAGAAGGACAAGAAAGACGACTAGGGGGCATCCCTAGCCGGCGCGGAGTTGGGTCTTTGGGCCTAGGTGGGCGGTTTCGGCGGCGGCTCGGCCTGCGATCCAGCCTTCGTAGCTGCGGGCGGCGATGTTGTTGGGTCGGATGTGGGGGAACGCTTCCGCTCGGGCGTCCTGGGCTGCTTGCTCGCGGGACGCCAACACCGGGAGGACGTTGTCGCCGTGTTCCACCACCGCGTCGTCGACGGCGCCGGCCGTGGCCTCGGCCAGCCGTTCGCCGATGCGACCGGCATAGGCCAGAAGGAAGGACTGGCGGAACGAACGTCCCCGGGTCCGGGCACCGCCGGTTCGACCCGCTGCCGTCATCGCCGCGGTGGCCTGGGTCAAGAGCGAGGTGAACAGCAGCTCGACCGCATCGCCGTCGGTCGGGCTCCCGAAGATCGTCGAGAACCCCACTCCCTGGTTGAACACGGCGCTACACCGGTTGGCCTGGGCGATGACCCCGAGCAGCACCGACTTGGCCTTGCTGTACGGATCGTCGAGGAGGATCCGGCGACCGGTCACCTCGGAGGAGGTCTGCGAGCCCTCGAGCATGGCCAGGTCGATGGCGTGCCGGGAGATGAGCTCCTGGGCCTTGGCGGTGAAGGCCTCGGCCTCATCGGGGAACGTCGTCGACTCGGCCTTGGCCAGAAGCGCCCGCACCCGCTCGGTGATCTTGGGATCAGCCGCTCGACCCGTCGAGCGCGACGGAGCCACCTTCCCCCACTCCGACGGGGGGACGCAGAGCCGGGGCTGTGCGGGGAGAACCCGCAGCAACAGCACGAGCGTGATCACCGTCCGAACGACCTCGACCGGCCCACCCAGGTGGTCAGCCCAATGCCCGAGCATCGATGCCTGGTCGGTCTCACCGGACGCCGCTCGATCGGGTAACTGCCCGAACGATCGAACGGCCTCGACCTGGGCCAGCCACGCCGGGTCAGCACCAGAGGCGTGCCGATAACCGGCGGCCTCGAGAACGATCGTCTCCGCGCAGATCTGCCGGTGGCTTCGCTGCCTCTTCCCCAAGCAATGGGTCAGATCGGCCGGCTGCCAGCCCCGTTGCCAGCATTCGCTCACCGAACGTGTCAGCTGCTGCACGAGCGCGCGGGACAGGTCTGCGTGGTCGGATGCACTGCTCTCCGCTCGTCGCAGCATCTCGTCCACCAACAGCTTGGGGTCGTAGCCGAGCTCCCGCGGCGGAGCCCATAGCGCGGTGTGCAGCAGTTCCTCGATCGAGCGATCGTCGTTGCGTCGGCGGCCGCTCCAGCGGCGGTTCGTCTTGCCCATTGCTCCGACACTACGCACGGGGTCTGACATTCTCGGCGGACCGGCACGTATAACGGTGGGGTCGTGGAACCGTCCTTCGCCGCTCTATCCGCCTATGGCTGGAACGATCGCTGGGCCGCGCTCTACGCCGACGCCGTCGAGCAACAAGCCGACTCGGGTGCCGCCACCCGTGCCGCGCGGATCGTCCGCCACGACGGCGTCGCGGTGCTCCTCACCACCCCGACTGGTACGGAGTCCCTCCCGGTCATGGGCAAGGTCGATCCCACGCCCGTCGTGGGCGACTGGGTCGTGGCCACCGACCAGGCGGTCGCGGCGGTGTTGCCTCGGGCCTCGCTGCTGCGCCGGCAGGATCCGGGCCGGGAGGCGGAACAGCCGCTCGTCGCCAACATCGATGCGGTCTTCATCACCTGCGGCCTGGACCGGGCCGTGAAACCAGGCCGCGTCCGCCGGGCCTCGGCCCTGGCCTGGGACGCCGGAGCGGTGCCTGTCGTCGTGCTTACCAAGGCCGACTTGTCCGCCGATCCCGACGCCAGCGCGGCCGAGGTGGGCCAGGACCTGCCCGGGGTCGACGTGATCTCCACGTCGGTCGTCACCGGGCTGGGGTTGGACGCGCTGCGGGCGCTCGCTCGGGACAAGACGATCGTGCTGCTGGGCGAGTCCGGAGCCGGCAAGTCGAGCTTGACCAACGCCCTGGTCGGAGATGCGGACGCGGCCGCGACCGGAGCTGTGCGGAGCGGGGATGCCAAGGGACGCCACACCACCAGCTCCCGGCAGTTGCACCCCTTGCCGTCCGGCGGCGTGCTCGTGGACACGCCGGGGCTGCGGGCCATAGGACTCTGGGTCGACGAGGACGCCATCGCCGCCACCGTGGAGGACGTGGAGTCCCTGGCCGAGGGCTGCCGCTTCTCCGACTGCACCCACAACGGCGAACCAGGCTGCGCGGTGGCCGCGGCGATCGCCGCCGGCGAGCTGCCGGCCGAGCGCCTGGAGGTCTGGTCCGACCTGCGCCAAGAGGCCGAATCCGCAGCGAGGCGAGCCGACGCCCACGCCCAACGCATCCACGAACGCCGCTCCGGCCGGATGGCCCGGGAGGCGCAACGGCGGAAGAACCGTCCGCCGGAGGAGTGAATCCCTCGGTGGTTCCGGCGGTACTTTTCGACAGCACGTTGGAACCATCTCGTGCCCACGGTCGACGTATAGGGGGTACACGTGTCGGTCGGGGGAGGAACGTTGCGCCATAGAGCCGGAGCGGAAAGGCCCGTTCGTGGATTCAACGCGTGGGGATTTGCCGCCAAGCCACAACCCCACAGCGAGGCTCTCAGCAAGGAGGGCACCGCAACGCACGCCCCTGGTCACTCGTCCGCACGGCCCCCAATACTCTTGAGGCTCGCAGTCGGAGTGGTCGTCGTCGCCGGGGGTCTTGCTCTTGGCGCCGCTCCGGCCACGGCGCACGCCCAGCTTCTGTCGACCGAGCCGGCCAATGGCCAGGTGCTGGACACCGCACCTGAGCAGGTGATCCTGCGCTTCAACGAGGCGGTCGACCCGCCGGGCGACGCCATCGAGGTGTACAACAGCTCCGGCGACAAGCTCGACGCCGGCAAGCCCGAGCGTCCGGGCGGCGATTCTGCCGCTGTGGCCGTCGACCTGCCCGACCTCGACGACGGCGCCTACGTGGTGACCTGGCGGGTGTCCTCCGCCGACAGCCATCCGATCCGTGGCGGGTTCACCTTCCGGGTCGGATCCGCCGGAGGAGCCGGGGACAACGCCGACGCCGAGGCCTTGATGGAGAAGCTGGTCGCGGGCAAGGGCGGGGACTCCACCGTCGGTGTCGTCTACGGCGGCGCCCGTTTCGCTGCGTTCGTCGGGATGATCCTCCTGGTCGGAGGGGCCGTCTTCTTCTGGCTGCTGTGGCCGGCGGGCACCGACGACCGCCGGGCCCGGAGGCTCCTCGGGGCGGGCTGGCTCAGCGTCACCGCGGCCACCGTGCTCAGCTTCGGCCTGCTCGCGGCCTACACCGAGGGGGAATCGCTCGGCGGCGCTTTCGACACCTCGTCGATCGCCGATGTGATCGGGACCCGGGCGGGTCGGGTGTGGCTGGTCCGACTGGCTCTGTTGGCCTGTGTGGCCGTGGGGCGCCGGTGGCTGCTGCCCACCGCGGCGACGGCCGGAACCGAGACGACGGTGGCCGAACGGGCCCGCCGGGCCGTGGTCCCCGCGGTGATCGGGGTCGCCCTGCTCGCCACCATCAGCCTCGCTGGACACGCCGGCACCGGCGATGTCGTTCCGCTGGCCCTGCCCGCCGACGTGGTCCACCTGGCGGCGGCGAGCTTCTGGCTGGGCGGGTTGGCGTTCTTGCTGATGGCGGTCCTCCGGGCGCCGGTGGACCCGCGTTCCGACGACGACCGCCAGCTCGCGCCGGTGGTCCGGGGGTTCTCCACCGGTGCCGCGGTGGCGGTCGGTGCCCTGGCCGTGACCGGCACCATCCAGGCGATTCGCCAGACGCAGGGGTTCGAGGCCCTGTTCGACACCACCTACGGCCGGGTGCTGATCGTGAAGGTGCTCCTGGTCGCGGCCACGGTCGGGGTGGGAGCGCTTAGTCGGTCGTGGGTGCGGCGCCGTTGGCCGACGTCCGCTCAGGCCACCGTCTCGCCCGGTCCGGGAGCCAAAGCGGTCGACGAGGTCAAGGTAGCCAAAGCCGCCGCCCAGCCGGCTCCCTCGGCCCCTCCGGTCTCGGCGCTGAGGCGAACGGTCGGGGTGGAGGTCGCCCTCGCCACCGTCGTGCTGGCCGTGACCTCGCTGTTGGTCAACACGGTGCCGGGTCGGGAGGCCGTCTCACCCACGTTCAGCGCCGAGCTCCACGGCGAGACGCTGCTGGTCCGGGTCGAGATCGACCCGGCCAAGGCCGGAACCACCGATGTCCGGATCGAGACGTTGTCCCATCTCGGCGAGCCCCGGGCCGTGGAGGAAGTCACCGCCACGCTGTCGTTGCCGGATCGGGACATCGGACCCATCCCGCTGGTCCTCGAACCCGACGGCAGCGCAGTCGGCCGCTACATCGCCGCCGACGCCGAGATCCCGTTCCCGGGGACCTGGCAGCTCGACGTCAACGCCCGCACGAGCGAGTTCGAGGAGTCCCAGGTCACCACCCAGGTCGCCGTGAAATAACGCCAATCCCCGCGAGTCGCTCCAGTGCACCCCCGCACAAGTGAAGCGCACGTGCCTCGCCGGCCAGATGACGCCGCTCGCTGCACCGCGCCGACATTGAAACCGCTGGTGGGTTCCTGCGTCGCCGCGGCACACCGAGCGACGCCCCGTCCAACCACCCCGCCACCACCCCAAGCGGCGTCGGCGATGCCGACCTGTGTCTACTCAACTCGCCGATCCACGCACGTCAGCCGTGCGGGGGCGCACTAGCTTCGCGGCCCATGACCGACCTGTTCTCCATCAGGGGCAAGACCGCGCTGGTCACGGGGGGTTCGCGGGGGATCGGCCTCATGATCGCCCGGGGATACGTCGAGGCCGGGGCCAAGGTGTACATCTCGTCCCGCAAGGCCGAGGTGTGCGAGAAGGTGGCGGCGGAGCTCACCGCCGAAGGCCCGGGCGAGGCCATCGCCGTCCCCGCCGACCTGTCCACCGAGGCCGAGTGCCGAGGCCTGGCCGACGTCATCGGCGAGCGGGAGTCCAGCCTCGACATCCTGGTCAACAACGCCGGAGCCAACTGGGGCGCTCCGATCCCCGAACACGACGAGGCCGCCTGGGAACGGGTGCTGGGGCTCAACGTCAAGGGCGTCTTCCACGCGACCCGGTTCCTGGTGCCGCTGTTGGAGGCGGCCGGCAGCGCCGAGGAACCGGCCCGGGTCATCAACATCGGCTCGATCGACGGGATCCGGGTCCCGCTGCTGGAGACCTACGCCTACTCGTCCTCGAAGGCGGCGGTGCACCAGCTGACCCGCCACCTGGCCCGGCGGCTGGGGCCGCTTGTCACCGTCAACGCCATCGCCCCGGGACCGTTCGAGTCGAAGATGATGGCTGCGACCCTCGATGCCTTCGGCGACCAGATCGCGGCATCTGCGCCGCTCAAGCGGATCGGACGACCCGACGACATGGCCGGAACCGCCATTTTCCTGGCGTCGCGCGCGGGTTCGTACGTGACCGGCGCGATCATTCCTGTGGACGGTGGTCTCACCGTTACCGGCTGAGCTCTAGGCAGGAAGGGGGGCCGATGGAGGGTTCGGGACGCGCCGCGACGCCACGGCGACGGCCTACGTCGGGTCGCATTCACCGCGCCCGGTCGCGATCGGCCGAGCCGCCGGCTCCGGTCGCCGAGTCGTCTGCGGCGGATCAGCGGCCGCCGACCCACCTCAACCTCTACGAGGTGTTGATGGACGCCGACCATTCGGCGTTCGCCGACCTCGGGCGCCTGCTGTGGACCATGATCGCCACCCAGTGGAGCTGGGTGGACCGGCGGGTGGAGACGGCGTCGCTGGCCGGTGAGCGGCGGTTCCGGCGCCACATGAGCGTGGACTGCCGGGTGCCGCCCTCGGTGCTCGACCTCGCCCTCGAGCTCGGGTTCACCCGCTTCCTGGTGCCGTTGCGCTTCGTGGCCAAGGCGGGTCCGATGCTCGCGTTCGACCTGCGGCTCGACGACCAGTCGGTGCCGTGGCTGACCCGACCGCAGAACACGATGGCGGCCCGTTCGGTCCTGTACGCCGCGGTCGACCAGCTGGGCATCGAGCGCACCGACCGACTCGAGGACGTCCTGCTGGAGGTGGCCGGAGCCGACGTGCACGCCGGCGACCGGGCGCTGGCCGAGCTGGGACTGACCCTGCCGGGCCGGGTCGGCGAGCTGGCCACCCCCGAGGAGCTGGTCCATTGGCTGGTGACCACCCTCGACCGCAACTTCCTGCTGCTGGCCGACGTGAACATCCAGTACATCCGCCGCCGGACGGTGTTCAAGATCACCCAGGAGCTGGGTCTGCGGGTCAAGGAACCGCTGCCGTTGCGGTCCCAGATCGCCTGGGAGCCGACCTCGTTCGTTTTCGACTGCCCCGATGTGACCGCCACGATGAGCTACCACTTCCAGTTCGTTGCTCCCGATGGGATGGTCATCGCCGGCGGCGAGCTGTTCGGCGCATCGGCGGGAGGGGACTCAGCCGTCGCTCCGGGGAGCGTCGCTTCGTCGGCCACCGTGGGGATCTCGCCTGCGCCCGAGCCCGAGGCCGAGGTCGCAGTCGGACCGCCGGTCGACCTGATCCCGACAGTTCCCGTTTCCGAGGACCACGAGGACCACGAGGATCACGCCGAACATCGGCGCTGGCGTGATCGGTGGCGCCTCCAGCGGATCGGGCGGGACCCCGCCGACTGCTTCGGCGCCAGCGCGAGCCAAGGTTCCGTCCTGGGTCTCAACACCCACGTCTGGGACGTCCCCGAGGCCGAGACCTACAACGTCGAGGTGTTGGTGCGTCCGTCGCCCGATGGGCTGCTGCGGGCGTGCGCGGTCAGTGCGGGTTTCTCCACCGTGCTGTTGTGCCTGGCCGGGATCTTCGCCTCCCGCTTCGACCGCCACAGCCTCGACGCCTCGATCGCCCTGCTGCTCGTCCTGCCCGGCGTGGTGTCGACCCTGTTGGCCCGACCGGGCGAGCACCATCTGGTCAGCCGCCTGTTACGAGGGGTGCGGGTGCTGACCCTCGCCAATGCGGTCACCGTCTACTTCGCCGCGGCGGTGGTCGTGGCCGGTGTCTCCGGTCACGCACTGCAGAAGTGGTGGCTGGCGCTGGCCGCGGTCTCCGCCATCCCCTCCGTGGTCTTGGGGATCGCGGTGCAGCGTTGTCGTCTACATCGCTGGTAGTGATACCGGCTTGGAGTTCGCCCGCTCTGGGTATCATCGACCTACTGGCCGCGACCTAGCGGGGTGTCGTAGATGGGGTGTCGATCGTGACCGCTAGCCCCCCGCCGAAACCCGTGGCGAACACTGCGGCTGCGCAGGCGGCACCGGCACCGGCGACGAATTCAGCCCCGACCCGTCGCCCAGCCCGCAAGGACAAGGGCGACGTCCATGTCGGGACCATGGCCGGCGACGTGCGACGGGTTCCGGGGTCCGGCACGGAGAACGGCGAGAAGGCCATCGCCGACTACATGCGCGACGTGCTGGAACGGGTCCGCCGCAGCATCCGCGAACGCAACAACAGCCGCCGCCGCTAGCTCCGCAGCGCTGGGCTCTTGGGCTACTCGGCGCGGCCAAAAAGACGCGAGATCCTTGTCGGCTGGCGCTTATCAATGGTCGAGCGGGTCAGAGAAGGTTGGCCCGATCGCCGCCGGCAAGGGGGCTGACGGCTTGATAGGCCAAGGAGTCGAGAAGGCCAATGTCCGAAAGCTCCGATCTCACCGGCATCGTTCGACTTCTCGAGCGCCTCTTCAATCGCGCTGGCCTCCACTCGAGAGTCTGGATCGTCGGCTGGTTGGCGTCCATCATGGCGGTCGCGACCGTCGCGGTGATCTACGCCGCTCCAACTGTGATCTACCTCCTCCTTCTTGTCGTCGCCTTGATAGCCGTTGGCGCCGGCCATGGAATGTCCCTGTGATCGGCTCGTGCGCAAGGTGACGTCCGGCCAGGAAGAGCGCCAAGAGGTCGGTCGGGTAATCGAGCGACACGAAGAAGCCAGCGGAGTCGATGCACAGGTTCTGGAGCCGCCCGAGAGAGACCGCGCCGCGGACATGGCGATCATCGACACACTTCGGGCCCTCAACTTTGATGCTGAGACTGCTGAGTGGAGGACATTTGCGGCCGCAATGGTCGGATACGCCTACCCAATTCTCGTGGCCTGGGGAGTCAAGGGGGAGCTGCGCAGCCGCGCCGCCCATACCGGCGTTCGGGGACTTGGCTTGGTCCCTGAGGGAATGCGCTTGGACGTGAACGACGCCGAGTCTCTCGCCATCGAAATGCTGAGCAGAGCGATCGAGACGAGCCGCCGATACGCACTACGAGCGTGGGATCCCGGGGGTGGTGCCAGCCTCTGTACCTACTTTGTCGGTTGTTGCCTTCTGCAGCTTCCTCGCAGCGTCGAGGCATGCCGTTCCTGTGACCAGCGGGAAGTCCTCACAGACCCGCACGCCATCGCAGACCTCATCGTCCTCAGCCCCTGCGATCCGGCCGAGGACGCTGAAGCACGAATCTCCTCTGCTGACCGTGCCGCCAGGCTCGAGGCGCAACTCGCCAACGACCCCGTGCTGAAGGAGCTTGCTGAGCTCTTGGGACAGGGCCTCACCATCAAGGCGGCAGGCAAGGCGATGGGAAGATCGGCTTCGAGCCTGCACTCGCGGCTGTATCGCCTCCGTCGGAGAACCAATTCGAGGAGGAGCACATCGGATGCGTGAATCCTCAGGACGAGATCGGATGGCGGAGCTGATCGAGCAGTCCCCGCTGGGAGCACCAGAGGCTCGCCTGATCCGCTCCGCGACGGATCAATCCATCATCGACCAGGTTCTCGACATAGCAAGGATGACCGCACCCGACCCACCGCAGCGTCGTAAGGCAGGCGCGGACGATCCGCGATTGCTGACCGAACGCAAGCTGGGCACCGAGTTGTGGACGGCGATCGGTGGAGGCGGCATCGACGTCTGCTACCAACCGAAGGTCGAGATGGCCACGGGAATCGTGCGCGGCGCCGAGGCCCTCGTGCGCTGGTACCACCCGCATCTGGGCCGG
>DASXTK010000447.1:0-7057 GCA_036505485.1 Acidimicrobiales bacterium
GCCAGGCTGCGGACCGCTCCGACGGCGCGAGCGGACCAGATCTACGCCGGGGTGCTGTACGACGCACTCGACGTTCCGACGCTGTCGAGCGGGGCCAAGCGGCGCGCCGGCAGCCGGCTCGCCATCACGTCCAGCCTGTTCGGTCTGGTCAGCCCGGCCGACCGGATCCCGGCCTACCGCCTCTCCGGCGACGCGGTGCTTCCCGGTGTGGGCAGCGTCGCCGGACTCTGGCGGGAGCATTTGGGGACGGCGGCGACCGACGCCCTCGGCGATGGGCTGCTGGTGGACCTCCGCTCCAGCATGTATGCCGCGTTCTGGCGGCCGCCGGCCGGCTTGGCCAAGCGAGTGGCCACGGTTCGAGTGCTGCACGAGGTGGCAGGCAGGCGGCAGGTGGTGAGCCACTTCAACAAGGCCACCAAGGGCCGGATCGTGCGGGCCCTGGTGGACAACGGCGCCAATCCCCGAACCCCCACCAAGCTCGCTGCCGTCCTGCGTGACCTCGGGTGGACCGTCTACTCCGGTGGTCCCACGAAGAACGGCACCCCGCTCGACGTCGTGGTCACCGAGCTCTGATCTGCAACCAACGGTTGGATCAGCGCGTCCCTGAAGCCAAGGTTGCGTAGGGAGACTGACCCACCTAGGTTCGCCACCATGCGGTACGCCGATGGTCCGACCGTCGAGGTCTCCCTGGACATCGCGGCCGCGGCACCCGCGGTGTGGGCCGCGGTCACCGACATCGACCTCCCGGCCCGGTTCTCCTCGGAGTTCCTCGGCGGCCGGTGGCTGGACGGCGCTCCGTGCGCGGTCGGCACCCAGTTCGCCGGACGCAACTTCCACCCGGCCATGGGCGAGTGGGAGACGATCTGCACGGTGGTCGACTTCGACCCCGGGCAGGTCTTCGCCTACGCCGTCGGCGACCCCGGACTCCCTGGTGCCACCTGGCGCTTCACCCTGGTGCCCGCCGGCGACACCACCCGGGTCGTCTACTGGATGCGCATGGGTCCGGGGCGCAGCGGGCTCAACTTCGCCATCGATGCCATGCCCGACAAGGAGGAGCGCATCGTGGCCCGGCGTTGCGAGGAGCACCGCGCCAACATGCTGGCGACCCTCGAAGGCATCCGTTCCGTCGTCGAGGGGACCTGACGTGAAGATCGGGCTGGTGACCTGGATCGGTGGCCCGGACGACGCCAAGTTCGTCGCCGAGGCCGAGCGGCTCGGGGTCGACTCGGTGTGGACCGCCGAGGCTTGGGGCTACGACGCCCTCACGCCCCTGGCCTACGCCGCCGCCGGCACCACGAGGATCCGTCTGGGCAGCGGCATCGCCCAGCTCGGCGCCCGCAGCCCGGCCATGCTCGCCATGTCGGCGCTGGCACTGCAGGGGTTGTCGGACGGCCGCTTCATCCTCGGCGTCGGTGTCAGCGGTCCCCAGGTCATGGAGGGTTGGCACGGCTCCCGGTTCACGACGCCGGTGCAGCGCACCCGCGAGACCATCGAGATCGTCCGCACCATCGCCCGGGGCGAGCGGCTCGCCTACGACGGCGAGGTCTACAAGCTGCCGCTCCCCGACGGTCCCGGACGAGCGCTGCGGTCCTTCGCTCCGCCGGCCGAGATCCCGATCTGGGTGGCTTCCCTCGGGCCCCGGAACCTGCGGCTCACCGGCGAGGTGGCCGATGGGTGGATCGGCCAGGCCGTCGTCCCCGAGACCGCCAGCGTCTTCACCAGGCATCTGGCCGTCGGCGCCAAGACCGGTGGACGCAGCCTCGCCGACCTGGAGCTCAGCGCCACCGCCAGCCTGGAGCTCAGCGACGAGGTCGACGAGGTGGCCAAGCGCCACGCCCGGGGCTACGCCTTCACCATCGGCGCCATGGGCACCGCCGACGCCAACTTCTACAACGACGCCTTCAGCCGCCAGGGCTTCGGCGACGACGTGCAGGCGGTGCAGCGCCTCTGGCTCGACGGCCGTCGCGAGGAGGCGCGCGATCGCGTCCCGGTCGATCTGGCCCTCAAGACCAACCTCCTGGGCACCCCGGAGATGGTCAAGGAACGCGTACGCCTCTACCGCGAGGCCGGCTTCACGACGATCCGCGTCCAGACCACCGACCTCGACGCCCTGGCCCAACTCCTAGACCTGGTCGCCGACCTCTGACCAGCCTGGGCCCTGGCGCGGGCGCACGTTGCCGGCGTGGATCTCGCCTCCGCAGGCGTTGCAGGTGAGCGACGACCCGACCGGGTGCTCGCAGTCACGGTGGTAGAGCACGATCGGGGCGCCGGCGGGCGACTCCCACTTGTCTCCCCAGTTCTGCAGGGCGACCAGCACCGGGAACAGGTCGCGGCCCTTCTCGGTGAGGCGGTACTCGTGGCGCACCGGGGCCTCCTGGTAGGGCACCCGGTCGAGGATCCCGTGCTCGACCAGCGTGGCCAACCGGTCGGTGAGGATGTTCCGTGAGATCCCGAGCCCCTGGAGGATCTCCTCGAAGCGGCGGCGGCCGAAGAACACTTCCCGCAACACCAGCGGGGTCCACCACTCGCCGATGACCTCGACCGAGCGGGCTATCGAACAGTTCATCCAACCCACGCTCGAGCGCTTCACGCAGCCAATTTAGGCCCTCAGTTGCGTTACGAGACAAACAGGGGGCATGATGCGAAGCTACTTGACATTGTCAAGGTCCAGTCCGGCCGAGCCCTGGGAGCGACCCCGTGACGACGATCGAGATCGACGAGCCCCTCAGCCCTGAGTGGAAGCAGACCGCCTGCATCCTCTGCACCGCCAACTGCGGGATCGAGGTGCGGCTGGACGGGCGGCGCTTCGAGCGGATCCGGGGAGACAAGGCCCACCCCAAGTCGGCCGGCTACACCTGCGAGAAGGCCTTGCGCCTCGACCATTACCAGAACGGACGGCACCGGCTCACGAGCCCCATGCGGCGTCGCTCGGACGGGAGCTACGAGGAGGTCGACTGGGACACCGCCATCGCCGAGGTCGCGGCCGGACTGGCGGCGGTCCGGGACACGCACGGCGGGGAGACGATCTTCTTCTATGGCGGCGGCGGTCAGGGCAACCACCTCCACGGCGCCCACGGGCTCGTGGGGCTGATGCCGGCGCTGGGCGCCAAGTACTACTCCAACGCCATCGCCCAGGAGAAGACCGGCGAGCTCTGGGTCAACGAGCAGTTCGGCACCGGCCCGACCACCGGGGACTTCGCCGGGGCCGAGGTGGCGATGTTCGTCGGCAAGAACCCCTGGCAGTCCCATCACATCCCCGAGGCCCGACGGACGCTCAAGGCGATCGCGGTCGATCCCGCCCGGTCGCTGGTGGTCATCGACCCCCGGCGCACCGAGACGGCCGAGCTGGCGGACTTCTTCCTGCAGCTCCGGCCGGGCACCGACGCCTGGTGTCTGGCCGCCGTGCTGGGTGTCATCGTGCAGGACGACCTCGTCGACCATGCCTTCCTCCGCGACCACTCCCAGGGCGCCGAGACCCTGTTGGCCGCCTTGGGCGACGTGCCCGTGGCCGAGTTCGCCCGGCGCTGCGGCGTCCCGGTCGAGCTCATCGAGGCCACGGCCCGGTGCATCGGGACGGCCAGCAGCTTCTCGATCATGGAAGACCTGGGCATGGAGCAGGCGCCCCACAGCACGCTGTCGTCGTACCTGGAGAAGCTGCTGTGGATGGTCACCGGCAACTTCGGCAAGGCCGGGGCCATGAACGCCCACTCGTTCTTCATCGACGCCACCCAGGGCTTCCGGGTCGGCTCCCTGCCCGAGGCCACGACACCGGTGCTCGGCGCCCCGATCATCTGGGGCCTGACCCCGGCCGCGCTGATCGCCGACGAGATCCTCACCGACCATCCCAAGCGCTACCGGGCCCTGGTCGTCGAGTCGTCCAACCCCGCCCACTCGTTGCCCGACAGCCAGCGGTTCCGGGAGGCCATGGCCGCCCTCGAGTTCTCCGTGGTCATCGATGTGGCCATGACCGAGACGGCCCGCTGCGCCGACTATGTGCTGCCCGGAGCCAGCCAGTATGAGAAGTGGGAGACGACGTTCTGGCACTTCGAGTTCCCGCACAACGTGTTCCACTTGCGCGCCCCGGTGCTCGATCCGCTCCCCGGCACGCTGCCCGAGGCCGAGATCCACGCCCGGCTGGTCCGGGCCCTCGGGGTGGTCGACGAGGCCAAGCTCGAACCGCTGCGCGAGGCCGCGGCCAAAGGGTTGGACCACTTCGGCCCGGCGTTCTTCGGCTTGGCCATGTCCAACCCCCGAGCTGGTGCCGCTCGGGGCCTTCGTCATGTACGAGACCCTCGGACCCTTCCTGCCCGACGGCGCCCGGGAGGCTGCGGCTCTGTATCCGCTGGCCCAGTTCTTCGCCCTGCGCCACCCCGAGCCGCTGCGGCGAGCCGGCATCTCCGGCGAGGGGTTGGAGGCCGGCAACGCCCTGTTCGAGGCCATCCTCTCCAGCCGTTCGGGCGTGACCTTCACAGTGGACGACTACGAGGACACCTGGGCCTACACCGCTCGGCCCGATCGTCGCTTCAGCGTGGAGATCCCCGAGCTCCTCGACGAGCTGGGAACCCTCGCCACCGAGGAGCCCGACGCCGCCTTCGCCGACTACCCGTTCGTGCTGTCGGCCGGGGAGCGCCGATCGTCCACCGCCAACACCATCTACCGCGACCCGGCCTGGCGGAAGAAGGATTTCGACGGCTCCCTGCGCATCAGCCCGACCGACGCCGAACGCCTCGGGCTGGTGGACGGCGGCCGGGCCCGGGTCGTCACCGAGGGCGGCGCGGCGGAAGCCGTGGTCGAGATCAACCCGACGATGCAGCCGGGCCACATCTCGCTGCCCAACGGCCAGGGCCTCGACACGGTCGACGAGGACGGGCGGACCCTCCGCACCGGGGTCGCCCCCAACGATCTCACGCGTTCCGACCGACGCGACTGGCTGGCCGGCACCCCGTGGCACAAGAACGTCCCGGCCCGGGTCGAAGCAGTCAGCTGACGATGACGATGGCTCCCGGCATGCCCGGGCCGTAATTGAGGCGTTTACCGCGCTTATAGCGCGAGAAACGCCTCAGTTTCGCTAGCTACTGGTCCCCGACGCTGGCAATCACGTCGCCCACCAACTGCGTCAAGCGGACGGTCAGCTCGGCGGGACTGGCCGGAAAACCGAGCGGTCCCAGCACACCGTGCGAGCTCAGCTGCACGATGCCATGGACGAACGACCAGGCGGCCAATGTGAGGTCGTCGACGTCCCACTGCTTGCCGAAGCCCTCGTCGTGGGCCGACCGCACCGCCTCCCGCAGGACTCCGAAGGTGGCCAGGCCGGCCCGCTGCAGATCAGGATCGTTGGTACGCAGCAGTTCCGGCCGGAACATCACCTCGAAGTGGGCCCAGTGGGCGATCGCGAAGTTGACGTAGGCGATGCCGATGGCCTGGATCCTCTCCGCCGGACCCAGCTGTCGCCCCGCCTCGAGCGCCTCGGCCATCAATGTCTCCAGCTCGGCGAAGCCTTCGAGGGCGACCGCGGTGAACAGTCCGGCCTTGTCCCCGAAGTGGTGCGCCGGCGCGGCGTGGGAGACCTCGGCCCGCCTGGTGATGGCCCGCAACGACACCCCGGCCAGGCCGTCCTCCTCGATCGCCGCCACCGTGGCGTCGATCAGCGCCCGCCGCCCTCCGATGTCCGGCGCCGGACCCTCGCTCGTTGCCATGGTGAAGCCAACGCTAGATCACTCCCCGCCGATCGAAGGGAGGTGGACGGTGATGGCGGTGCCGATGTTGGCGGGGCCGGCGTCGATGTGGACGGTGCCGCGGTGCCGTTCCACGATGCGGGCCACGATGGCCAGCCCGAGCCCGGCACCGGACCCATCGCGGGCCCGGGCGTCGTCGAGCCGGGTGAAGCGCTCGAACACCTCCTGGCGGTGCTCGGCGGCGATGCCGGGCCCGTCGTCGGTGACCACCAGCTCGACCTGATCGTCCTGCTCGCGCACGGTGAACGCCACCGAGCTGCGGGCATGGCGACCGGCGTTGGATGCGAGGTTCTCCACCATCCGTCCCAGCGCCTCCTCGCTCCCGAGGACCTGTCCTCCCGACACCGTCGACGTGTCGATGGTCAGGTCGCTGGTGCGGCGGAGGACGTCGGCGTGTTGGAGCACCAGCCCGTCCAGGTCGATGGACCGGCTGGGCGGCGCCTGGGGCAGATCGTGGCGGGCCAGCTCGAGCAGCTCGTCGACCAGGGCCTGGAGCCGGGCCAGGGCGTCGAGCGCCATCGTGTCGTGCGTCCGGGCCTCCACCGGGTCGGCCGGGCGCGACTGGATGAGAGCCTGCGCTGCGGCCAATGGGCTGCGCAGCTCGTGGCTGGCATCGGCCACCAGGCGGCGCTCCCGCGCCGCGGCGCGCTCGAGGCGGGCGAGCATCTCGTTCATGGTGGTGGCCAGCCGGTCGACCTCGTCGTTGGTCCCGGACGTGGCTACTCGTTGCGACAGGTCCCGTTCGGTGATCTCACTCACCGTCGACCTGATGACCTCCACAGGCCGCAGCGACCGGCCGACCACGATCCAGATCAGCCCACCCAGGACCAGCGTCAGCAGCGGGACCACCACCAGGAGAGTCGCCCGCAACGATTCGGTCGACTGGTGGAGCTCGTCGACCGAGCGGCCCACCACGATCCACGGCTCTGAGCTGTCGCCCATCGGCGTGACCCAGACGCGCATGCGTCCGAGCGTGGGGTGCCGGATGGTGAGCGCCGCCTCCTGGCGTTGGTCCTCCCAGGGATACGGCGGGTCGAGAAGCGGAGCGACGCCCTGGCCGTCCTCGTTGGTGCCGATCACGCTCCCGTCGGCGAGCACCACCTGGACTATCCGTCCGGTCGGCCCGAAGTCGGGCACCGGCCCCTCCGATCGGATGAACCGTTTCGTGACCTCGGCGTCGGAGCGGAGCTGCTCGTCGACGTCGTGGAGCTGGCGGTCGGCGGCGCTGCCGGCCAGCCAGAGCGCCGTCGCCCCGAGCGCGAGGGCGATGCCGACGGTGGCCACCGCGGTGATCCGCAGGCGCAGCGAAGCCCCGATGCGCG
>DASXTK010000448.1:0-23461 GCA_036505485.1 Acidimicrobiales bacterium
CCGACCTGTCCGGCCCCATAGCCCGGACTGCCTAGGACGAGACGGGGGAATCGACGTGGCAAAGTTCGGAGACGGCGGCGAGCTACTGAAGTGCTCGTTCTGCGGCAAGTCGCAGAAACAGGTGAAGAAGTTGATAGCCGGTCCCGGTGTCTACATCTGCGACGAGTGCATCGATCTCTGCAACGAGATCATCGAAGAGGAGCTGTCGGAGCCGTCTGAGCTGCGCTTCGACGAGCTGCCGAAGCCGGTCGAGATCTTCGACTTCCTCAACGACTACATCGTCGGTCAGGACCACGCCAAGCGGATCCTTTCCGTCGCGGTCTACAACCACTACAAGCGGGTTCAGTACGGCACCACGGCCAGCGATGTCGAGCTGTCCAAGTCGAACATCATGCTGATCGGGCCGACCGGCTGCGGGAAGACCCTCCTGGCCCAGACCCTGGCCCGGATGCTGAACGTGCCCTTCGCTATCGCCGACGCCACCGCCCTCACCGAGGCCGGCTACGTCGGCGAGGATGTCGAGAACATCCTCCTCAAGCTGATCCAGGCCGCCGACTACGACGTCAAGCAGGCCGAGACCGGGATCATCTACATCGACGAGATCGACAAGATCGCCCGCAAGAGCGAGAACCCGTCGATCACCCGTGACGTGTCGGGCGAAGGTGTCCAGCAGGCGCTGCTCAAGATCCTCGAAGGCACCACCGCCTCGGTGCCGCCCCAAGGTGGACGCAAGCACCCCCACCAGGAGTTCATCCAGATCGACACCACGAACATCCTGTTCATCTGTGGTGGTGCCTTCGCCGGGCTGGAGAAGATCATCGAGAGCCGCCTGGGCAACAACGGGGTCGGCTTCACCGCCGATGTCCGGCGCTACAACGACAAGGACCTGGGCACGCTGCTCGAGCAGGTCCAGCCCGAGGATCTCCTCAAGTTCGGGCTGATCCCCGAGTTCGTCGGCCGCCTGCCGGTGATCGGCGCGGTGTCCAGCCTCGACAAGGAGGCGCTGGTGCGCATCCTGGTCGATCCCAAGAACGCCCTGGTGAAGCAGTACCAGAAGATCTTCGAGTTCGAAGAGGTCGAGCTCGACTTCACCGACGATGCGCTCGAAGCGGTGGCTGAGCAGGCGTTGCTGCGGGCCACCGGGGCCCGGGGCCTGCGGTCGATCCTCGAAGAGGTCCTGTTGAACCTCATGTACGAGCTGCCCAGCCGCAGCGATGTCGGCCGCTGTGTGGTCGACCGCGAGGCCGTGCTCGACAAGGTCAACCCCACGCTGGTGCCGCGGTCCGAAGCCCCGCGCCAGCAGCGTCCTCGTCGAGCCGCGTCCTAGGGTGCCGGGCCCGGGCCACGGCAGCTTCGAAGACGCCGTCGCCTTCCTCGACGACCACATCAACCTCGAACGCACGGTCGCGGTCGCGGGGCGCATCGAGCACCTGTCGCTCGACAAGATGCGCCGGATCGCCCACGTGCTGGGCGACCCGCAGGAGGCCTATCCGGTCATCCATCTGACCGGGACCAACGGCAAGGGCTCCACCGCCCGGATGATCTCGGCGCTGCTGGCGGCCCACAGCCTGTCGGTCGGCACCTACACCAGCCCCCATCTGGAACACGTCACCGAGCGCATCGCTTGGAACCTCGACCCCATCTCGCTGGAGGACTTCGGCCAGGTGGTGGGCGACCTGGTGGCGCTGGAGCCGCTGCTGCTGGAGGAGCTGGGCGAGCCGCCGTCGTACTTCGAGCTGCTGACCGCCGCGGCCTTCGCCTACTTCGCCCAGGTGGCGGTGGATGTCGCGGTGGTCGAGGTGGGCCTGTTGGGCCGGTTCGACGCCACCAACGTGGCCACGGCCCAGGTGGCGGTGATCACCAACGTCGGCAAGGACCACACCGACGCGGTCGGCGACTGGCGGCGCAAGACCGCCACCGAGAAGGCCGGGATCATCACCCCCGGTCATCCGCTGATCCTGGGGGAGGCCGACCCCGACCTCTTGCCGATCTTCGAGGCCGAGGGTCCGGCTCCGGTGTGGCTGCAAGAACGGGACTTCCGCTGCGAGAGCGACCGGATAGCCATCGGCGGTCACGTTGTCGACCTGCGCACGCCGTTGGGGCTGTATGAGGAGCTGCTGCTCCCGGTCCACGGCGCCCACCAGGTCGACAACGCCGGCTGTGCCCTCGCTGCGGTCGAGGCGCTGTTCGGCCGGGAGCTGGACGTCGAGGTCGTCCGGGAGGCGTTCGCTGGTCTGACTTTGCCGGGCCGGTTCGAGGTGGTGCACCGGGGTCCACTGCTGGTGCTGGACAGCGCCCACAACCCCGATGGCGCCCGGGCCGCCGGGGAGACCCTGGAGGACGAGTTCGACGTTGCTGGTCGCCGTCGCTGGGTGATCGGCGTGCTGGCCGGACGCGACGTCGACGAGATGCTGGACGGCTACGGGGTCCGCACCGGCGACGAGGTGATGGCCTGCACTCCGGACACTCCCCGGGCCGTTCCCGCTGCCGATCTTGCGGCCGCGGTCGCCCGCCGTGGTGTCGAGGCCCGACTGGTGCCCGATGTCGCCGAGGCCCTGACCCTCACCTGGAAGGAAGCCATGGCGGCCGGCGACGCCGACCTGGTCATGGTCACCGGCTCCCTCTACACCGTCGGCGCGGCCCGCACCGCCTGCCGCCGCCTCGGCTTGCTTTGACACCCTGAAATTGAGGCGTTTGGCGCGCTAATAGCGCGCCAAACGCCTCAATTTCAGGTTGCCGGTGGCCGGCGCTACCTTCACGTTCCGTGACGAACCGGACCTTCGTGATGTGCAAGCCCGACGCTGTGGAGCGCGGGTTGGTCGGCGAGATCATCGCCCGGATCGAGCGGAAGGGGCTCAAGCTGGTGGCGGCCGAGCTGCGCAACGCACCCCGTGACCTGGTCGAGGAGCACTACGACGAGCACCGGGGCAAGCCGTTCTACGACGACATCTGCACCTTCCTCACCCGGTCGCCGATGTGCGCCATGGTGGTCGAGGGTCCGGCCGACAACACCTACGCGCTGGTCCGCAAGATCGTCGGCGCCACCAAGGTCGACGACGCCGAACCCGGCTCGATCCGGGGCGATTTCGCCACCGTCACGACCGAGAACCTCGTCCACGCGAGCGACGGCCACGAGTCCGCTGAGCGCGAGATCAAGCTCTGGTTTCCTGACCTGTAACCCGAGTGAAGGCTGCCTTACAGGGGGTGGCTGAGCTGACTGGACAGGTTCTGTAACCTACGGCAAGCCCTCCTGCCGATGGTCCGGGGACACGCCATGTCCGACAACCTTTTTTCCTCATTGACCGGCCGGGACATGGCGGTCGATCTGGGCACCGCGAACACCGTCATCTACGTGCGCGGTCGGGGCATCGTCCTCAACGAGCCGTCGGTGGTCGCGGTCAACACCCGTGACGGCCGCCCGGTGGCGGTGGGGGTCGAGGCCAAGCGGATGATCGGGCGCACCCCGGCCCACATCGAGGCCATCCGGCCGCTCAAGGACGGCGTGATCGCCGACTTCGAGATCTGCGAGACCATGCTGCGCCACTTCATCCGCAAGGTGCACAACCGCAAGTGGTCCAAGCCCCGCATGGTGATCTGCGTCCCCTCGGGCATAACCGGGGTGGAGCAGCGGGCGGTGCAGGACGCAGCCCAGTACGCCGGCGCCCGCACGGCCCACATCATCGAGGAGCCCATGGCCGCGGCCATCGGCGCCGGCCTGCCGGTGCAGGAACCGACCGGCAACATGATCGTCGACATCGGCGGCGGCACCAGCGAGGTCGCGGTCATCTCGCTCGGCGGCATCGTCACCAGCCAGTCGGTGCGGGTCGGCGGCGACGAGATGGACCAGGCCATCGTCAACTACATCAAGAAGGAATACGGCCTGGCCATCGGTGACCGCACCGCCGAGGAGGTCAAGGTCACCCTGGGTTCGGCCTGGCCGCTGGAGCAGGAGGTCCACGCCGAGATCCGCGGTCGTGACCTGGTCACCGGACTTCCCAAGACCATCGTGACCACGACCGAGGAGATCCGCGAGGCCCTCGACGAACCGGTGTCGGCCATCGTCGACGCGGTCAAGGTCACGCTGGACATGACCCCGCCCGAGCTGGCCGCCGACATCATGGACCAGGGGATCATGCTGGCCGGTGGTGGTGCGCTGTTGAACGGTCTCGACAGCCGGCTGAACAACGAGACCGGCATGCCGGTGGCGATCGCCCCGAATCCGCTGCACGCCGTGGCGGTCGGTTCGGGGCAGGCGCTCGAGCACTTCGAGGCGCTCAACGGCGTGCTGTTCTCCTCGCCGCGGTGAACGTCATGGCCGCGGCCCGCCCCCGGGGGTCCCGCACCCGGCTCGCGCTGCTCGTCCTGGTCGCCGTGACGATCCTGGCCATCGACGAGCGAGACACGTCGACGTTCCGTCCGGTGCGGGAGGCCACGTCCACCGTGCTGGGTCCGTTCGAGGACGGCGTCGAGCGGGCGTCCCGTCCGATGCGTCAGGCCTGGAACGCCGTGGGGTCCGACGACATCAAAGACGTCCGGGACGAGAACGAGACCCTGCGCGCCAAGGTGGCCGAGCTGGAGGCCCAGGGGATCGCCGAGGCCGACGCCCGGCGCCAGCTCAACGAGCTGTCCCAGACCCTCGACCTGGGTTCCCTGGGTGACATCCCCACGGTGACCGCCCGGGTCACGTCGGGGCCGCGGTCGAACCTGTCGTTGGCGATCGAGGTCGACAAGGGCAGCGATCACGGCCTGAAGCTGCACATGCCGGTGGTGACCAACGCCGGGCTGGTGGGCCGCGTCAGCCAGGTCGCACCCAGGCGCGCGACCATCGAACTGGTGACCAACCCCGAGTTCCGCGTGGGTGTGCGTCTGGCCGAGACCGGTGAGCTGGGAACCGCCCGCGGGCAGGGTCGGGACCAGCCCCTCGTCATCGATTCCAGCATTGCCCCCGGAGCAACCGTGGCTGCCGACGCCGGCCTGGTGACCAGCGGCGTCGACCGCAGCGCCTATCCCGATGCGATTCCGGTGGCTCGGGTGTCCTCGACCCGGGAAGGTGCTGGGGGTCTGTCCCTAGAGCTGGTCGCAGAACCGTTGGTCGACGTGGACCGTCTCTCGTACGTGAACATCCTTCTCTGGGAGCCGCCAGCATGATCACCGAGCGCCTCGGGTTGTTGGGCCGAACCGCCCTGGTGCTGCTGAGTGCCCTGCTGTTGCAGGTCTCGGTGATGTCCGACCTGCCGGCGTTCCACGCGGTCGGCGACCTGATGCTGCTCATGGCCATCGCCGCCGGGTCGGTCGGCGGCCCCGATCGGGGCGCGACCTACGGGTTCGCCGCCGGCCTGGCCTTCGACCTGACGTTGGACACGCCCTTCGGCCTGTATGCCCTGACCTTCGCGGTGGCCGGCTACCTGGCCGGATGGGGCGCGGCCTGGCTGGTCCAGCCCCGCTGGTGGTTCCACGTCTCGATGGCCGCCGGGGTCAGCGTGGTCGGGGTGGTGGTGAGCGTGGTGGTGGCCCGGGTCCTCGGGGTGAGCTTCAAGTTCGACGAGATCGTCCAGCAGGCCCTGGTGGTGGCGCTGTGGAACGCGGCGCTGATCATCCCGGTGCGGCGCCTCTGGTTCTGGGTGTTCGGCGAGGAGGAGCCGGGCCGCTTCCGGGTCGCGATGCAATGAGTGCCTCCCTGTCCGGCAGCAGCTCGGTGCCCCGTTGGAGGCTGTCGGTCCTGGGTGTGGTGGCGGTGGCCCTGTTCGTGGCCATGTTCGCCCGGCTCTACGACCTCCAGATCGTGGGAGCTTCGGAGTTCAAGGTCCAGGCCGAGGCCAACCGGGTCCGCCTGGTGCAGGTTCCGGCGCCGCGGGGTCGGATCCTGGACCGCTACGGCCGGGTCCTGGTCGACAACCGCATTGCGGTGGTGGTCGCGGTCGAGCGCAACAGCTTCGACAACCTGCCGGCGGCCAAGCGCGACGAGGTCCTGATGCGGTTGGCGGGGGAGCTGAACAACATCGGCGAGCCCGTCACGATCGACAGCTTGCGCGCCCGGGTCTACGACCAGCGCTTCAGCCGCTATGCCCCGGTGCCGGTGGCCCAGGACGTGCCTGAGGCCTTCAAGATCTACCTGGAGGAGCACGCCGACCTGTTCCCGTCGGTGAGCGTGCAGCGGACGACGCTGCGCAGCTACCCCTATGGGCCGTTGGCCGCCAACGTCGTCGGGTACACGGGCAAGATCAATGAAGCCGAGCTGACCGCCTTCAAAGCCGAGACGGCCAAGCCGTATGCCCTCAACGACGACATCGGCAAGAGCGGCATCGAGAAGTCCTACGAAGCCCACCTCCGGGGAACTCCCGGGCAGCGTGAGCTGGAGGTGGACGCCGAGGGTGATCCGGTCCGGGTCATCCGGGAGACCCCGCCGGTGCCGGGGAGCGACATCGTGCTCAGCCTGGACATCGATGTGCAGGCCCTGGCCCAGCAGCGGTTGGAGCAGGGGCTGGAGGCGGCCCGGCAACGCGCGCCCCGCGGCGACAACTCGCCCAACAACGCCACCACCGGAGCCGTGGTGGTCGAGGACCCGAACAACGGCCAGCTCCTGGCCTTGGCCTCCTATCCCACCTACGACCCGGTCCCGCTGGCCGACGGCATCGACAACGAGGAGTGGGCCTACCTCAACGACCCGGCCAACCACTATCCGCTCAACAACTGGGCCATACAGGGGCAGTGGTCGCCGGGGTCGACGATGAAGCTGTTCACCGCCTACGCCGCGCTGAAGTCCGGGTTACGGGCCGCCGACACGGTGTTCTACGACCGGGGTGGCTACAGCATCCCCGGCTGCAGCGGCGATCCCCACTGCTTCCGGAGCAACGCCGGCGGTGCCGCCTACGGCCGCATCACCCTGCCCGAGGCCCTCACGGTCTCGTCCGACGCCTACTTCTACGAGGTCGGGGCCCAGTTCTGGTTGCAGCGGGAGCGCTTCGGAGGCGAGGACGCCATGCAGCAGTACATGGGGGAGTGGGGCCTGGGCGCCGACACCGGGGTCCCGCTCACCGAGGAGCGCCCGGGCCGTCTGCCGACGCCGCAGTGGTACCGGAACTACCGGGAGCAGCAGGGCAAGCACGAGGACTGGACTGCCGGTCACAGCGTCAACCTGGCCATCGGCCAGGGCGACATGGTGCTCACGCCGCTGCAGCTGGCCAACGGCTACGCCACCTTCGCCAACGGCGGCACCCGCTACCAGCCCCAGGTGGTCCTGCGGATCGAACCGCCGGGACGCGACGCCGCGCCCATCCCGGTCGACCCGGTGGTGGTGCAACAGATCGACCTGCCGGCAGAAATCCGTGATCCCATGCTCGAGGGATTCGTCGGGGTGACCCAGCGCGGCACCGCGGCGCGAGCGTTCTCTGGCTTCGACCACGAGAACTGGCCCGTCGCCGGCAAGACCGGTACCGCCCAGGTCGACGGCAAGGCCGACACCGCAGTGTTCGCCGCCTTCGGTCCGGCCACCGCCCCGCAGTACGCCATCAGCGTCTTCATGGAGGAGTCCGGCTTCGGCGGAACCAACGCCGCCCCCGTCGCCCGTGCCCTGTTCGACTCCCTCTCCGGCGCCGCCCCCCTGCCCGAAGCGCCCCTCGGTGGCCTCCCCACCGAACCCGAATCCGGCCTGACCGACGGCGGCTCGACGTATGACTGATCCGGCCCGATGACGTCTGTCGACCTCGGTACGGCGAAGTGGCGGGAGATCGGGCCTCGGCGTTGGAGCGAGGGCGGGGGACGGACGGAGCGGCGCAACGAGTCCGGTCCGTTCCGGCGCAAGCCCCCGCCGCTGTGGCGTCATGTCGACCTGTTGCTGGTGCTCGCGACCATCGCCATCTCGGTGCTCGGGGCGCTGATGATCCTGTCGTCCACCCGCGGCACCGACCCCAACGCCTACGACCTCACCTTCCTGCGCCGCCAGGCGGTGTTCACGGGCATGGGGCTGGCGACCACCGTCCTGGTCGCCACCGTCGACTACCGGCGCCTGCGGGACTGGGCCTGGATGCCGTATGTGGTCGTGCTGCTCCTGTTGGGCCTGGTGCTCACCGCGGTGGGCACCGAGCGCCGGGGAACGCAGGCGTGGTTTCAGCTCGGGGCGTTCCAGCTCCAGCCGGCCGAGGTGGCCAAGGTGGTGGTGATCATCGCGGTGGCCGCCCTGCTGGCCCACCCCGACCCCCCACTGGGAGCCCGATGGGTGGGGCTCGGTCTGCTGACCCTCGGGCTGCCGATGATGTTGATCCTGATCCAGCCGGACATGGGTACTGCGCTGGTGTTCGTGGCCATCGCCATGGGCATGCTGCTGGTCGCCGGGGCCAAGCTGCGCCACCTGGTGGTGATCACCGCTGTCGGCGTGATCGGGGTGATCGGGATCATGAACTCCGACGTGCTGGAGGATTATCAACGCGACCGTCTGACCACGTTCCTGGACCAGGACACCCACCTCGGCCAGGAGACCTACAACCTCAACCAGTCCAAGATCGCCCTCGGCTCAGGCGGGATGAGCGGAAAGGGCCTGTTCGAGGGCACGCAGACCCGTCTGGGCAACGTCCCCGAGCAGCACACCGACTTCATCTTCACCGCCCTGGGCGAAGAGCTGGGCTTCGTCGGCTGCGCCACGGTGTTGGGGCTGTTCCTGGTGATCTGCTGGCGGGTGTGGCGCACCGCCCAGATGGCCCGTGACCGGTTCGGGATGCTCCTGTGCGTCGGGGTGCTGTCCATGCTGGTGTTCCAGGTCTTCCAGAACGCCGGCATGACCATGGGGATCATGCCGATCACCGGCATCCCCCTGCCGTTCATGAGCTACGGCGGGTCCTCCACCATCGCCTCCTGGGCCGCGCTCGGCCTGGTCCTCAACGTCCACATGCGGCGTTTCCGCTAACGCCAGACCGACCGCCTTACACCAGCCCCTGGTCGTGGGCCAGGACGATGGCGGCGGCGCGGTCGCGCAGGTCGAGCTTGGTGAGGATGTGACCCAGGTGGCTCTTGACCGTGGCCTCGCCGATGCACAGCTCGGCCGCGATCTCGGAGTTGGTCGCGCCGCGACCGACGAGCCGGAGGACGTCGTGCTCCCGCTCGGTCAGCAGGGCCATGCGGGCTTCGTCCCGGCTGCGCCGGCCGGCGGTCCGCCGATAGGCCGAGAGGACCTGCCCGGTGACCTGGGGATCCAGCCACGCCCCACCCGCGGCCACTGTGGTGGTGGCCCGGACGATGTCCTCGCCCCGGGCGTCCTTGAGGATGAAGCCGGCGGCTCCGGCACCGAGCGCCGCGGCCACGGTGTCGTCGTCGTCGAAGGTGGTCAGCACCAGCACCGGGGGAGGATCGGCGCCCTCACCCAACCGCCGGGTTGCCTCGGCCCCGTCCATCCGCCGCATGCGCACGTCCATCACCACCACGTCAGGCGAGCACCGCTCGACCGCCTCCCCCACCTGATCGCCGTCGTCGCACTCGCCCACGATGGTGATGCCGTCCTGGGGTTCCAGGATGCGCCGCAACCCAGCCCGGACCAACGGTTGGTCGTCCACCAGCAAGACCCGGATCACGCGCCGCCTCCCACCTCGAGCTCTGCCGCCAACGGGATGCGAGCCCGCACCACCCAGGTGCCGTTGCTCTTTTCGATGTCGATATCGCCACCCACCGCCGACACCCGTTCCTCCATCCCCACCAGCCCACCGCCACGGGCGTTGACCTTGGCCGCCGACGCGGCGTTGTGCACGCTGAGCCTCACCTCGCCGTCGTCCACCCGCAAGTCGACCGCGGCGGCCCCATCACCGTGGCGGGCGGCGTTGGCCAGGGCTTCCTGGGCGACTCGGTAGACCGCCAGCCCCACCCCGGCCGAGACCCGTTCGGTGGACCCGGCCACGGTCATGCCGACCTCGAACCCGGCCGAGCGGTACCCCTCGACCAGGACCGGGATGTCGCTCAGGTTGGGCTGGGCCGCGTCCACCGCGCCATCGCCGTCGCTGTCCGAACGCAGCAGGCGGACGATCCGGCGCACGTCGGCCAGGCTGGCCCGGCCGCTGCGCTCCGCCTCCTCCAGGGCCTCGACCGCCTCGTCCGGCGACGATCGCAGCACCGCCATCCGGGCCGCGGTGACGTGCAGCATGGACACCGCCAGGGTGTGGGCAACCACATCATGGACATCCCGGGCGATGCGCCGCCGGTCGTCCGCCGCGGCCTGGGTGGCCAATGCATGTTGGGCCCGGGCGATGGCAACCGCGCCGGCCCGGATCCCGAGGGTGGCGAAGGCGGCGAAGCTCAGGGCGACCAGCCAGACGAGGATCTGGTACCCGTTGTCCAGTGCGAGCCCCCGCGTCAAGTAGACGACGTAGGACGCGGCGACCATCAGGACCATCTCCCGACGGGGTGCGAACGCGAAGTAGGCCATGGCCATCATCACCAGGTACAGGACGAACTGGGTGCCGAACCCCAGACCGGTCACCCTCACGGGCCAGTCGAGCCAGGCGACCAGGGTGAGCAGCGCGTTGGGCCCGAGAACCAAACTCGCCATCAGCAACCGCTCACGGGCCAGCACACTCGGTTCCAGTCCAAACAGGCCCAGCACGAACGGTAGGACAGTGACCAACGGGAGACCGACGTTCAGGAGGTCGTTGCCGTCTGCGATGACCAGGCTCACGATGATCGAGCTCACCGCGATGGCCATTGCGAGGATGCTGGCGCCAGCGACGACACCCTGGGGAAGCTCGATCTGCGCCAGGACGGCGTCCTCCTCGGGATCCGAAGACACCCAACGCCGCAGCCGACTCATCCGATGGCCTCAGAGACGGGGATGCTGGCGTCGACCACCCAGTCGCCGTTCTGCGCTCCCGCCGTGAGGTTGCCGCCAGCTGCGGCGACGCGCTCCTTCATCCCGACCAGTCCGGTGCCGTGTCCGTCCGAGGTAGGACGCCGGGCCATCGGGTTCCGCACATGTAGGGCTACCTGGCCGTCCACCACCCGGACCTCGACGGACGCTCCACCGCCTCCGTGACGGGCGGCGTTGGCCAGGGCTTCCTGGGTCACCCGGTAGACCGCCAGCCCCACACTTGGCGGAACCGAGTCCGTAGAGGACACCACAGCGAGGTCGATGGCCACTCCAGCAGATCGGTACCGCTCCACCAGCTGGCCCAGATCGGCCAGGTCGGGCTGGGCCGCGTCCACCGGGGTCTCGCCGTCGGCCCGCAGGACTCGGATCACCCGGCGCACGTCGGCCAGGCTCGCCCGCCCATGCCGTTCGGCCTCCTCCAAGGCCTCGACCGCGTCGTCGGGTGACGCCCGCAGGACCGCCATCCGGGCCGCGGTCATGTGCAGCATGGTCACGGCCAAGGTGTGGGCCACGACGTCGTGGACGTCCCGGGCGATCCGCCGGCGTTCCTCCGCTGCTGCGGCCGCGGCCCGAGCATCCCGGGCGTCGATGATGGCCAGGACCACGACCCGGATCGCCACCCCGGCCAGCAACATCAGGGCGATGGCCAACGTCCACACGGTGAGGCTGAAGCCGTCACCGATGGCGGCGAACTGCAGGATCACCGTGGCCCACGCCCCGGCCGCGGCGATCATCGCGTCCCGGGTCTGCGTCCCGACCATGCAGGTCAGCAGCATGAGCAGGATCATGAACACCGAGAGGTGCTCGGCGAAGCTGGGTGACGGGACGGCAGCGCGGGCGGCCACGCCCCCGATCCAGCGAGGCGGACTCGCGCCAGACGGCGTGGAGCTGGTCCAGACCAACCGGACCGCTCCCAGGCAGGCGGACGGCCACAGCACCATGGCAGCGAAGACCAACCGGTGCAGCTGCCTGCCGGCGAGGACCAGCACCCAGGGCAGCGCGGTCGCGAGGACCAAGGCCACGTTGATCACATCGTTGCCGTCCTCGTGGTTGAGGAGGCTCCCGGTGATGCCGACCGTGGCGATCACCAGAGCGAGGATGCAGGTTCCCTGCTCGAACCCAGGTGGAAGCTCGATCTCCTCCAACGTGGCAGCTTCGTCGGAGCTCGGTACCAGCCATGAGCAAAGGCGCCGCGCCCGCGCTCCAGCCCCCGAGACCCACCACGCGGGACGGGGTCGGGGTCCACGCTCACCTGTTGAGAGCCGCGACCATCTCCGCCGCATGGGCATCCATGGTCGCGGGTTGTCGGAGCTCATGCTCGGGCGGCTATCCGGGACACCCGCCGGCCGCCGACCAGGAACAGCGCCCCGGCCATGGCCAGGAGAACGCCCAGCTGAGGAACGATGTCACCCACTCCGGCGCCGCCGATCCCGGTGGCCTGCAACGCCTCGACCGCCCAGGCGTGGGGGGTGAGGTGCCCGAGCCGATCGAGGGTCGGTCCGACGATCTCCAGCGGCCACAGGCAGCCGCCGACCATGCCCAGCAGGAACCCGACCGGTCCTGCGACGGTGGTGCCGGATTCCGCCGATGGCAGGAACGTGCCGGTGACCACGCCCAGCCCACCCGCCGCGAAGGCCAGCACGATCACCGCCACCAGCAGCCCGGGCCAGGAGGCCCAGCTGATCCCGAAGATCAGCCTCCCGGTGACCAGCATCAGCACCGCCTCGCACAGCGCGTACGACGTCAGCCCCAGGCCGAATCCCACGGCGATCGCCAGCGGCGAGGTTGGAGTGGTCCGGGCCCGGGCCAGGATCCCCAGCTCACGTAAGTCGGCCAAGGCACCCGATCCGCCCATGGTGTTGGTCCCGACGAACAGCACCAGGGTGCCGAGGACCGCAGCCTCGGCGAAGCCCCATTGGGTCTCGGTGCCGTGGTGCTCCGAAGCCGACCCCGACATCAGCGAGAGCTGACCGACGACCAGCGCGGTACCCGTGTCCGCCTCGCCGCCGGGCAAGAGGGCATCCCCGAGCTGGAGCGTGGCGGCGGTCTCGGCGACGGCGCCTTCCACCGCGGCCCGTACACCGCCGGGGAGCGCCACCTCGGGAGGACCGATCAGCCCGACCCGAGTCGGTTCGGTCGAGGCCTGCTCGACGGCGGCCGGGATCACCACCCCAGCGGCGACGTCGCGCCGACGGACCGCCCGCTCCAGGCTCTCGCGGTCGTCGTAGCGATGGATCTCCAGCATGTCGGAGCTCTCCAGCCGCCGAAGCAGCGCTCCACCGACCGACCCGCCCGAGTCCGAGACCACCACGCCGACCGGGCTGCCGTCGCTGGGATCGACGGAGGTGTAGATGCCGACCATCACCATCGACACCGCGATCGGGGCCAGGAAGGTGAACGCCAGCGCCAGCGGATCCCGGCCGAGCCGGCGCCAGCCCAGCCAGGTGACGGCGAACAGGCTCATGAGGCGAACCTCCTGTTGGTGAACGTGGCTAGGACGAAGCCGGCCAAACCGAAGGCCAGCAGCACCCCGATGGGACCGGTGATCGCGGCGATGCCGGCGTGCTCGGTGGACAGCAGGGCGAAGGCGTCCAGCGCATGGCTGGTCGGGACCAGGTCGGCGAGCGCCGGGCGGGTGCCGATGGCCCCGGGCGGGGAGAAGCTCCCGCTGGCCAGGGCGAACACGAAGGCGATGCCCATGGCCAGCATCTGGGCCTGCTCCGGGGTCCGGCTGAGCGCCGCGACCACGGCGGCGACCCCACCCATGGCGATGACGACGGCCGCGATCAGCAGCACCACCGGTCCCGCCGCGCCCCAGCTCCGCCCGAACAGGAATTGCATCGACAGCGCAGTCGTGGCCATCGACAGCCCGCCGATCAGCAGTGCGGCCAGGACGCGTCCGACCAGCACCGGAGCCGCAGCGACGGGTGCCGCGGCCAGCCGGTCGGCCAGACCTCGCCGGCGATCGGCGACGAATCGCTGCGCCGCGAAGCCCAGGGTCACGAGAAGGAAGAACATCCCGGTGCTGGGTCCGTAGTGCCGCGCCGCGTCGAGCGGCTGCCCTCCGGGAGCGGTCACGTCGACCTCCAACGGCCAGGGCGTGTCGGGCGGAGCGCCGGTGCGGGCGATGGCCACGGCGCTGGCCTGGGCCCGGATGCCGTATTGATCCACGATCATGTGGGCCAGATCGCCGGCGATCGGATTGGACGCCCACACGTCGATGTCGGCACCACCGACCGACGCCAGGTCCTCGCTGAGCCGAGGCGGCAGCACCACCACGACGTCCACCACATCGTCGTCGAGCAGGGCGCGGGCGGCGTGGCGGGAGTCGACCTGCCGGACGTCGATCAGATCCTTGACCGCGGGGTGCCCGAGCGCTTGGTCCACGAAGGCCACACCGGCCGGACCGGCGTCGAGGTCCACGACCGCGAACTTCAGGGTGAGCTCCGGCGCCGCCCGGCCCAGTGCCGCGCTCACCAGCCCGGCCATGGCCACCGGCAGCAGCAGGGCGGTGGCCACGGCGATGGGCTGGCGCACCCAGCGCTTCAGCTCCAGCCCGGCCAGGGCGAGACAGGTCCGGAGGGGGTCAGTCACGGAGGTCCCGCCCCGTCAGCTCCAGGAACAACCCCTCCAGGTCGACCAGGTCCGGGCGGTCCAACAGCAGCTCGCTCGGCGGACCTTCCGCCAACATCTGCCCGTGATCGATGACGCCGACGCGATCGCACAGTCGCTCGACCTCGTCCATGTAATGGCTGGTGTAGAGGATGGCGGTGCCGGCGTCGCGCAGCCCACGCAGGGTGTCGAGCACAGAGGCTCGGCTCTGGGCGTCGACCCCCACGGTCGGCTCGTCCAGCACCAGCAGGCGGGGCTGGTGCAGCAGGCCGATGGCCAGGTTGAGCCGCCGCCGCATCCCGCCGGAGCAGTTCTCGACTCGTTCGCGGGCCCGATCCTCCAGCCCCACCGCGACGAGCACGTCGTCGAACCGCTCCCGGCGCAGACGGCGGGGGATGCCGTAGAGCTTGGCCCAGAACCGCAGGTTGTCGACCACCGACAAGGTCGGGAGCAGGGCCAGGTCCTGGGGCACATAACCCAGCGCGGCCTGGGCTTCGGAGCGATCGCGCCCCCGGGCCTGAGGACCGCTGATCGGCCGACCGGCCACCGTGACCTGGCCCCGGTCCGGCTCGAGGATTCCGACCACCATCCGGATCGTGGTCGACTTGCCCGCCCCGTTGGGTCCGAGCAGCCCGTAGGCCTCGCCGGCAGCGACGTCGAAGGACAGCCCGTCCACCGCCGACCGACCGCCGAAGGCCTTGTGCAGATTGCGACAGGACAACACCATGGGTTCGAAGGTACGAATCGCTCGCCACCAGGTCATCGGACCCCGGTCTGGACCTGCATCCACCCACCGGTGGACCGGCACCTCGTCACCAGGGGGTTCGGGGCGACCCTCGGGGCCCCGCTACCCTGGACGGGCAGATGCGGGAAGTCTGGACCCAGCTCGAACCACATTTGGCGAGCGTCGAGAAACCGGCTCGGTACATCGGGCTCGAGCTCGGCGCGCAACGCCCGGACCACGCACCGCATCTCGTGTCGTGGCTGCTGACCTATCCCGACACCTACGAGGTCGGCCTGCCCAACCAGGGTCTGCAGATCCTCTACGAGATCCTCAACGAGCGCGACGACGCCGTGGCCGAGCGGTCCTACGCCCCGTGGACCGACCTCGAGCAGGTGCTGCGGAGGGAACGGATCCCTCTGTTCTCGGTGGACACCCATCGGGCCGCGGGCGACTTCGACGTCCTGGCCTTCAACCTGTCGGCGGAGCTGACCTACACCAATCTGCTGAACTGCATCGACCTGGCGGGAGTCCCGGTCCGGGCGGCCGAGCGCCGACCGGAGCACCCGTTGGTCGCCGCTGGGGGGCACTGCACCTACAACCCTGAGCCGCTGGCCGACTTCCTCGACTTCGTGGTGTTGGGCGACGGCGAGGAGGTGGTCAGCGAGATCACCACGGTGCTGGCCGACTGGAAGGCCGAGGGGCGCACCGAGGGCAGCCGGGAGGGTGTGCTCCGGGCCCTGTCCCATGTCGAAGGCGTGTACGTCCCGTCGATGTACGAGGTCGACTACGACGGACCGTTCATCCGGGAGATCCGGCCCCGCTACCCCGACGTGCCCGAGCGGGTCGAGAAGCGGACCATCGCCGACCTGGCCGCCTGGCCCTATCCCCGCAACCAGCTGGTGCCCCTGACCGAGGTGGTGCACGACCGGCTGAACGTCGAGGTCTTCCGGGGCTGCACCCGGGGCTGCCGCTTCTGCCAAGCCGGGATGATCACCCGCCCGGTCCGGGAGCGTCCGGCCGACCAGGTGCGCACCATGGTCGAGCAGGGCCTGCGCCGCACCGGCTACGACGAGGTGGCGTTGACCAGCCTGTCGTCGGCCGACTTCTCCGGCATCGAGGGCGTGGTGCGCGACATCGTCGATCGCCCGGCCAAGGATCCGACCAGCTGCGGCCAGATCTCGGTGAGCCTGCCCAGCCTCCGGGTCGATGCCTTCACCGTCGGCATCGCCGGCCAGATCCAGAAGGCCCGCCGTACGGGGCTCACCTTCGCCCCCGAGGCCGGCACTTGGCGCATGCGCCAGGTCATCAACAAGCTCATCCGGGAAGAAGACCTGTACGGCGCGGTCACCAGCGCCTTCAGCCAGGGATGGCGACGGGTCAAGCTCTACTTCCTCACCGGTCTGCCCACCGAGACCGACGTCGACACGCTCGGCATCCTCGATCTGGCCCGCAACTGCGTGGAGATCGGGCGCGAGCATCACCGCAACCCGACAGTCAAGGCCTCCGTCGGGGGCTTCGTGCCCAAGCCGTTCACACCGTTCCAGTGGTTTGGCCAGAACACCGTCGAGGAGCTGCGCCGCAAGGTCAACCTGCTGCGCGACGGGGCTCGGGGCACCCGGTCGCTGCAACTGACCTGGCACGATCCCCGAGCGACCTTGGCCGAGGGGCTGGCCTCCCGGGGCGATCGCCGGCTGGGTCCGGTCATCGAGCAGGTCTGGCGGCGGGGCGGCACGTTCCAGGAGTGGAGCGAGCACTTCAACCTCGATCTGTGGACCGAAGCCATGGCCGACGTCGGGCTCGACATCGAGTGGTACGTCTACCGGCACCGCCATGAGGACGAGATCCTGCCGTGGGACCACCTGTCGGCCGGTCTCCACAAGGACTTCCTCTGGCAGGACTTCCGGGACGCCCTGGCCGAGGTCGGGCTGCCGGACTGCCGTTGGACGCCGTGCTACGACTGCGGCGCCTGCACCGGCTACAGCATCGAGCACGTCGTGGCGTCGGCGGTACCGCCGGCCGGCGGTAGCCAGGGCACCGGCCAGGATCTGGTCCGGGGCAACGAGGTGCCGGTGACGTTGCTGCCCCGCAAGTTGATCGGTGCCGGGTCATGACCCTGCCCCAACCACGGCTGCGGGCCCGTTTCTCCAAGGCGGGCAAGGTGCGCTTCGTCAGCCACCGCGATGTGGCCCGCATCTGGGAGCGGGCGTTGCGTCGGGTCGGTGTCCCGATCGCCTACACCGAAGGTTTCTCGCCCCGCCCCAAGCTGAGCTTCGGGCTGGCGTTGTCGACGGCTCATGAGTCGCTCGGCGAGTACCTCGACATCAGCCTCCGCGACGACGCGGCGGCCGGTGTCGACCTCGAGCAGCTTCCGACCCTGCTCACCGAGGCGTTGCCGGTCGGAATGGAGGTGCAGGCGGTGGTGCCGCTGGAGCCGGGGTCGCTCTCGCTCCAACAGGCGGTCACCAGCTGCACCTGGCAGATCGAGCTGGAGGGGACCAGCGTGACGGCGGCAGCCGGCGCGGTGGAGTCGGCGTTGAGCGCCGACGAGCTCGTCATCACGAGGACACGCAAGGGGCAAGACGCGGTCGACGACGTGCGCCCCGGTATTGTGGGCCTACGGGTTGTTGGGCCAGCTCCTGGCGACGGCGCAGTGCTGGAAGCCGAGTTGGCGACCCAACCCCGAGGTTTACGACCAGCAGAGCTGGTTCGGGCGCTCGATCCGGGGCTTCATGCCCGCAGGGTCGTGCGCATCCATCAATGGACGCAGATCGGCGGCGCCCGGCAGGAGGTCATAGCGATTCCTCCTCCCGCGGCGACGCTGACACGCACGCAACAGGCGCGTGCGTCATGAGAAGGGAAACAATCGATGTCCGAGACCGAAGCACGGCAGGAGGCGCCGGAAGGGCGCTCCGAGCCGTCGACGTCGGACGCCACCACACCGGGCGAACGCCCTCAGGGCGCAGCTGACGACGGCGAGAGGTCGGCCGAATCGGCCGAGTCTGGCGAAGCGGAATCCGGGGCTACCGGTGCCGCTCGTAAACGCCGTCGGCGCGGTTCACGCGGCGGACGGAAACGTTCCAAGGCCCGCCCCGACGGCGCGGCTCCCAGCGAGGAAGGGGCGGCGGCGTCCGGTGACGGCGAGGCTGCAGGCCAGCCCGACGAGCTGCCGGACCATCCCCGGGAGGGACGTCCGTCGGTAGAGGCGGCCGAGAAGGCCGTGGTCCGCAAGGCTCCGCCTCGCGCTCCGGCCAAGCCCAAGATCGGCGACACCATGCCGGCACCGCCTCGGGCGGCTGGCCACAACGACTCTGGCGACTCCGCCGGATCCGATGACGCCGGTGGATCCGTTTCAGCCAAGCGCCGGAGGCGGCGCCGCCGGGGCAAGGGCGGCGGCGACAGCGGCAACGGCGGCAACGCTGGACGGGAGAAGACCGTGGCGCCGCCGTCGTCGCAGGGCCGGGGGACCCGTCGGGCCCAGCCGATCCAGGCGGTGCTGCCCACCGCCGTCGACCTCGACGACGACGTGCTCGAGAGCCGGCGAGGCCGGGAGCGCAAGGGTCGTCCGGTCGGCCGTTACATGATGTGCGTGCACGTGTCCGAGAAGGCCACGCAGATCGCCGTCCTCGAAGGCCGGGCGCTGCTCGAGCACTACGTGTCCCGTCCGTCCGACGACATCTCGCAGATCCACGGCAACGTCTATCTCGGCCGGGTGCAGAACGTCCTGCCAGGGATGGAGGCGGCTTTCATCGACATCGGCACGCCCAAGAACGCGGTGCTCTACCGGGGCGACGTCCACTACGACCGGGAGGACGTCGAGCAGTCCTCGCACCCGCGCATCGAGCAGGTGCTCAAGGGTGGCCAGACCATCCTCTGCCAGGTCACCAAGAACCCGATCGGGGCCAAAGGGGCGCGGCTGACCCAGGAGGTCTCGCTGCCGGGACGGTTCGTGGTGCTGATCCCGAACTCGTCGACCTACGGCATCTCCAAGCGGCTGGCCGACGACGAGCGGAAGCGGCTCCGGCAGGTCCTCGACCGGGTCAAGCCGGCCCAGCACGGCATCATCGTGCGCACCGCGGCCGAGGGTGTCACCAGCCAGGAGATCGAGAACGACGTGCGCCGGCTGCTCAAGCAGTGGGAGCAGATCGACCAGCTGGCCAAGCGGTCCAAGGCCCCCCAGCTGCTGTACCGCGAGCCCGACATGGCGGTGCGGGTGATCCGTGAGGAGTTCAACCAGCACTACCGCAGCGTGGTCATCGACGACCAGACGCTGTACGAGCAGGTCCGTGACTACGTCGGCTCGATCAGCCCGACCCTGGCCGACCGGGTCGAGTTCTACGACCGCACGGTCGAGCCGCTGCCGTTGTTCGAGCGGTTCCACGTCCACGAGCAGCTGCACCGGGCGCTCGACCGCAAGGTCTGGTTGCCGTCGGGCGGCTCGTTGATCATCGAGCACACCGAGGCCCTAACGGTCATCGACGTCAACACCGGCAAGAACGTCGGCAAGTCGAGCCTCGAGGAGACGGTGTTCAGGAACAACCTCGAGGCCGCGGTCGAGACCGCCCGCCAGCTCCGCTTGCGCGACATCGGCGGGATCATCGTCGTCGACTTCATCGACATGGAGCGGCGCGACAACCGCGACGAGGTGGTGAAGGTGTTCCGCGACGCCTTGTCCCGGGACAAGACCCGCACCCAGGTCTTCGACATCTCCGAGCTGGGCCTGTGCGAGATGACCCGCAAGCGCATCGGTGAAGGGTTGCTCGAGTCGTTCTCCACCCATTGCCCCATGTGCGAGGGCCGTGGCGTCCTCTTCGATCAGGAGCTGCTGCCGGACGCCTAACATCGCTTGCGGTGGGCGAGCTTGTTCCAGACCCTGAGCAAAGGTCGGTGGCCCGGCGGGATGTCCGGGTCTCCGACGAGGATCGCACCGCGGTGCTCGACGAGCTCCGTGAGCACTTCACGGTCGGTCGCCTGACCCTCAGCGAGTTCGAGGAGCGCACGAACGCGGTCGTCATGGCTCGCTATCGGGGCGACCTGGCGCCGCTGTTGGACGATCTCCCCGAGCTCGCACCGCCGCCGAGGCTGGGTCCTCCGGTGCGGCCTCGTCGCCCGAAACCGCAGCGGCCGGTGCTGGACTCGGTGGCGTTCCGCATCCACCTCAACGTGGTGCTGGTGCTCTCGGCCTTCCTGCTGGCCATCTATCTCGGCGTGGGCCTGGTGGCCGACGGCCAGCCGTTCTGGCCGATCTTCCCGATCTCGGTGCTCGGCCTCACCGTCGGGGTCCACGCCGCGGTCCGCAAGGCCATCGCCGACGACGAGGACTGAAACGCGCCACTGGCGTCCCACAGGCGGGCTGTGGGACGCCAGAAGACCGTGGTCTAGCTGATCAGGCGGCTGGCTTGGCCGTGGCGGAGAAGGTGTTGCCACCGCCCGGCACGAGCAGGTTCAGGGCGAAGGTCGCGAGCCCGCAGTTCTTGAACTTGGGGATCGTGAACTCACCGCTGAGCGACGTGCCGTTGACCAGGTCGACCGTGCCGCTCATGTCCAACGAGATCGGCGTGCTGGTCTGGCACCGGTTCCCGACCAGGTTGATCGGCAGGATGATCGGCTTCAGCGACGGGATCTTGATGTCGAACGACGATGAGACGTTGACCGTCAGGTTGGCGAGGTCGACCGTGCCGGTCACCGGACCCGTGGGCGCCACCTTGAACTCGGCGTTGGCCAACGGGATGCCCAGCAGCGCGACCGGCGAGGTCGCCGACGGCAGGCTGAGATCGGCGACGATCTCGCCCGTGCCGAGGTCCACGCTGCCGATGAAGGTGCCACCGGTGATGGTGACGTCCTGGTTCAGACCGGCGACGTGGGTCTGGGCGTCCACGGTCCAGTTGATCGGAAGATCGGGATCAGCCCCAGCCTGGGGAGCCGCGGCCATGACGCCGGCCACCGATCCAGCCGAAAGTACGAGCGCGCCGAGAACGCGTCGAATCTTTACTGACATATAGGTCCCCCTGTTTCGTCTTGCCCCAGTCGATGCGTCTACCTCTGTCACGATGGGATGACGCAGTGACGGAAGTCAAGTCCGTCTATACCGTTGGTAACAATACCGCACGGTAACATCCTTGTCGTGAACCGGTTGGCTGCCCGCTGGCGGGCGCGGGCAGCCGCTCGGTAGGCTGACGAGTCCCCTTGCCGGTCTCCGGCGGAGCCGCAACGATCGTTCCGGCCTGAGAGACACCAGCTCGTAGACGAGGCTCACAGCATGTACGCAGTCATCAAGACCGGTGGCAAGCAGTACCGGGTCGAAGAAGGCCAGAAGCTCGATGTCGAGCTCATCGGCGACGATGAGAACGAGACGGTCGAGTTCAAGCCGGTTCTGGTCGTGGACGGCGACACCGTGCTCGGTCTCCCCAGCAAGCTGGCCAAGGCCAAGGTGACCGCCCGGGTCGTGGGGGAGTCCAAGGGCCCCAAGATCGAGGGCTTCACCTACAAGAACAAGACCAATCAATCGCGTCGGTGGGGTCACCGCCAGCGCTACTCGACCATCGAGATCACCGGGATCTCGAAGGGCTGACGGAAGGCCGACGACATGTCCAAGACCAAGGGCGCCGGTTCCACTCGGAACGGCCGCGATTCGCAGAGCAAGCGCCTGGGTGTGAAGGCGTTCGACGGCACGTTGGTCCCGGCTGGAACGATCATCGTGCGTCAGCGGGGCACCCGCATCCATCCCGGTGAGAACGTCGGTCGCGGTGGCGACGACACACTGTTCGCCCGGGCCACCGGCAAGGTGAAGTTCGGCCAGCGGCGAGGCCGCAAGCTGGTCGACATCCTCCCCGAATAATCCGAAATTGAGATCGCAATGGTTGGATAGCATCCACTTGCATCTCAATTTCGGTCTCTGATGTCGCAGTTCGTCGACGAATGCAACCTGCACGTCAAGGGTGGTGACGGCGGAGCTGGGTGTGTGGCGTTCCGGCGGGAGGCTCACGTAGCCAAGGGCGGACCCGACGGGGGAGACGGCGGCAAAGGCGGCGATGTCTGGCTGGTCGCCGATCGCAATGTCGCTTCGCTGTACTCGTTCAAGGACCATCCGTTCCGCCGGGGGACCGATGGCACGCACGGCCAGGGCAAACGTCGCCACGGCCGGGGCGGTGAGGACACCGTCGTGCAGGTGCCCGAGGGCACCGAGATCCTGAATCACGATGGCGGAGTCGTGGCCGACCTGGTGCACGCCGGCGACCGCTACCTGGCCGCCGAGGGTGGTCGGGGTGGTCGAGGGAACGCACGGTTCCTGTCCAACCGTCGCCGGGCTCCGGCCTTCGCCGAACAGGCCGAGATAGGCGAGGAGCGCTGGCTGCGGCTCGAGCTGAAGCTGCTGGCCGATGTGGCCCTGGTCGGACTGCCCAACGTGGGGAAGTCCACCCTGATCAGCCGTATCTCCGCCGCCAAGCCCAAGATCGCCGACTACCCGTTCACCACCCTCGAACCTCACCTCGGGGTCGTGCGATTCCACGAGCACGAGTTCGTCCTCGCCGACGTCCCGGGCCTGATCGAGGGCGCGGCGGAGGGCCGCGGTCTCGGGCACCAGTTCCTGCGTCACGTCGAACGCGCCCGCGTTCTCGTCGTCCTGGTCGACCTCGCGAGCGTGGAGGGCCGCTCGCCCGAGGAGCAGGAGCGGGTGCTTCTCGCCGAGCTCGGTCGATACCGCCCCGAGCTCCTCGAGCGGCCCCGCATCACCGTCGGGACCAAAGCCGACGTGGCCACGGTCGAGTTCGACGGGCCCCGCATCTCCGCGGTCACGGGGGAGGGCGTCGACCGTTTCCTCGGCACCCTTGCCACCAGGATCACGGAGGCGAGGGAAGCCGAGCCGGTCCGCGAGCCGTTCGTCGTTCATCGCCCCCGCGAGCAGGGGTTCTCCATACAGCGTGACGACGACGGCGCCTGGCGGGTCCACGGCCAGGCGGCCGAGCGGGTCGTCGCCATGGCCGATCTCACCAACGCCGAGGCGATCGCCTACGTGCAGGAGCGGTTCCGCCGTATGGGGGTCGAGCGCGCCCTCGCCCGCGCCGGCGCCCGGGAAGGCGACACCGTCCGCATCGGCCCGGTCGAGCTCGAGTACGCCGAGAGCCTGTCATGACGACGACGAGCACGGCGCGCGAGCGGCCGCGGGCCGGCCACTCCCTTTCTGGATGGCCCGGCCCGCAGCGAGGGAGCCAATAGTGAAGGCCGTCGTCAAGGTGGGGACGTCGTCGATCACCACCGACACGGGCGAGCTCGACGACGCTGCG
>DASXTK010000449.1:0-10821 GCA_036505485.1 Acidimicrobiales bacterium
AGTGGAAGCTGTAAACCCGAAATGGTTTGGTGCCGCCCTGGTGAACTCTCTCGACGGAGTCGACCTCCGTCCATCCCGCATCGCCGGGAAGCAGCGGAATATCGGGATCCGGAGCAAACCCCCTGGCGTACCAAGCCTCCCGGACCATTTCTATCTCATCTTCATACTTTGATTTGCCACTGTCGCGATTGCCGTCGAGGAAGCCTTCCATCATCTCCTTGGAGCGCAGCACGACCCGGGGGAAATGGAAGGAGTCCGTCGCCTTGGTTCCTCCGAACCAATGGAGGACCATGCTCACGATGTGGCTGGAGACGATCCGAACACGAAACATCGGTATCTGGCGATTGAGGAACCCACTGGGAACCTGGATCTCCTCGATGCTCGGATCGATCCCGAAGGCCATCCGCAGGCAGTGGGCGAAACGGCCGGCGACGGCCTCATCGTTCACGACCAGCGAGATGTGCCGGCTGTCCTGGACGCTGCCGTCGGACCCGATGGAACCCAGGACGTAGCCGAGCTCGTAACCCTCCTGGGGGATGTACCGCTCCTGACGAAGCTTCTTCGTCGGGAAGGTCTGGAGCTTCTGACCTGGAACCAGATCCCCTGCGTCCACCCAACCGCCCGGGGTCATCACCGGGTGGTTCGGAGTGAGCCGGATGTGATGCTTGCCCGCCCTGATGTCCACGAGCTCGTCGGTCCGACGCCAGCCGATGGACACCACCTCGGTCTGGACCAGCCCACCATCGTCGTCGAACGTCCACAGCTCGTCGCCGACCTCGACCTTCGCTGCACGCTTCACGCCGCCCACGACATTCACGTTCTGCTTGGACGGAACGCACAAGCTCGTCACTGCGATGTCGCGGACCATGACCATCTCGTCGTGGCCGGCTTCGAAGGTGACCTTGAGGTGGGTGTCGGCGGCTTCGTGGATGCCGGAGGCCACCTCGGCGTACATGCGGGCGACCCGCTCGGGGGTGTCCTGCAGGCCCTCCCTGTCCGGGTCCTCGCCGATGGCCTCCAGGATCTCGCGCACCGCCTTGGCGATCCGATCGAGGTCCATGGGCGTGTCCAACGGAGGGAACCTACCCGTCATGGCCGTCTCCGACTCTCAGCCGACGCTCAAGTGCCGCTGGGCCGGGGAGCCCGCTGGCCGAACCGGCGCGACAACCGTTGCCGCACCGTGAGCCCGCGGTTGCCAGCCGTGGGCACCGCCTCGGGAACCGCGACCACCGAACCGGCGTCGGCATCGGCCATGGCCACGCCGACCAGCTCGCGCCGGGGGGTGACGTCGGGGGCCGGATCCGGCTTGGGCATCTCGATGCCGGCGCCCTTGTCGATCGGACCGAACACCTCGTCGAGGTCGCTGTCGTCGAGCGTCTCCTTCTCGACCAACGCCTTGGCCAGGCGGTCCAGCGTGGGCCGGTGCAGGGTGAGGATGGCGCGGGCCCGGGCGTGGCTCTCGTCCACCAGCCGGCGCACCTCGTTGTCGATCTGACCGGCCACCTCGTCGGAGTAACTGTTCTCGCTGCCGTAGTCCCGGCCGAGGAAGACCTCACGAGCGCCCGAGCCCAGGTTCTGCGGCCCCAGCCGATCACTCATGCCATAGCTCGTGACCATCTTGCGGGCGATCTCGGTGCAGCGCTCGATGTCGTCGCTGGCGCCAGTGGTCGGCTCGCCGAAGACCAGCTCCTCCGCGGTGCGGCCGCCGAGCATCATGGTCATGGCGTCGAGCAGCTCGCTGCGCGTCTTTAGGTACTTGTCCTCGGTGGGCAGGGCCAGCGTCCAGCCCAGCGCCCGACCCCGGGCCACGATCGACACCTTGTGGATGGGATCGGTGCCCACCAACACGTGGCCAACCAGTGTGTGGCCGCCTTCGTGGTAGGCGATGACCAGCTTCTCCTTGTCGGACATCACCCGGGTGCGGCGTTCGGGCCCGGCCATCACCCGGTCGATGGAATCCTCCAGCGCGCCCATGGTGATGTCGGCCTTGCCCCGGCGAGCGGTCAGCAGCGCGGCCTCGTTCATCATGTTGGCCAGGTCGGCTCCGGTGAAGCCGGGAGTCCGCCGGGCCAGGACGTCGAGCCGCACGTCCGACGCCAACGGCTTGCCCTTGGCGTGGACCTCCAGGATGGCCTTGCGCCCCTCGAGGTCGGGTTGGTCCACCACGATCTGGCGGTCGAACCGGCCAGGACGCAGCAGCGCCGGGTCGAGGATGTCGGGCCGGTTGGTGGCCGCGATCAGGATCACGCCGGTCTGGGCGTCGAACCCGTCCATCTCCACCAACAGCTGGTTCAACGTCTGCTCACGCTCGTCGTGCCCACCGCCGAGACCGGCGCCGCGGTGCCGTCCGACCGCGTCAATCTCGTCTACGAACACGATGGCGGGCGCAGCTTCCTTGGCCTTCTCGAACAGGTCCCGGACCCGGCTGGCGCCGACGCCCACGAACATCTCGACGAAGTCGGAACCGGAGATGGCGAAGAACGGCACGCCGGCCTCGCCGGCCACGGCCCGGGCCAGCAGCGTCTTGCCGGTGCCGGGCGGCCCGTAGAGCAGCACGCCTTTGGGGATGCGGGCGCCGATGGCCTGGAACCGCACCGGATCCTGCAGGAACTCCTTGATCTCCTGGAGCTCCTCCACGGCCTCGTCACACCCGGCGACGTCGGCGAAGGTCACTGCCGGCTGGTCCTTGGTGACCTGCTTGGCCCGGGACTTGCCGAACTGCATGACCCCGCGGCCACCGCCACCGCCCTGCAGGGCGTTGAGGACCAACAGGAAGGCGCCGATGAGCAGCACGGTGGGCAGCAGGCTCAACAGCAGCCCGGTCCACACCGAGTCCTGCTGCTGATCGGTCTTCACCTCGATGGCCGGATGGGCGTCGGCCACGTCGGAGAACAGCTCGTCGGCGGACTCGGCCGGATACCGGTAGACGTACTTGGTGCCGTCGCGCAGCTCCCCCTCGACCTTGTTGTCGCGGTCCTTGAAGGTGGCGGACTCGATGTCACCGTTGTCGACGGCCTCGTCGAACTGGTTCTGGGTGAGCTCTTTGCGGTCGTCGCCCTGCCGGAAGAGCTGGGAGCCCAGGAACAGGACGGCCATCCCGATGGCCAGATAGACGAGCAAGGTCCGGGGGAAGCGTTTCACGGTGCGGGCCAGGCTATCGGTCGCCTCTGACAGCCGGGCCTCGCGGTTCGTAGCGCGCGGGGCTCAGGACTCGGCGTGCTCGCACACGTAGGGGAGGTTGCGGAACCGCTCGGACACGTCCAGCCCGTAGCCCAACACGAACGAGGGTGGGATCTCGAAACCCACGTAGTCGAGGTTCACCGAGGTCTTCTGGTTGCCCTGCCGGACGAACAGCGCACAGACCTTGAAATCCGCCGGCTTTCGGGCCTGTAGGTTGCGCGACAGGTAGCTGAGGGTCAGCCCCGAGTCGACGATGTCCTCGACCAACAACACGTGCCGGCCCTGCAGGTCGCTGTCGAGGTCCTTGACGATGCGGACCACCCCGGACGACTTGGTCGAGGCGCCGTAGGACGACACGGCCATGAAGTCCACCTCGAGTGGCAGGTGGATCTGCCGCACCAGATCGGCCAGGAACACGAAGGCTCCCTTGAGCACGCACACCAGCAACGGTGGGTTCTCGGCGTAGTCGCGGGTGATCTCCTTGCCCAACTCGACGATGCGACGGGAGATCTCCGCTTCGGTCTTCACCACCCGCCCGAGCGCCGGATCCGCGAACAGATGACCCTCATGGCCGGGGTCAGCACCAGGATCCGCGGGGGAGGGATCGAGCATGCGGCCAACGTAGTGCCTGACCTGCCCCGATCCCGACCGCTTGTCAATATCTCTTCACCCGATGAGAACGAGTCCGGTCAGTCGGGGCCGGGGGTGACGGTGGTTCCCGCGGTCCGGATATTCTGCCGCCGCCATGACGCCGTACCGAGTCCTGTTCGTCTGTTGGGGGAACATCTGCCGCTCGCCGACCGCGGAGGGGATCCTGCGTCGGCTGATCGACGAGGCTGGCTTGGGCGCCGAGATCGAGGTCGAGAGCGCCGGGGTGAGCTCGGAGCACGCCGGCAGCCCGCCCGATCGCCGGGCCCAGGCCGAGGCTTCCCGGCGAGGCCTGGACCTGCGGGATCTGCGGGCCCGCCGGGTGCGCGCCGACGACTGGGAGCGCTTCGACCTGCTGCTGGTCACCGACCCGTCGGTGGAGCGGGCGTTGCGGCGCCAGGCACCCCGTGGCGCCGTGCTCGACAAGGTGGTCCGGATCACCGACTTCGCCACGCTTTCCGACCGACCGACCGAGGTCCCGGATCCGTACTACGGCGGCGCCGACGGCTTTCGGGCCGTCTACGACCTGCTCGAATCGGCCTGCGCCGGGATCCTGGCCCACGCTCGGGCCGAGTCCGACCGGGCAGCACCGGCGTGAATCTCTATTGGCGCCGGACCCGCCGAGCCGAGCTTGACGCTATCCCTGCGCGGCGACGAGGAACATCGGAACCGCGACGAAGATCCGGTTCGTGCTGGCGCGCTCGGCCTGCTCGGCGAGCCAGGTCTCCTCATCGGTGATCCGGTGCAGCACGGCGATCGCGGTGTCGTCGGTGAACACGGCGGTGTGCACCTCGACGACCGGGTCGGTGAACCCGGCGTCGAGCAGCAGGTTGCGGTACTTGCGGCCGGCGTGCGGCGACGGGAGCGAGTCCGCCTTCGCGTGGACCAGCCGTCGGGTGGCCTCCGGGCCGTCCGAGTCGATGACGATCGTGTCCCAGTCCTGGCCGAGCAGTACGGCCCGGCCGCCCGGCGCGAGCACCCGGCGGGCCTCGGCCACGGCCCGCGCCGGGTCGTCGAGCGCGTGCAACACCTTGTCCGCGCGGTAGCCGGAAACCGACCCGGTCTCGAGCGGCAGCTCGCAGGCGTCGCCGACGTGGAACTCGCCGGCCGGCCAGCGCTCCCGGGCCACGGCGATCATCTCGGGGTCGAGGTCGACGCCGACCGCGCGAACCCCGCGCGCGGCCAGCTCGGCGACCGCGCGGCCACCGCCGCAGCCGGCGTCGACCACGGTTCGGCCGATGACGTCGCCGAGCAACTCATAGGAACGTGTGCGCAGCTCGACGGCCACGGGCTGCGCGTCGACGGCATCGAGGACAGCAAGCAAACTGGACATGTCCACCATGCTCGGACTTAATGTCGACATGAAGTCAAGCCGGATGACGATCGGCCAGGTGGCCGACCACTTCGGCCTGCCGGCGCACGTATTGCGGCACTGGGAGTCGGTGGGCCTGCTCTCCCCCGCCCGCGTGGCCGGCGATCGCCGCCGCTACACCCGCGACGACCTGTTCCGGGTGGCGTCGATCGTGCGCGCGAAGCAGGCCGGCCTGCCGCTGGCGGACATCCGGGCGTTCCTCGCCGCGCGCGACCCGGCCGCCCGCAAGGACGTGCTGCGCCGCAACCACCGCGCGCTGCAGGCCAGGATGGCGGCGCTGCGGTCGGCGCTCGACCTCCTCGAGGCCGGGCTGAACTGCTCGCACGAGGACATAGCGACCTGCCCGAACTACCGGGCCCACCTCGCCGAGCTGGTGGAGGTTCAGGACTCGGTGTAGCCCGCCGCCGCGGCGTCTGGCTCCTGCTTGACCAGGCCGTAGCTCGCCATCTTCGCGCCGAGGAACCACGGTCACCGAGACCGCGCTCCGGCTGGCGCACTCGGCGCACACCGAACACCGGCTCGGCGTCAACGACTTCTTCGCCGTCCTCGCCGGACACGCACAGCACCACTCGGATTGCGCGCTCGGCGAGTGGTGGCCGGAAACGAGACCGGTGAAACCTGCTCCGGAATCGTCCGCCCGGACGCCTTAGGACGACTCGCGCAGGCTGGTCACCAACGCGTCGGCGGCCGGCAGGGGAGCGGCGTCGGCGCGCCGGGCGACGACCAACCGCCGCTCGACCACCGGCTCGGGCCGAACCCGCCGGAGCGGTCGCGCCCCGGTCTCGGCCTGCACGACGGGCAGGACCGTCCATCCGAGCCCCAGCAACACCATCTCGCGCAGCACCTCGGGCTGGTGCGACTCGGCGACCACCTCGACGCGGGCACCGGCTCGGATCAGCGCCGCATCGATGACCGAGCGCGTGTGGGAGCCGGCCGGAAAGGTGACCCACGGCCCCCAGGCCTGTGGGGACCGAGCCGCATCGGGCTCAACGCCGGCGGGTGCGTAGACCGCCAGCGGTTCGGTTCGCAGTATCGACCACTCGACCCCGCCGACGGGCGCCGGCGGCTCCACACCGACCACCAGATCGAGGTTGCCCCGGGCGAGATCGGCCAGCAGCGGACCCGACGGCGCCACCGCCAGCCTTAGCTCGACGTCGGGTCGGGCCCGCCGGAAGCCCCGCAACACCCGGGGGTAGTAGTGCACTGCCGCCGCGTCGATCATCCCGAGCCTGAGCACGCCCACCCGACCGGCGGCAGTGTGGTCGGCCCATCGGGCGAGGTCGCGCGTGCGGGCGATGACCGCCTCGGCGTGGTCGAGGATGGGCTGGGCCGACGGAGCCAGGACCCGCCGGCGTCCCTCCCGCTCGAACAGCGGAACCCCGACCCGTCGTTCCAGCTCGGCCAGGCCCTGCGACAACGCGGACGGGCTGACGCCGATCCGCTCGGCTGCCGTCGCCCAGTTCGGAGCGCGGTGGACCTCGACGAGGTACTCGAGTTGCTGCACGGTCAGGTTCGGCAGGGCGGTGGGCGAGGGGGGCACCCAGGAAATTTAGTTAAGAAAAACTGAACAGTCATTGTGTTTGGCGGAGAAGTCCTCATGAATGGTCCCGTGACCGACTCCCGCTCCATCGCACCCGCCACCGGCCGCCTCGGTGTGCTGACCCCCGGACTCGGCGCCGTGGCGTCGACCTTCATCGCGGGCGTGCTCACCGCGCGCCGTGACGGTGGGCCGCCCATCGGCTCGATGAGCCAGATGGCGCACATCCGCCTCGGCGACCGCGCCGAGGACCGCAACCCGCTGATCCGCGACTTCGTGCCGCTGGCCTCGCTCGACGACCTCGTGTTCGGCGGATGGGACCCCATCTCACCCAACGCCCTCGAGGCGGCTCGTACCGCGGGAGTGCTCGAGGAGCGCGACCTCGCACCCATCTCGGCCGAGCTCGAGGGCGTCGTGGCCAGGGATGCGGTGTTCGACCAGACCTGGGTCAGCCGGCTCGAAGGCACCCGGGTCAAGCAGGGTGCGACGAAGTGGGAGCTGGCCGAGCAGGTCATCGCCGATATCGAGCGTTTCCGCATCGAGAACGACTGCGACCGCCTCGTCGTGGTCTGGTGCGCGTCGACCGAGGCCTACCGTGAGCCCGCCGAGGTCCACCAGTCGATCGAGTCGTTCGAAGCAGGGCTGCGGGCCAACGACCCCGAGATCGCTCCGAGCCAGATCTACACCTACGCGGCGCTGCAGTCGGGCGTGCCGTTCGCCAACGGGGCGCCCAACCTCTCGTGCGACCTCCCCTGCATGCTCGAGTTGGCCGATCGCAACGGGGTGCCGATCGGCGGCAAGGACTTCAAGACGGGCCAGACCCTCATGAAGACGATCCTCGCCCCCGGCCTGAAGGCTCGGATGCTGGGCCTGCGGGGCTGGTACTCGACCAACATCCTGGGCAACCGCGATGGCGAGGTCCTCGACGACCCCGAGAACTTCAAGTCGAAGGAGGTGTCGAAGCTCGGTGTGCTCGACACCATCCTCCAGCCCGAGGCCTATCCCGACCTGTACGGCAACATCGACCACGTTGTGACGATCAACTACTACCCCCCGCGCGGTGACAACAAGGAGGGGTGGGACAACATCGACATCTTCGGGTGGATGGGCTACCCGATGCAGATCAAGGTCAACTTCCTTTGCCGCGACTCGATCCTCGCCGCGCCCCTCGTGCTCGACCTCGCGCTCTTCTTCGACCTGGCCTCCCGGGCCGGGGCCAAGGGTGTCCAGGAGTGGCTGAGCTTCTACTTCAAGTCGCCCCAGACCGCCGACCCTTCCCTTCCGGCCGAGCACGACATCTTCATCCAGCAGATCAAGCTGAAGAACACGCTGCGCGAGTGGATGGGCGAACCCCCGGTGACCCACTCCGAGGCCTACGACGTTCTGTGACCGGGTGGCTACGGTGCCGCTGTGGTGTCGTCGGCGGTGGCCCTCGCGCAGGAACTCCTCGGGGCCGAGGCCATCTCGGTCCGTCCGGTGGGCGGCGGTTGCATCAGCGACGCCCAGCGCGTCGGGCTGTCCGACGGGCGGGTCGTGTTCCTCAAGTCCGGAGAGGGCCTGCCCAGCGGGCTGTTGACCGTCGAAGCCGAGGCGCTTCGGTGGCTCGGTGAGGCCGAGGCCATCCGGGTCCCGCAGGTCCTCGCTGGGGACGACGAGCTCCTCGTCCTGGAATGGATCGAGTCGGGTCCGGCCCGGGCCACAACCGGCGAACAGCTGGGTCGGAACCTGGCCCGCCTGCATGCGGCCGGGGCGCCGGGCTTCGGTTGGCACCGCGACGGCTTCATCGGCTCGCTCCCCCAATGCAACACGGCGGCGACGGACTGGCCCACATTTTGGTTCACCCGTCGGATCGAGCCCTTGGCTCGGCTGGCCCACGACCGCGGCAGCCTGCCGTCGGCCGCGGCTCGTCTCGTCGGGCGGCTGGGCGAGAGGCTGCCCGAGCTGGCGGGTCCGCCCGAGACTCCGGCCCGGCTCCACGGGGATCTGTGGACCGGGAACGTGATGGTCGACCAGTCCGGTGAGCCGTGGGTGTTCGACCCGGCGCCGTACGGGGGACACCGGGAGGTCGACCTGGCCATGCTCCACCTGTTCGGGCGGCCGGACCCGGCCATGCTCGACGCCTACCAGGAGCTGTCGCCGCTGGCCACGGGCTGGCCGGAGCGCACCAGGCTCTGGCAGCTCGAACCCCTGCTCGTCCACGCCGTCCTGTTCGGCGGCTCCTACGGCGCCCAAGCCCACGACGTCATCCGCCACTTCACCTGACCCCGCCGAGCAGGGAACTTCTGGATTTTTCGGGCTCGCCACCCTTGATTGTCAGACCCCCTGAGGATGATGGCGTCAGGTTCCACTGCAGCTGCCGGTGACGTCACGGCGAAGCGATGGAACCAGATCTGGGCGCTCGTTCAGTCGATCCCAGACGTCCGGACCCCACGCCGGCTCGGGGTCTGCGCTCTTTGATGGGATGAAGGAGCGCGTCGCGGCTCTTGCGTGATTGGGTTCGGTGTGCGAGCTCGGGGCGCCGGTTGATCAAGGAGGCCAGTTGTGGCCGGATCGCCAGCAAGAAGCGGGGTCTCCCGCCGTCGTAAGGGTCCGAGTGTTGGGACACTCGGGGTTGATGAGACCAGTCCCTCGCAACGGAGGAAGACCCCGATGCAACAGCAACCACAGTACGTCGGTATCGATCTGCATCGTCGCCGTTCGGTGATCGTTCGGATGACACCGGAAGGCGAAAAGCTTGACGTGGTCCGGATCGACAATGACCCGGTGGCGTTGAGCCTCGAGGTCGCCAAGGCCGGCCCGTGCCCGGAGGTGATCTTGGAGGCGACCTACGGCTGGTACTGGGCCGCTGATGTCCTCCAAGCGGACGGCGCTCGGGTGCATCTGGCGCATCCGTTGGGCAACAACTGGGGCAACCGGCGGGTCAAGAACGACGAGCGCGACGCCAGTGACCTCGCTGACCTATTGCGCCTCGGGCGGCTCGCGGAGGCGTGGATAGCCCCACCCGAAACACGGGAGATGCGCGAGCTGGTGCGTTACCGAGCCAAGCTCGTCGCCATCCGCTCCGGGCTCAAGGCCCAGGTGCACGCCGTGCTCGCGAAGCATGGTGTGGCCGTGCCGATGACCGACCTGTTCGGTGTCGGTGGCCAAGCCCTGCTCGATAGTTGCCGGTTCCCGCATGCCTACGAGCTGCGGGTCCGTTCGCTACGCGAGTTGATCGGGATCCTCGACAGTCACGTCGAGATGCTCCACGGCGAGGTCGGGCAGCTCCTCGGCGAACACCCCGGCTACCAGGCGATCCAACGCATCCCTGGTGTCGGGCCCGTGCTCGGAGCGGTCTTCGTTGCCGAGATCGGTGACATCGGGCGCTTCTCCCGGCCCGACAAGTTGGCCTGCTGGGTCGGGCTCACACCCCGCCACCGCGAGTCGGACACGACCGTCAAACGCGGGCCGATCACCAAACAAGGCTCCAAACTCGTCCGCTGGGCCGCCATCGAGGCCATCTCCCGAGGTCGCAGCAGCTTCCTGCAGGCGCACCACCACCGGATCGCAGAACGGCGCAACAACCGCAACATCGCCCGCGTCGCCGCAGCCCGCAAACTCATCCACCTCGTGTACTACGGCCTCCGCGACGGCGAGGTCCACTGCCTAGCGGAGGCCGCTTGACCAAGATCGGGCGCAGCCAGACGCGAGCTCGCGAGTTTGTCATGACCCCCACATCGGCGTGGTCGCCCCCTTGATTGAGCCCGTCTGGCTGTGGCCGCAACCCTCCATGCAGCCACGCGCTGCGAAGGAATGACCGGCACCCGATCCTCGGCGTTGCCGCCCCCGACATCGACTCGGGACCTGGAGAAGACCCACAGCACCCAACCCGACGGCCCACGGGCTGAAGCCATTCTGCGTCGTCGAGCTTCGTCGGCGTCAAGGCCAAGCCGCCTCCGGCGGTGGCCTCCAGCCAGCCTTGACCCCAACTCGTCGACAACACGCGCCCCCACACAAGCCCTCGCCCCACCGCCAGGCCGCAACAACCAGCGGACTCGGCTCCGCCGAGACGTCTTGACTCACGGCGCTCCTTCAGGAATGACAA
>DASXTK010000450.1:0-1786 GCA_036505485.1 Acidimicrobiales bacterium
TGGGGTGGGGATGTTTCAGGGCGAGGTTGGCCTGCAGGCGCTGTACGGATAGACGTCCCGGGCTGGCTTGGCTCGGCACCCGGACCTGGCGATCCAGCCCGGTCGGGAGCAGGTTCGTGCCCCCTGTGTTGGCGGCGAAGCGTGTACCCAAACGCAACACGACTCCATGGCTGAGCTGCGCAAACGTGCTTGTCGAGGTGCAGGTTGATCTCGAGGGCGGGATGCAACCCAAAACTGCTCCCCGGCGGGGCGGCTGTCGATCACGGCCGACCTGCCTATCGGCTGAATCATCGCCGTCGCGGCCGAGAGCCCTCATTTGGCCGCCGACAGGGCCGTCACCAGCTGTGTCGAAGGCTGGTTCGTTCGTGGGCCGGCGTCCGGACATGGCACCCCTCTCTGTCAAGTGGTGATCATGACGGCTGTTTTAGGCTGGGTTTGGCGGGTCCGGGAAGTGACTTGTCCGAAGTGTCGATCATGGGGATCGGGTCGGCCGCGCTGGATGTCAGAGTCGCCCCCGCGTGTCCTCCCGGGCCCGTCCGAATGCGCTTGGCGTCGGCGACCATCTGCCGGTAGACGACGTGGGAGAGGCGGCGTTTCAGCGCCCGCAGGGCCTCCATCGGGGTCTTGCCGGCGGCGAGCTTGCGCCGGTAGTAGCGGCGGCCCTCGGTGTCGTGTCGCAACTGGACGATGGCCATGATGTGCAGGGCGCGGTTGATGCGCCGGTTCCCGGCTCGGGACAGCCGGTGCCGGTTCTGGTCGCCGGAGGAGGGCGTCGATCGGGGCGGTGCCGTCCCAGGAGGCGAAGTGGGCGCGGCTGGTGAACCGGCCGATGTCGCCGATATCGCCGAGCAGGCGGGCGGCGCCGGAGGGGCCGATGCCGTGCAGATCCAGCAGCCGGCTGCCGGTGGACTGAACGAGCTCGGTCAGCTCCTGGTTCGCGATCTTGATCTTCTTGTCGGTGGTGACAAGTTCGTGGATCAGCTCGGACGCCAGCCAGCGGCGGGTCTTGCCGACCACATCGCGGGGTCGGCCGGTGTTGAGCAGGGCGCGGGCCTGTTGCGCGGACAGGAACTGCTTCGCGCCGCCGGGCACGAGTTCCAGCAGGAGGTGGTGCAGGCGGGAGACGACCTCGGTGCGGGTCCGGCCGAGCTGGTCGCGGGGTCGACCAGCAGCCGCAACGCGACGGTCGTGTCGTCCACTGCGACCTGCCGCAGACCTGGGGTGCGCAACGCGACCACGGCGACGCTGCGGGCGTCGACCGGGTCGATCTTGCGACCCTGGCCGGTGGCGAAGACCCGGGCCCGGGCGGACAGCTTCGCCGGCACCTCCACGACGGTCTCCCCGTCGGCGACCAGGCGCTGGGCGACGTGGCGGCCGATGCCGCTGCATCCTTCGACGGCCCAGAGACGGTCAGCATGCTTGCGGCCGGCGGCCAACATGGCCTTGTAGCCGTCGCGGTCCGTGGCGAACCGGCCTCCACCGACGGCCTGTTCTCGGTCGTTGATGATCTCGATCGTGGCGGAACGCTTGTGCGGGTCCACACCGATGATGACCTGGCTCATCCGGTCTCCCTTCCTCGAGCCGACAGGCGTTGTCAGCGAGGAGGGCACCGCTACTTCGAGCTGGGCATACCCCTCTTGAGCCTCTCCGCGCCGCGGTGGAGCATGTCCCGAACTCTGTGGGAATTGAGGTGGCGGTCCCCCACCTGAGCCTTACCGAGTGGTAGGCCTCGGGTGAACGACCAAGGACACCCGAAGGAAGGGGACCGCCATGAAGACCGTACCGA
>DASXTK010000451.1:0-19840 GCA_036505485.1 Acidimicrobiales bacterium
TAGCCACGCGAGTGACGAGCCGGAGTCGTCCACGGCGGACGCCTCCGGGGACACGCCCCACCACCACCGCCACGAGCATGACCATCCGCAGCTCCCGCCCTACGAGCAGCGCTACGCCTCGGCCTCTCCCGAGGAGCAGGCGGCGGCCGACGCCCTTCTGGCCGATGTCCGCACCACCCTCGCGGCCTACGAGGACGTCGACGCGGCGGTCGCCGCCGGCTACCAGGCACCACGCCATCCCCGGGGGCCGATCGCGCACTACGTGAACCCGTCTGTGGCGGACGAGGGACACCTGCTCGACCCGAGCCACCCCAACGGGCTCGTGTACTACACCGGTGGCAACGACGGACCTGTGCTGCTCGGGGCGTTCTTCGTCACCCCTCCGGGAACCGCCGCGCCAACCCCGGCCGGCGACCTGGTGGTGTGGCACAGCCACAACCCCGGGTGCCCCGGTGTCTTCGCAACCGCCGACGCGCCGTGCACCGACGTCCGCCGGATGCTGCACGTGTGGACTGCGGAGCAGGTCTCGGTGGCGTCCCGACGCACCGGTCAACCGATCGAGGTCCAGGTGACCGACCCCTTCGGCGTCCCGTTCGGTGCGTCGGTCACCCGTGTGTCCTAGTGGTGCAGCACTGATCGACCAGGTGGGACCATTTGGTCCGATGGATACCCGCACGGTGGTCGTGGTGGAAGACGACGACCACATCGCCGAGCTGCTCGAGCTGTACATCGACCGGGCCGGGTTCCGGGTGGCCCGGGCGGTCACCGGGGCCGAGGGCCTGGCGCTGGTGGCCGCGCAGCAACCGGCGATCGCGGTGGTCGACATCGGGCTGCCCGATGGGATCGACGGGTTCGAGGTGTGCCGCCGGCTGCGGTCGGCGGGTGACGTGCCCGTGCTGATGCTGACCGCCCGAGGCGACGAGACCGACCGGGTCGTGGGGCTCGAGCTCGGGGCCGACGACTATGTCACCAAGCCGTTCTCGCCGCGAGAGCTCGTGGCGCGCATCAACGCCATCCTTCGGCGCAGTGCGGCGGCGGTCCGAGACGATGCTCGGGACACCGTGGTGGTCGGCGACGTGGAGGTCGACCTGACCCGCCACGAAGCCCGGCGGGGCGGGACCGCGGTCAAGCTCGCACCTCGGGAGTTCGCCCTGCTCGCCGTGCTGGTCGAGAACCTGGGGCTGGTGCTGTCCCGGCGTCAGCTCCTGGATCTGGCCTGGGGGTACGACTGGTACGGCGACGAGCGCACGGTCGACGTTCACGTCCGCCAGCTGCGCCGCAAGCTCGGGGATGGCCTGCCCCTCGTCACCCTCCGCCGCACCGGGTACCGGCTGGGCTGAGCGGATCCGGGTCTGGACCTGCTGAGTGCGTCGTCGTCTGGTCATCACCATCGCCGGTGCCGTTGCCGCCGCGGTCGCCGTGGTCGGCCTGGGCACCCTCGTCCTCACCCGCATCGACGCCCGCCATCGCAACGAGGAGGACCTGGCCCGACGCCTCTCCGAGCTCGCGGTGGTGGTCGGCGAGGTCCGGCCCGTCCGAGAGGGCCCGGTGGCCCGACGGCTCGAAGGGGTGCTCGATGTGGACTCCGTCAGCGTGATCCGCCTCGACTCTGCCCCGGATGTCCTCAGCGCCGACGACGTGTCGCGCCTGCGGGCCGGCGACACGGTCTCCAGCCGCGACCGGGACACGGCCTACGCTGCCGCGCCGCTTCCGGCCGCGTCGGGGGGACCGCCGGTCCGGGCGCTGCTCGCCTCGGACTCTCTCGACTCCTCCGTCGGGCCGGCGGCGCGGTGGTTCGTGGTCGCCGGAGCGGCAACCGTCGTGCTGGGGGCGCTGATCGCCCTGCGGGTGGCACGCTCGCTGGCCGGCCCGCTGGCCGACTCCGAGACCGCGGCCCGCCGGATCGCCGAGGGTGACCTCGCGGCCCGGGTGCCCGAGCCGTGGACCCGCGACGACGAGCTGGCCCGGCTGGTCCGCTCCATCAACACCATGGCCGCGTCGCTGGAGCAGGCGCAGCAGCGGGAGCGGGATTTCCTCCTGTCGGTGTCCCACGACCTGCGCACCCCGTTGACCTCGATCAGCGGCTGGGCCGAAGCGCTGGCCGACGAGGCGGCGCCGGATCCGGCCGCGGCCGGGGCGACGATCCTCGCCGAGGCCGGCCGGCTGGACCGCCTGGTCCGTGACCTCCTCGACCTGGCCCGGCTCAGGGCTCGGGCGTTCACGCTGGACCTCCGGCCCGTCGACCTGCGGGACGTGGCCGTCGGCACCGCCGAGGGGCTGCGCCCGGAGCTCGAGGATTCCGGCCTCGTCCTGACGGTCGACATGCCGTCCGAACCGGTGATGGTCAACGGTGACCCCGACCGCCTGGCCCAGATAGCCGGGAACCTCGTCGAGAACGCCGGCCGCCACGCCGCCGGACACGTGCGGGTCTCGGTGATCGTCGACGGTGTCGACGCGGTGCTCGCGGTGCAAGACGACGGACCGGGCATCCCTCCCGAAGAGCGAGCCAAGATCTTCGACCGCCTCTACAGCCCCACCAGAGGCCTCGGTCTAGGCCTGGCCATAGTCCGAGAACTAGCCCAAGCCATGAACGGCACCGCCACCGCCCCCGAAACCCCAACCGGCGCCCACCTGGAGCTCCGCCTCCCCCACCTCCCGCCGTAGCGCGCCTAGCCGGGGCTGGTGTTACTTGGGGCGGAAGGCTCCTCTGAGGTCGCCTTGGTCGAAGGCTGGATCGACGGGCAGGCCCTTGGCGTAGCGGTACAACGCCGCCTTGAACACGGCGGAGAGGGCCGAGGTGACCGCGGCGACCAGCACGATCCACGCCACCGCCGCGGCGACGCCGACGATCTGGATCGGCAACACGCCGGTGGCGATGAGGGCGCCGCCGATCAGGATGGCCGGGAGGGCCAGCAGGAATCCCAGGAGTCCCATGCCGAAGCTGAAGGCGACCTGTTCGCCCCAGGTCTGCTTGAGCAGGCTGGACGATCGTTTGAAGCCTTCGATGGCGCCCACGTCCTCGAACACGATGATCGGCAGGGCCAGGAACGACAGGACGCTGAAGGCGACGTTGCCGAGCCAGGAGACGATGCGCCCCAGCATGCCCAAGCGCTCCTCGAGCTGGTCGAGGACGATCGCCACCACCGTGGCCAGGATGGCCCATTCGAGCAGGCGGAAGGCCCGGGCCCGAGCCGCGGTGTAGGCCGATCCGAGGGTGGGGTTGCCGCCGTCCATCCGCTCGGCTGCGCCGGCGACCACCGCAGCCTGACCCAGCGCAGCGAACCAGGACGCACCGACCGCGGCCAGAGCCAGGAAGATCCACAGGGCGAAGTTGGTCGCATTGTTGTCGGAGTCCCCGACCAGGATGATCCCGGGCAGGGCGATGATGGCGAAGACGAGAAGAGCGCCGATGCCGGCCACGATCGGGATCGCCACCAGCTCCCGATCCTTGGACAGCACCGCCCAGGACGCTTTCGCGAGCTGCCAGGCGTTGGCTAGCCGGTTCATGGCGCGGGAGCTTACGACGCCGTGTGTGCCGGTCCAGGCACACACCGTGGCCGTGCCGGGTCGTTCCGGGCCGCTGCCGGCGCCCCGCTAAGGTGAACCGCTCACGGCGGCGTGGCCGAGTGGCTTAGGCAAGGGCCTGCAAAGCCCTGTACACCGGTTCGATTCCGGTCGCCGCCTCCAACACCTGCAGCGATAGAACTGCAGCTCAGGCACTGTCTCTAGCCGAGAAGACAGTGTCCTCCAGAATCCCTGATCGGCCACCGATATCCGTGATTCTGCTCACCGGATGCTCACTGCATGCTCACCGGGGAGCACCTCTTGGAGGTGGTCAACAATGGGGTTCGTCGAGAAGCGTGGAGGCAAGTACCTCGCCCGGTACCGCGATCCGCTCGGCCGGCAGCGCGCGAAGACCTTCCGTCTGAAGGCCGACGCCCAGCGGTTCCTGGTCGAGATGGAGAACGCAAAGGCCCGTGGCAACTGGCTCGACCCGCACGACGCGGAGATGCCGTTGGCGCATTGGGCGGAGGAGTTCATGCGCCTGTGCCGGCGGCTGGCGCCGTCGAGGCAGGACACGTACCGCCGAGATCTCGACAGGTACGTGCTGCCCCGATTCAAGGAGTGCCGGACCGGGTTCCTGCCGGCTGACGAGATCGAGAACTGGCTCAACGACGAGATCGACGCCGGCATCGCCCCGAGCTCGGTCCACCGGCACTACCGGACCCTGCGGCGGGTCCTGCAGGCGGCGGTCGAGAAGCAGAAGATCCTCCAGAACCCTTGCTCGCGGGTGGCGCCGCCGAAGGTGCCCCACCGCGAGAGGGTGTTCCTCGACTGGCCGCAGGTGGTGGATCTGGCCGAGGCGCTGACGGAACGATTCCGGGCGCTGATCTATCTCGCGGTCGATTCCGGGATGCGGTGGAGCGAGCTGATCGGATTGCGCCGGTCGCGGGTCGACGTCGAGCGCCGCAAGGTCCGGGTCACGGAGCAGATGATGCGCCGCCAGTCCGGCGAGTGGATCCGCAAGGAGCCCAAGACGCCCAGCTCCGTGCGCTCGATCTCCATCTCACCGTTCACCGCGAAGCTGCTCAAGGCGCACATGAACGACTTCGTCGGGGAGGACCCTGATGATCTGGTCTTCACGAACCGCGCCGGCAACCCGATCAGCTCAGCGAGCTTCTGGAACAACCATTTCGCCCCAGCGCTCCGCGAGGCTGGGATCAGATGCCGGTTCCACGATCTGCGACACACGTCGGTCGCGCTGGCGATCGCCGAGGGCGCCCATCCCAAGGCGATTCAGACCCGGATGGGCCACTCCTCGATCAACGTCACCCTCGACCGTTACGGCCACCTCTTCCCCGGTCTCGATGAAGCCATTGCTTCGTCATTCGGGAACCGCCTCGCCGAAGCTCGCCGCAAGCGGGACGAGCGCACCGCCCGTAACCCCAAGATCGACCGCCTCCGGCCGGCTGGCTGACGAATCCGTTGGGAGCGGACTAGCCCGGTCGAGTCGACCGCCGGCGGCTTTCGAGCCAAGAGGCGATCTCGTCTGGGTCGAAGCGGAGAAGATGCCCCCACTTGATGTAGGGGATGCGGTGCTCGAAGACGAGGCGACGCACGTGCCGAACGTTGACCCCGAGATGCTCCGCGACCGCTCCGATGTCGAGCAGATGGGGGAGCTGGCGGTCGTCGGTCTTACCCATGGCGCAACCTGGTCTGGCCTCGTACCAGTGATGCGGGCTGAGTGTTCCGAAAACGCAGGCCCCCAGGAGGCCGGCAGAACCGGCCTCCGATCCGATGATGGGACGGCAGTGCGCCCGTCAAGGACAAGCCGAGCTTCGCTCGGGCCTCCGGCTCCTTGACCGCCGCTCAACCGCCGTGGGAGTCCCAGCGGCCGCCGTCGTGCGAGGCTGGAGATCGGGATGCAACACGTGATCGACCCGCGTCCTCAGGTGGAGGAATCGCTGCGAAAGCTGGCGGCCGAGTACAAGCCGCGCTTGGCGGAGCTTCGGGACGCTGTGAAGAGGGCGCCAGATCGCAGCCATCTGCTCGAGGCGAGGCGCCGCTTGAAGGAGTGCGAGAAGCGCTACCGGACGGCCCGCCGCGAGGTCAAAGCGATCCTTCGCGCACCCGTCGTCTGGTAACGCACCTGCACCGCGCGCAGCAGCTTCTAGCCAGACCGAAGGCCAAACTGTCGACGGACTCGGTCCCTGACACAGTCCACCTCCTGCCGATAGGAGCTCAGGATGGAGTCAAGTCCGATTCTGCTGAACACGTCGGCCACGAATGCTTCTAGCTCCTTGAGCAAGGACGAGCCGCGGAAGCACATCGAGCGTGTCGGGGGCGGCGAGAGGACGCGGCCGGCGAGGGAGTTGCGCGCGCGGCTGGCGGCGGCGGTCGCGGGTCGGCGGGCGCAGACGGCGGCGCGAGCACGGAGGGTCGCCGGAAACGAGGGCGTGGTTAGGAGTGGCACAGTATGCACACTCGTGTGCGGCCTCAGTTGCTCGCCCCGCGAACAACTCAGCACAGTCCGCGGTCACTCCCAAATGCAGGACTGGCTGGAATGTTCAGGTCGAGGCGAAGTCGGCGGCTCAGACCCCACCCCCACTCTGTGATCGTTCAGGCTCGGCCAGGGCGTACAGGGTGAGCATGCGATTATTCGGCGGAAGCGCGTCTCGGACGGGCTCCGGATTGCGACGTGGGCCGCGTCTCGTCGATGACCCACTGCCAGTAGGCCGAGTTGGCGTCGAGCACGGGTAGGGCAACCACGTGGGGTATCTCGTAGGGGTGCTCCGCCAACGTGCGTTTGATGATCTCTGGAACGTGCTCGCGACAGGTGGACAGAGTCACCATCGCCTCAGCGGCGTCCTCGATCTTGCCCTGCCAACGGTAGATCGAACGGACCTCGGATGTGATGTTCCCGGATGCGGCCAGCCGGTCGTCGAGAAGTGTCCGAGTGAACTCGGCGAGCCAGTCGGCATCCGGTGCTGTGATGGTCACGCGAACGATCGCATCCATGGCTGTTCTCGGTTGTGGATCAGGTCGGTGATGGTTCCCCACACCTCGGGCTCCTCTCTGGCGAGCGCACCCCAGCCTTCGACGAAGTAACCATCGTGTGAGAGGCCGATCCATCGGCCGGCCATCACCCGGCCTTGGGGATGGAGCACCAGGAAGACCGTTCCTTTCGACCGGACCGGCGGATCGATCGAGCTGTAGTGGCCCATGAGGACCTCGCCATCGACGAGTCGAAGACTTCCGGCCCACAGGTAGCCACCATCTTTGACCGGCCGACCGCGCTCGGTCGCCTCCCAGCGAATCAGGTCACGGCGTTGGCTGATCCGGACAGGTTGAACGGCGGTCACCTCGGTGCCGACCCTGTAGGACTGCCAGGCGGCCCACCACTGACCCGAGAGACCGTCCTCTGCCGCAGACACCTCCGACCACAACTCGTCCACGTCTTCACCCAACAAGGCGGCCACACGAGCCCTGTGGCGGGGGTAAGGCGTGCGGCCCCCGGCGACCCATCGCTCGATCGTCTTCGGGTCGACCCCGAGCTCGCCAGCGAGCTGCGGTCGGGTCAGCGACGATGCCGCCAGAGCCTTCGCAAGCCTTTCGTTCCGCACGGCCCAAGCGTCCCACCGAGGATCGTCAGAGTCCATGGGCATGAACGCGCCAGCCGCGAGACTGTCGACGGCCGTCGCGGATTGCCCACTGGCGGCCAATCGATTCCTAGCGGCGGCCAGTAGGCAGAGTGACGCTGGGCGAGCGTGGATCGCTACGTCGTGCGCCCTCCTCCCGGCGTTCGGGGACACCGCATTGGGTCATCACTCCAGGCACGGTGTGCCAAATCGACCCAGTCCGTCACGCCGGCCGTATCGCGCGCCTCCGCGCTACGGGCCGGCGACGATGCCGTGCACGCCAGCCGTGTGTCGATCGACAACAGCGCGAGCCTGCGGCAGGATCGAGACGAACGGACCGTCTGCCACCGGGAGCCTCATGGAGCGAGTGATAGGAATCGGCGCCGTGTTCTTCCGCGCGCGGGATCCCGAGGCGCTCATGCAGTGGTACGAGCAGCATCTCGGCTTCACCGAGGAAGGCCCGGAGCTGCCGCTCCGACAGCCGGGACTTGGTCGAACTGTGTGCCCCTTCCCACAGGACACCGACTACTTCGGTCGAGCCGAGCAGACATGGATGTTCAACTTCCGGGTACGTGACCTTGACGCCATGCTCGCTCAGCTCCGGACTGCAGGTGTTGACGTAAGCGAGCGCGTTGAGGAGTACGACTACGGCCGGTTCGGATGGGCTCATGATCTCGAGGGAAACCGCTTCGAACTCTGGGAACCGTTGTAACGGACCCGGCATTACCGACTGCCCAGCACGGTCTCTGGGTTGAATCGTCCACGCCGCGTCGGCCGCACCAGGCGCTGCCGCGCCGTCTGTGCACGATGCCTCGGGCCGCGGCCCGGCGTTTGGTGCTACCCCCCGTCACGACACGAAGGCCAGCGCACCAAACCGCAGGCGTCGCGTCCCTGGCGGGCCTGCGCCATGCCGACACCGATGCATCGACCGCTACGGCGCGCACCCCAGGAGCCGACGGCGTCCCAGAACGCGCGGACCGGGCCCACTCGACCCACGTGGCATAGGTGCCGGTGGATTGCCTCGCATGGAGCCGTTCCGCCGCCAGGATGATCATGCAGCGTGAGGACGTGGCCATCAGCGGGCAGTCCGCGATGGCCATCACCGGGCAGATCCTGTTGTCCGCCCACACGAGACCCCCCGGCGCACCAAAACGGCCGGGGCCGGACCCTGACTTGTGCAAAAGGGCCCGGCCGCGGCGGCGATCCCACGGTTGTCCGGTGTCCGGGTTGCTTAGGCCCGTTCCGGCGGGAACCGCGCGATTCACCCTACCTTTCGTGCGGAACCGGTTCTACCGTTGAGGGTTCACATAGGGCAGCACTTCGTCCATCGCTACCACGTGGTCGCGACATGGGCGGAGTGCTTACCCGACCCATGACCTGTGGTGCACCGGATGTCGGCTTGCCCGGAAGGGAATCCCGATGACTTGTGCAAGCAATCGTGGGCCGGGGCGCGGCAGGCGTCTGGCCGATCGGTACGAGCGGGCGATGCTCCGTTTCGCCAAGTTGGTCGAGGCGTCGTTCGCATGGTGGGACAACGTTCCCCCCGTGTGGCAGGCCGTGGCTCTGTTGCACGTCGGACTCCTGCCGGCGGTCACCGAGGTGACTCGGCTGACCAACCTGCTTGGCTAGGAACCGTCGAGCTCGTCGAGGGGACTCTCATCAGAGAGTCCCCTCGGCACGCCACGAAGCGGGGAACGGCATAGCCTCCACGAGTCCCGCCCTTCTAAAGGGTCGCGTGGAACCGCTCACCGGTTGCTCACTCGGGAGTCCCAGTGGGGTACGGTTTTGGCGGTTGACCAGGGCGTTCGCTGGGGTCGGCAAGGGCCTGCAAAGCCCTGTACACCGGTTCGATTCCGGTCGCCGCCTCCAACAGTTAGGGCGATGACGTCCGATTGCTCCCTACATGGCTGGCGCCGTGCAGTTTCCCCTGATAGGCACTGCCCACTGGGGACAGGGCGCGGCGAACGCGTGGACCGAACGGGGTGGGCAGTGAAGCCGTTACGACTGGGGTGGGGCGTGCTGGCGATCGCGCTGACGGGAGTGTTTCTGATTCCGTCGGTTGGAGCAGGTGCTCAGGAGACCCTGCGAGCCAAGATCTCTGTGCAACAGATCACCCCGAGCGGGGCAGCGTTGATCGAGTCGATCGACGTTTGCGCCAGAGGTGCAAGCTCCCCGCAGATCAACACTGTCGTGACGGGCCCTGGCGGTCAGGTGGTGATCGACCAGTGGCATCTGGTGGGCACGACAGAGCCCGGCGTGATCGTCAACGCCGACGGCAGCTGGTCGGTTGAGCTCCAACTGCGCGATGACGACGGGCAGCCCACTGGAGAGCCCTTCCCCTCGCTCGGCACGTACACAGTTCATGTGGATTGTGTAACCACCTACTCGCCACAGGTGAGGATCCCCTACAACGACCTCAGCTTCGAGGTTGTGGACAGCACGACGACAACCTCGACCACGCCGCCTACGACCCCTCCGAGCACCCCAGCACCGGCAGTCCCCGTTCGACAGGCACCGGACTTCACCGGCTAGCGCCACTGCCTTCGTTCCGTTCTTCGCCAGATTACGGTAGGACGCATGGGGAAGGCTGGGGAGGCCCTCACCGCGGGGATTGGGACGCTGGCCGCTGAGGCGCCCGACCCAAGCGGCGAGGATGGCAGGACGTCGCCGGAAGCCAACGGCGACTCCTCGGCTGCGTCCAGCAGGGGTCGGGTCGGCGCCCTGCTGCGCAACCGGGACGTCTGGCTGATCGCCCTGGCTGCGACACCGTTCGTGTTGTCCGCGCTGGCCTTGATCTTCGACGTCGGCGGTGGCTATCAGCCGGCCTCCGACCACGCCCTGACCGAGATGCAGGTGCGCGACGTAGGCAGTCATCCCGTGCTGGTCGGCCTGTACTCGCGGTCCGACTGGAACCACCCGGGCCCCATGTTGTTCTACGTGCTGGCGCCGTTCTACCGGCTCGTCGGGGGTTCGTCGATCGGGATGAACCTGGGAGCGCTGGCGATCAACGGCGGCTCGGTGGTCGGCATGGCGCTGGTCGCCCGGCGGCGAGGGGGCACTCCGCTGCTGCTCTGCACCTTGCTCGGCTGCGCCCTGCTGATGCGCACCCTTGGCGCCGAGTTCCTCAGCGATCCGTGGAACACCTTCGTGACAACCCTGCCCTTTGGGCTGCTGATCTTCCTGACGTGGGCGGTGCTGTGCGGCGACGCCTGGGCTCTGCCGGTGGCCGCGGTCGTCGCCAGCTTCCTGGCCCAGGTCCACGTCGGCTTCGTTCTCCTGGCCTTGCCGCTCCTGGCGCTAGGAGCGGCCGGTCTGGTCTTGCAGGCTCTACGTGAGCGCACGATCAAAGAAGACTGGCGCAGGTGGCTGCGTCCCGGGTTCGTGTCGGCTCTGCTCCTGGTCCTGCTGTGGTCGCCGGTGGCGATCGAGACCGCGACCAAGTCACCCAGCAACCTGGGCAACACCTACCGCTGGTTCGACAACGCGCAGGAAGGCACTCACACCTTGCAGGATGGCTGGCAGGTCATGGCTGGCCAGTTCAGCGCCCGCCCCGAATGGCTGACCGGCAAACGTCCCTTCGCCTACATGGGTGAATCGCCCTACCTGCAGGTGCCAACGCCACCGGTGTGGCTGTTGCTGGTGGTGGCCGCTGGGATCATGCTCTGGCGGCTCGGGCGCCGCGAGGATCGCCGCCTCATCGTCGTGCTGGGGTCCAGCCTGCTGATCGGGATCGTGGCGGTGGCTCGAACCATCGGCACTGCCTACGAGTACAGGTTGCGGTGGAGCTGGCTTCCGGCGTTGGTTGCTTTCGTCTTGGTCACATGGACCGGCTGGCAGCTGCTGGTCCGCCGCTGGCGGCCGCAGGCCACCCGAGCCTTGGCGTCGCTGGCGGTCGGCGGCCTCCTGGTGGTCACCGGGGTGAACAGCTACGCCGGGTTGACGGCAGGCGTGTCGCACGAGGCTGACAACGAGGTGATGGTGAGTCTGACGCCCCAGGTCTTGGAGGCGATCGGCCACCCCAAGGGCCAGGTGCTGGTGGACGATCCGTACCAGATCGCCTCGTGGTACCAGCGCGGGTTGGTGCTGCAGCTGGAGCGCCGGGGCATCGACGCCAGGGTCGCACCCCAACGCTCCCGGCTGTTCGGGGATCACCGGGTAGTTGACGCGGATCGACCGGTGGAGGTCCACCTCGTTGTCATGATGAACGAGGCGGTGTCCAGGCTGCTGCAGGACCCCAGCGTGCAGATGATCGCCCGCTGGCGGGATCCCAGCCAGCCCGCTCAGGAGCGCCGGGTCGCCGAGTTGGACGCGGACTACGCGGCTGGCCGTCTTGACATCACCGAGTACTTCTTGCTCATGGCCAGCCTCAACGACGGCCGAGACCCGATGTCCAAAGCGGCCGGCTACGACGTGGCCGTGTTCGTGAGCGACACGCAGTCCCCCTGAGCAACGGTTCGATTCCGGTCGCCGCCTCCAACGATTCCGATGAGGCCTACAGCGGCTTGTCGTCGGTTGGATCCGATTGGGCCGGCGGTTCAGGCTCTGGCGACTGGACCTCGTCAGGAGCCGGCTTGCGCCTGAAGAGGCCAGCGACGGCCCGTAATACACGGGCAACAGGATCGGGGAAGATGCCCGGCTCGCCTTCCACGACCCGGTGGTCATGCAGCGCCGCGGGGATGGTCAGATCCATGCCGCTCACCGTACTGTCCCGACGTTTCCAACCGCGGAACTCGTCGCCCAGGGACTTCGTTCGGAGGAGGCGAAGCCGCCGACCCGTCACTCCCCTAACTGAACTCCGTGGACTCCAGGGCTAGGAGATCCTGGAAGCGGCGGTGGAGCTCGGGGCGGCGGGAGCGGTCGTGGGCGAGGTTGGTCAGCTCGTGGGGGTCTTCTTGGAGGTCGTAGAGCTCGTGCTCCTGGTCCTCGAAGGCAGCGTCGGGGCCGTAGAGCATCGGGGTGGAGCGGCCGGTCAGGTCGTCGTTGGGGAGTCCTCCGCCGACGCCGTAGTACCGGGCGTACTTGTAGCGCCCGTCGAAGCTGCCCCGGATGGACCAGCGGGTGGTGCGGATGTTGGTGGTGTGGGCGGTGGCATGGCAGAACAGCACCTGGTCTCGCACCGACGCCGCCGGGTCGGACAGCACCGGGCCCAGATCGACGCCACGCATGCCCGGAGCCGGCGACGCCGAGGCCAGCCCGCAGATGGTCCGGGCCAGGTCGACGTGACCGCTCAGCGACGACAACACCGACCCCGGCGTCGTCACCCCCGGCACCCGCACCACGGCCGGAACCTTCATGATCTCGTCGTACACGAACGGCCCCTTGGAGCGCAGGCCATGGGATCCGCACATGTCACCGTGGTCGGAGGTGAACACGATCACCGTGTCGTCCCACGCGCCCGACGCCTCCAGCGCGGCGAGCACCGTGCCCAGCGATTCGTCGGCCAGCTCGTGGAGCCGCACGTAGTAGTCCAGGTGACGCCGCCACGAACGCCCATCCGACGGATCGATCATCCCGCAGAACCCGTGCTGCTGATCCCACCGCCACTGCCGCTGGCACGCCGGCTTGGAGATCAGATCGTCTGAGAAGTTGGCCGGCAGCTCCTCGACCACCTCCGGATAGTCGTCCGAGAACTCCGGGACGACCTCGCCCTCCTTCCAGCGCGCCCCGCCCAACAGCTCCCGCACCGAGGCCAGCTCGCCGGGATGGGCGGCCCGGTAGTCGGGCTGGTCGATGGGGAACCACATCACGTCGTGGGGGTTCACCAGCGCCACCGTGAGAAACCAGGGCGACGACGAGGACGCCGCGTTCTGCCGCAACCAATGGGCGGCGTTGGAGGCGATCACCGGGTCGAAGTGGACGCCGGTCCCGGCCCAGCCCATGAAGTGCTGGTCGTTGCCCTCCCAGTCGCTGTAGCCGTAGGCCTCCATGGGTGGGGTCGGACCATGGCTGACGTGCCACTTGCCGATGTAGCTGGACCGGTAGCCGCCGTCCCGCAGCACCGATCCCACCGTCGGCACCGCCGGATCCAACGACTGGTGCCAGGGGAAGATCGTGTTGTCGGCCACACCATGCTGGGGCACGTGAAGCCCGGTCTGGATGGTGGTCCGCGACGGCGAGCATGGCGACGAGTGGGTCCAGTGGTTGTCGAGCGTGAGGCCCTCGGCCTGCAGCCGTTCCCGCCAGGGCAGCCGCACCGATGGCGGCAGCCACGACCAACTCCGCTCCTGGTCGGACAGCACGAACAGGATGTTGGGCCGTTTCTGACGACTCGTCACATCCGGCAGTGTGTCAGGCCTGCCTGCGGCCGGGCTATCTGACCAGACCCTTGCCCATCAAACGTTCGTTTGGCACACTGCGGACATGACGGGCGCACAGGCAGACACATCGCCGGGCCAGCCGCTACGGCGGCAGGCCACCCAGGCACCTCCGTTCCCCATCGACCCGATGGACCCCCGTTTCTACGACGACCCGTGGGACGGCTATCGCTGGCTCCGTGCCAACGCACCCCTGTGGTGGGACGAGCGCAACGAGATGTGGATCGTCTCCCGCCACGAGGACGTCAGCCACATCAGCCGTCACCAGGAGCTCTACTCCGCGGCCCAGGGCGTGCGGCCCAAGGTGGCCGCACCCATGTCGATCATCTCCATGGACGACCCGGAGCACACCCGGCAGCGCCGGCTGGTGAGCAAGGGTTTCACCCCCCGCATGGTCCGCAAGCTCACCGACCACATGCGGGAGCTGGCCAACCAGATCATCGACGACATCGCCGAGAGCGGTGAGTGCGACTTCGTCGAGGACTTCGCCATGCACGTCCCGCTGATCGTGATCGCCGAGCTGATGGGTCTCGACCCGGACCAGCGGCAGAACCTCTACCGCTGGAGCGACGCCATGATGGCCGGCGACGGCCACACCGAGGCCGACGATCCGGTGCTGCTGGCCGCGGCCGAGGCCGGGGGCGAGTTCGCCACCCTGTGCCTGCAGCTGATCGAACAACGCCGCCAGGAGGGATCGACCGACGACATCATCGGGATCCTCACCCAGGCCTACGACGAGGGCGCGCTGGCCCGGGAGCACGACGACGGCTTCGATCCGGCGGCGACAGCCGCGGTCGTCGATCCGGTGATGACCAGCGACGAGCTGCTGATGTTCCTGATCCTGCTGGTGGTGGCCGGGAACGAGACCACCCGCAACGCCATCAGCGGAGGTTTGCGGGCCTTCACCCTGTTTCCCGAGGAGCGGGAGAAGCTGCTCGCCGATCCCGAGCTCATGGACCTGGCCGTCGACGAGATCGTCCGCTACGTGTCGCCGGTGCTGACCTTCATGCGCACCGTCACCGAGGACCACACCTACAAGCACATCGAGCTCAAGACCGGCGACCGGGTGTTCATGCTCTACCAGTCGGCCAACCGCGACGAGGACGTCTTCGACCAGCCCGACAACCTCAAGATCGACCGCAATCCCAACCCCCACCTGGGCTTCGGCATCGGAACCCACTACTGCCTGGGCGCCAACCTGGCCCGCAACGAGATCAAGGTGGTGTTCGAGGAGCTGTTCCGCCGGCTCGCCGACATCCGGGTGAAGGACCCGGGCACGCTGTCCCGCGGCGACTCCAGCCTGGTCCTGGCCATCGACCATCTGCCGGCGGTCTTCACCCCCGAGTCCCTGCAGGGAGCCCGTTGAGCGGCACCATCACCGAGGTGGGCCAGCGGTCCCGGATCGTCGATGCCGCGCTCAGCCTGATGAGCCAGCGCGGCGCCGCCGGCACCTCGATGCGCCAACTGGCCACGGCCTGCGGCCTCAACGTCGCCACCATCTATCACTACTTCCCGTCCAAGGCCGACCTGCTCCGCGCGGTGATCGAGGAGCGTCGCTACGGCGAGCGGATAGCGACCGAGGATCCGCCCATCGATTCCAACCTCCCACCCCGGCAACGGTTGGAGGCCCTGCTGATCTGGGTGTGGGACCAGACTCAGACCGAGCACACCGTGCTGCGGTTGGTCCTCGGCGAGGGCGTTCGCGGCGACGTCACCGCCCAGCAGTCGGCCCGCGACCTGATCGCCGCCCTGGAGCGGGGCATGGTCTCGTGGATGGAGCGGGGGTTCCCGGAGCTGGCCGATCGGGGCGTCGACCCGGCCGGCGCCGGTCGGCTCATCCGCCGGCACCTGCTGGCCCTCGAGGCCGAGCACCTGGCCACCGGGCACGCCGACGGCGCCAGCGCCGCCACGGAGCTGGCCGCCATCCTCTTCGACTAGCGGTAGCGACGGACCTCGGCCTGCTCGACCTCGGTGATCGCATCGATGTCCGGAGGCTCGGTGTCGACCGGCAGAACCAGCGCATCCGGTGACTGCAGCCCCAGGAACGTGGGTTCCCGGGCCATGATCGAGAACACCGCGCCGTGGGGATCGCCCAGGACCGCCGCCCGCCCGATGTCGGGGATGTCGTAAGGCTCGACCGGCACGTCGCCGCCGAGCCGCGCCGCCCGCGATGCGACCTCGTCGCAGTCGTCGACCGCGAAGTACGGCAGCCAGTGCGACGGCAGGTCGCGAGGCCAGCTGCGGTCCATCTCGATCATGCCGGCGATCTCGTGGTCGTCGAGGCTGAACCGGGTGTACGTCGATGTCTCGTACGGCCGGGTGAACGAGCGCCAGCCGAACAGCGCGCCGTAGAACCGCTTGGCCGCTTCGATGTTGCGCGAGGCCAACTGACTCCAGCACAACGACCCCGGCGCTCCGACCAGCTCGGCACCCCGGTGCTCCCCCGACTCCCACGCGCCGAGGATGGCGCCGGTCGGGTCGGAGAACACCGCCGACCGCCCGTACTCGGCCACGTCATGGGGTGGCTGCACGATTCCGCCGCCGTTGCTGACCGCCGCGGCCTCCACGTCGTCCACGTCGCGCGTGGCCACATGAAGGGTCCACGCCGGTGGGTCATCACCGATCATTGGAGCCAACCCGGCGACGTCCTTCCCCTCCCGTTGAAAAAGCAGATAGCCCCGCGTGAGATCCGCCGATCCCCGCGTTGCTGTATCCCAACCGAACAATCCGCCGTAGAACCGCGCCGATGCCACCAAGTCTGGACTTGCTAGATCAGCCCACGATGGCGTGCCCGGTGCGTGTTCACGCTCGTAGCCCACCACTTACCTCCCGCACTGCTCTGCGCGCGAAATGTACCCGCCATGGGCGCTCTCCGTGTTGCAGAAGTGCCACAGAATTCCCGAACTTCGCTTTCCCGCCTCCGAGAGTGATCCCGAGACGCACGCAAACCGTGCCCCTCGGATGCAACCAAATAAACGTCTTGTTTCTGGACGTATTGAAGTGCCGCCATGCGCTTCAACGTCTGTCTGTATCCGCCTAGGGCACCACCCTAGCGAGCCAGGACGCTGTCAGTGCCGCGCACATCACGGTTGCTCGGCCCGTCGGCGGTCCCTTTCGGCCTGCGGCAAGGAGCACGCTGCGGTCCCGCCGGGCAGGCGATGGCGGTTCCGGGCGACCACCCGGTACAGCGGCGCCGCCGCCCAGAGCACCGGTTCGAGGTTCAGGAACCGGCCCAACGGCCGCCAGAACGAGCCGGCGTCGATCAGCAGTTGGGCCACCGCTTCGGGTCCGGCGGAGACGTGACCGTGCGGGGTGATCCACTGCACCGCGGCCTCGGCTTCCTCCTGGGTCACCCCCAACGACGCCAGATCGGCCCACTGCCACGGCACGACCCGGGCCCGCGTGGGGATGTGCTCGTCGATGAAGTCGGCGCAGCGGGTGCAGAACGCACAGTCGCCGTCGTAGAGGAACACCGGCCGGACCGCCGCCGCGCTGCCGTTGTCAGACGGGCGGACGATGGTCGCGGGCGCTGGTGGCACGGCGTAAGTATGCCGCCAGGCGACGACCTGACCGCCTCAGCGGCGCTGGATGACCGAGAAGAATCCGCCGAAGGGATCGTTCAGCACCGCGATGCGCCCCCGGGCAGCTCGAAGGGCTCGACGCCGACCGCACCACCGAGCTCGACGGCTCGGGCCGCCGTTGTGTCGGTGTCAGCGGTAGCGAAATACACCATCCAGTGCGCAGGTATCTCGGCAGGCCACACCTCGTTCATCCCGACCAACCCCGCGATCCGGGGTGGCCGACTCGCCGTCGCCACCAGAATCGGCCAAGCGGAACTCGGTGTAGGTGGACGTGTCATTGGCGATCGATGTGGTCGTTCCGTCCCATCCGAACACCGCCCCGTAGAACGTCTTGGCCGCTTCAACGTCGCGACAGGCCAGCTCGCTCCAGCAAAAGCTGCCGGGCTCATTGACCAGTTCCGCACCGTTGCGCTCGCCGGGCTGCGAGACCGCGAACCGGGCACCTTCGGGGTCGGCGAACAGGGCCCGACGCCCCAGGTCGGCGACGTCCTGCGGCTCGCTGAGCACCGCGCCGCCGTGGGCCTCGACCGTCTTGGCCACGACGTCGGCGTCGGCCACGCTGACATAGGTGGTCCACATCGGTGGCCGGCCCAGCCCGAGCCCGGCGACATAGCGCCCGCCGCGTAAGAACTTTCGGTATCCGCGGGTCGTCTCGGCCGATTCCTCGGCCGTGACCGTCCAGTCGAACAGATCGCAGTAGAACTGTGCCCCGGCGTCGAGGTCCGGCGCCACGTAGTCGACCCAGGAGGGCGTGCCGGGGTCGTAGGTCTGTCGCTGGGGCATGGCACCTTCCGAGTATCTCTATTCCTAGAGGGAACAATAACAGACGTCCCCGAGATGTCGGGGCGCGTCGAATAGAGATCCGGGTATTAGCCATGTCAGTCCTGAAAGAGTTCAGCAAAGTGACGCGAGCGCCACCGCTCGTGAACTGTGCCGGGTTTCGGCACAACACATGAACAATTAAATATAAACTACGCCCCGTTTCCACACAGGGGAGAGGTGTCGCCACATGGAGTGGTACCGAGACCGGTTTGCGGGGAGAACCCTGCTGGTCACCGGTGCATCGTCGGGCATAGGCCGCGCCACCGCGGAACGGCTGCTGGCTGAGGGGGCAACGGTGATCGGAGCCGATGTCGACGAGCCACCTGCCTTCAAGCCCGACGCCGGCCGCTTCATCTTCGTCCACACCGAGATCCGCGACGAGGAGGCCGCGGTCGACGCCGTGACCACCGCGGTGGAGGTGGGCGGACGCCTCGACGGACTGGTCCACGCCGCCGGGGTGCGGGTCCAGGCCGCCAGCTACGTGGACCAGCTCGAGGCCAAGGAGTGGGACCGGGTCCTGTCGGTCAACCTCACCGGCACCTATGTGGTGGTCCGGGCTGTCCTGGCCCAGATGAAGGGCCAGGACCCGATCGACGGCCAGCGGGGCGCCATCGTCACCATGGCCAGCATCGGCTGCATCGAGGCTCTGGGCGGGGCCAGCTGCTTCAACGCCGCCATGGGGGGCGTGGTCCTGCTCACCCGCACCGTCGCCGTCGACTACGGACCCATCGGCATCCGAGCCAACGTCATCTGCCCCGGGATCATCGAGACGCCGATGTTCGAAGCCAGCTTCAGCCCACCGGAGATGGCCAACATCAAGGAGAACTACCGCTCCGCCCATGCGTTGCGCCGCTTCGGCAAGCCCGACGAGGTGGCCTCCACGGCGGCGTTCCTCATATCGCCGGACTCCTCGTTCATGACCGGCGCCACCGTGGCCGTCGACGGCGGCTTCACCGCCGGCCGCGATTACGGGGTCAGCGAGCTCCTCGACCCGAACCGGTAACGGTTCAGGTCGGCCATCTTGACCGAAACTCGTTGGGTCAGCCGGCGGCGCGGGCCATGTCGTGGGGGCCGGAGGGGAAGTAGCCGCCGGCGCCCCGGATGGTCGCTCCCCAGCTCGACAGGAGCTGGACCAGCTCGTCCAGGTCGTCGCCCAAGGACTCGACGATCGGACGACACTGACGGTCGGTGGTGCACTCGATGTCTTCCCGCAGGTCACGCCCGGCCTCGGTGAACGCGCCGTCGGCCAGCAGCCCTCGCTCGACCAGCCGCGCCTCGGCCCCGTCCAACTCGTCGGGCGACCAAGCCCGGGAACGGACGTAGGTCCGCAGCGGCAGCCCCCAGTACAGCTCGGTGAGCAGCCCGATCTCGGTGGCGTCCAACCCAGCGCTGCTCCACGCCGCGGTGTGGGCGTCGCCGCGGTACTCCCGCAGCCGGTCGGCCAACCGCCAGGCGTCGGCCAACGGCTCGCCGGGCAGGCCCTGCGACAGCATCCCGGCGTACAACGGCCGGCCCTCGGGTCGGAGCCGATCCCCCGCCCGCTCCAGCAGCTCACGGGCCCGCTCGATCCCCTCGGGTGCGGGACCGAGGATGCGGCAGAGCTGGGCCACCGCCCCGGCGGTGCGGGCGGCGCAGATGGTGACCGCATCCGTCAGGGTCCAACCGTGAGTGACCGCCGGAACCACCACCGCCGGGTTGAACACCGCGAAAGCCGAAGCGACCAGCTCCCCGGGGACCTGGCCCAGCACCGACCCGCGGCTGCAGAAGTACGCCGGACCATCGGGCATGGCCACGTCGCCGATCATCCCGTAACCGGACCCGAACCCCAGCGCGGCATAGGCCGCGTGGCATTCGGGCGAGAAGTAGACCTGGCCCGCGAACGGCTCCACCGCCCCGGCCAGAGCCCGCGACCGCTCGCTCACCTGCTCGTCGGTGATCGCCGTCATCACAGCCCCTCCAGGAAGTCGAGCAGTGCCGCGTTCAC
>DASXTK010000452.1:0-10747 GCA_036505485.1 Acidimicrobiales bacterium
GTTGATGGCGTTGTTGAGGAACAGGATCTTGGCCGGCTCGATGATGATCGCGGCCAGCGGGATCAGGTGGTTGTCCACCAGGTTCTCGACACCGTTGCCGAACCAGTCGGTGACGTGGTTGATCACCGGCCCGATCACCCAGACCCCGAGCACTGCCATCCCGCCGCCGATTATCCCGAGCGAGAAGTTGTCGACCAACATCTCGAACCCGGCCTTGACGCGATCGCGGACTCGGTCGTCGAAGGTCTTCAGCAGGAACGCCGCCAAGGGTCCGACGATCATGGCGCCGAGGAACATGGGGACATCGGCCCCCACGACCACGCCCATGGTGGCCACGGCGCCGATCACCGCGCCGCGCTGGCCGTGGACCAACCGGCCGCCCGTGTAGCCGATGAGTATCGGCAAGAGGTAGGTGATCATCGGCCCTACGAGGGCCGCGTACTTCTCGCTCGGGATCCATCCGGTCGGGATGAACAGCGCCGTGATCAGCCCCCAGGCGATGAACGCCCCGATGTTGGGCATCACCATCCCCGCGAGGTATCCCCCGATCCGCTGCACGGTCGCCTTCACCCCCGTGCCTTCGACCGGAGGTATGTAGGTAGTGGCCATCGTCTGCTCCTGTCCTTCTCACCCGGACCGGGACAGCGCCCGGTCTCGATCGAGGTCGGTGGTGAGTTGCGCCTCCCGCCGTGCGATGTCGGCCGGGCCCGGGACCCGGCTGCCCGGCAGCTCGACCGCGGCTGCGGCCCATCTCAGGGCGGTGGCCAGGGCGTCCTTGCCCGTCGCTCCGCCGGCGAGGAACCCGGCGAGCAGGCAGTCGCCGGCGCCGACGGTGCTGCGCGGCTCGGTCACGGCGGACTCGCCGAACAGCACGCCGTCCTGGTCGACGAGGGCGGCCCCGTCGGGTCCGAGGCTGGCCAGGACGCTGCGAGCGCCGGACTCGCGCAGTACCTGAGCGGCCTCGACCGCGTCCCCGATGGTGTGGACGTCACGCCCCAGGGCCTGGGCCAGTTCCTCCCGGTTGGGCTTCACGACGGTCGGGCCACCTCGAGCGGCCTGGACCAGCGCGGGCCCGGAGGTGTCCAGCGCGACCTCGATGCCCGAGGCCACGAACAGTTCGGTGAGGCGGGCGTAGACCCCGGCGCCCACGCCCGGGGGGAGGCTGCCGCTCAGCACCGCCCAGTCGCCCGGGCCGACGAGGCGGATGACGGTGGCGGCGAGCTGGTCGATCTCGGCCGCGGTCAGCGACTCGCCTTCTTCGTTGATCTTGGTGACGGTGCCGTCGGGCTCGCTGATGGTGAGGTTGGACCGGGTGGCCCCGGCCACGGGCACCGCCGACATCAGCACGCCCTCGGCCTGGAGGAGCTCGACGAGCTGCCGGCCGACGGCTCCCCCTGCAGGGAGCACCGCGCAGGCGTCGACCCCGTTGGCCAGCAGGGCCCGCGCCACGTTGACCCCCTTGCCACCGGGGTCGAGCCGGCCGGACGAAGCCCGGATCACGTCCCCCCGGACCAGGGCCGGGACCTCGACGGTGCGGTCGAGGCTGGGGTTGAGGGTGAGGGTGACGATCACGCCAGGACCACCCGGGGGCCGGCCTCGGAGATCTCGTCCACCAGCTCGGCATCGGCGCCGGTGTCGGTGATGAAGGTGTCGACGTCGGGGAGGTCCCCGAAGCGGGCGAAGTAGTCGTTGCCGATCTTGGTGTGATCGGCGAGCAGCACCGTGCGTCGGGCCGCGGTCATCATGGCCCGCTTGACCGCGGCCTCGGCCGGGTCCGGGGTGGTCAGGCCCCGCTCGACGCTCACGCCGTTGGTGGCCATGAAAGCCACATCGACGTGGATCGTGCCCAGGGCCGCGGTGGCCCAGTCGCCGACGGCGGCCAAGGTCCGGCCACGCACCCTTCCGCCCAGCAGCATCACCGTGACGTTGGACCGGCGGGCCAGGAGCGTGGCCAGCGGGGGCGAGTTGACCACCACGGTGAGCTCGATCTCGGTGGGCAGCAGCTCGATGAACTGCCGGGTGGTGGTGCCGGCGTCGATCACGATGGCGCCGTCCTCGGGCAGCTCGGCCAGGGCGGCCTTGCCGATGCGGGCCTTCTCGGCCGTGAGCACGGTCTCCCGGGCCGACACCGCCGGCTCGAACCCGAACCGCTCGATGGCGATGGCTCCGCCGTGCACCCGTCGCAGGTGGCCGGCCCGTTCCAGGGCGGTGAGGTCGCGACGAACGGTCTCCGGGGTGACGTCCAGCTCCTCGGAGAGGGTGGCGACGTCGACCCGACCGTTCTCCCGGGCCCGGCGCACGATCTCCTGGTGGCGCTCCTCCGCGAACATGGTCCGTTTCCCCCCGAACTTAAGTCCGATTTCTTTGATTCATGTTGGTTTGTACCCGAACGTGCTCTTGACGTCAAGGTTCAGTTCATGGAAGCGATTCCATTGACTCGCCCTGGGGCGGGGCGTATGTTGCGTCAAAGGCGTGTGGAAGCGGTTCCACACACCGATTCGACGGGGGACGATGGCGACCATCGCGGACGTGGCGGCTCAAGCGGGGGTGGGCGCGGGGACGGTGTCCCGGGTGCTCAACGACAGCCCTCGGGTGAGCGAGACGACGCGGGCCCGGGTCCTGGCCGCCATCGAGGAGCTGAACTACCGGCCCAACCCGCTGGCGCGGGGTCTGTCCCGGGGTCGCTGCCAGACGTTGGGCGTTGTCGTCCCCTTCTTCACCCACGCCTCCGCGGTCGAGCGGCTGCGGGGCGTTGTCGCCGCAGTCGACGGCAGCCGCTACGACCTGGTGCTGTTCAACGTCGAGTCACCGGTCCACCGCGACGAGCACTTCGCCTCGCTCACCAGGCGTGATCGGGCCGACGGCCTGCTGGTGATGTCCCTGCCGCCGCCCCAGGGCAGCCTCGAGCGGCTGGCCACGGCGGGCGTGCCCGTGGTGCTCCTCGACAGCCACAACCACGGGTTGGACGTGCCCGCGGTGGTCACCGACGACGTCGAGGGGGGCCGCCTCGCGATCCGGCACCTTCTCTCCCTCGGCCACGAGCGGATCGCGTTCATCGGCGATGAACCCGACAATCCCTTTGGATTCACCTCAAGTTCAGACCGCGAAGCTGGGTACATAAGAACTATGGACGAGGGGGGCGTCGAGGTGCGGGCGGGATACGTGCGTCATGGCCCGCACGTCCGCACCGTCTCGCGGCGGCTCACCGAGGAGCTCTTGGCCCGCCGCGACCCGCCGACCGCGGTGTTCACTGCGTCGGACGTGCAGGCGCTCGGCGTGCTGGAAGCGGTCCGGGCTGCCGGGCTGCGTGTTCCCGAGGACATCTCCGTGGTCGGCTTCGACGACGTCGAGGTGTCAAGCTACGCCGGTCTGACCACCGTGCGGCAACCCCTCTATGAGAGCGGACACAAGGCGGCGACGTTGCTGCTCGAAGCGCTGGGGGCCGACGGTCCGATCGCACCGGTCGAGATCGAGTTGAAGTTGGAGCTGGTGGTGCGGTCGACGACCGCCCCACCCACCAATCGGAAACGGCGGCCCGCGTAATATCACCCAGAAAAACGGGGGATCAGAATATGACACGACAGCGAACACGTCGGTGGCGAGCGTCGGTGGCGCTCAGCATCTCGTTGGCCCTGGTGGCCGCGGCATGCGCCGACGACGACGATTCCACATCGGCCGGGGACGGCGGTGGTGACAACGGCGACGCCGTGACGATCTTCGGCCCCGAGGTCGAGCAGGAGCAGCAGAGCCTGCAGGAGGCCTTCGACGGGTTCACCGACGACACCGGCATCAAGGTCGACGTCTCGGGTTCCCGTGACTTCGAGACCGAGGTCGGGGCCCAGGTGGACGGGGGCAATCCTCCGGACATCGCCATGTACCCGCAGCCCGGCAAGGTCGGCGACTTCGCCGAAGACCTGGTCTCCCTGCCTGATGACGTGGTGACCGAAGCTGAGGCGAACTTCGATCCCGGCTGGACCGACCTCGTCACCGTGGAAGGTGACCTCAAGGCCATCCCGGCCAAGGCCGATCTCAAGAGCCTGGTCTGGTACAGCCCGTCGGCGTTCGAGGCTGCTGGCTACACGGTCCCGGAGACCTTCGAGGACTTCCTCGCCCTGACCGACAGGATGATGGCGGACGGCAAGACCCCGTTCTGCGTCGGTCTGGAGAGCGGTGACGCCACCGGCTGGCCGGCCACCGACTGGATCGAGGACTTCATGCTGCGCCTCAAGGGTCCCGACGTGTACGACCAGTGGTACAAGCACGAGATCCCCTTCGACGATCCCGATGTGGTCGAGGCCGCCCAAGCCGTCTTCGATCTGTGGTCCAAGCCCAACTTCGTGTTCGGCGGCGAGCAGAACGTCGCGGCGACACCGTTCGCCGATGCCGGTCTCCCGCTGCTCGACGGCGACTGCATGATGCATCGCCAGGGCAACTTCTATAAGGCGAACTGGCCCATGGACACCGAGGTCGGACCCGACGGCGACGTCAACGCCTTCTACCTGCCCGGGTCGACGGAGAACCCCAACATCACGCTCTCCGGCGGCATCTACGCCGCGGCGTTCAACGACAGCGACGACGTGATGCAGGTGATGAAGTTCATCGCCAGCCCGGACTTCGCCAACGCTCGGGCGTCGAACGAGATCGGTGGCTTCCTGTCGCCGAACAAGAACGTCGACACCACCAAGTACACCACCGAGGCCGAGCAGGGCTTCGGTGCGATCCTGGCCGACGCTGATCCGGTGCGATTCGACGCTTCGGACCTCATGCCCGGCGAGGTCGGTTCGGGCACGTTCTGGACCGCGGTGGTCGACGTCACCACGGGAGCCAAGGACGTGAAGACGGCCTTCTCCGAGGTGGAGTCCAGCTGGCCCTCCGACTGACGGCTCAGGCCGTTCACGCGAAGCTTCAGCGACGTATCGTCTTGGGAGGCGCCCTCGGGGAGGGCGCCTCCCAACGGACCCACGGACCGGGGGACCGCCGATGGGCCAACTCATCAGCACACTGACCGGCGCGATCGTCATCATCGCGGTGACGGTCGGGTTCTTCGTCGGGGCGAACGCGCTCGTGGATCTGGCACCGCGGCGGTTCTCGCTCTTCGCCACCCTGGCCAGCGCGGTCATCGGCGCCGTCGTCGGGGTGATCGTCAACAGCGGCGGCTGGTTCCTCGGAGGACTGCTGTGGCCGCTGGGGGGCGCACTGCTCGGGGCGCTGGTGGGAGGGCTCCTGTGGGCCCGTCATCCACCGCCGGCCGAGCGACGCTGGCGCATCCCGGACCGATCGCGGCCGTTCATCTTCCTGTTCCCGGCGCTTTCCTTCCTCGGGATCACCCTGGTGGTGCCCACCATCCGCACCATCTACCTCAGCTTCCGCAGCCGCCGCGGCGATGAGCTGAAGGGCGTCGAGAACTACCGCTCGGTGTTCCGCGACGAGACCTTGTTCAGCATCAAGGGCGCGGGCGACATCCTGACCAGCCGCCTGTTCCTCGTGGGCCTCGTCATCGCCCTGGCGGCCCTGGCGATCACGGTGACGCGGGGCATCACCACCCGCCGCGGCGTCGACCTGTCCGCGCCCACGCCGACCGTCTCCCTCACGACCGCGGCGATCCTGGTCCTGTTGGCCGCGATGGGCTCGCTGCACGGCGTGATCTGGAACAACATCTTCTGGGTCGTGTTCGTGACCGGGCTGAGCACGATCATCGGGCTGGCCATAGCCGTCCTGGCCGACCGCTCCCGGGGCGAGTCGGTGGCCAAGGCCCTGATATTCATGCCGATGGCCATCAGCTTCGTGGGAGCCAGCGTCATCTGGCGCTTCGTCTACGCCTTCACGCCGGCGTCCCGTGAGCAGATCGGCCTGCTCAACGCCACGTGGGTCGGCGCCGGCGGCGATCCGCAGGCCTGGGTCCAGCAGGTGCCCTGGAACACCATGTTCCTGATCGTGATCATGATCTGGATCCAGACCGGGTTCGCCATGGTCGTGTTGTCCTCGGCCATCAAGGGCGTTCCGTCGGAGCAGCTGGAGGCGGCCAAGGTCGACGGGGCCAGCGAGGTCCAGATCTTCTGGCGGGTCACGGTCCCCCACATCCGACCCACGATCGCAGTGGTGGCCACCACCCTGGTCATCACCGTCCTCAAGGTCTACGACATCGTCAAGGTGATGACGAGCGGCGAGTTCGGCACCAACGTCATCGCCAACCGGATGTTCGACGAGGTGTTCATCAACCGGAACACCGGGCTCGGCTCGGCGTTGGCGGTGCTGTTGTTCGTGGCCGTCGTGCCGCTGATGGTGCTGAACGTTCGTCGGGTGCGGAGAGGAGAGCAGGCATGAGCGCGGTCGTGACTGCGGATCAGGCAGCGGTTCCCCAGCTGGCGCGGCCATCGGTGGGCGGCGTGCTGCACCGCTGGTTGGGCGCGGTTCCCAGCTTCGTGCTGTGGGGCCTGGTCGTGCTGTGGAGCGTGCCGACCGTCGGCCTGCTGGTGTCGTCGTTCCGGGCCGAGGATGCGGTCAAGGGCACTGGCTGGTGGACGGTTGGCACCGATCCCCAGCTCACCACCGCCAACTACCGGGCGGTGTTCTCCACCTCGGGCAGCGATGCGCCCAACATGTGGCACCACTTCGCCAACTCGCTGGCCATCACCATCCCGGCCACGGTGATCCCCATCGCCATCGCCGCCTTCGCGGCCTACGCCTTCGCCTGGATGGACTTCCGGGGGCGGCACTGGTTGTTCATCGGTGTGGTCGCCCTGCTGGCCGTGCCGTTCCAGATGTCGCTGATCCCACTGCTCCAGCTGTTCACCGGCGGCGCCCACCTGACCTTGTTCGGCCAGACCATGACGTTGTTCCCCGACCTCGACCTGGCCGGCTCGACCACCGCGGTGTGGCTCACCCACATCGGCTTCGGTCTGCCGCTGGCCATCTTCCTGCTGCACAACTTCATCGCATCGCTGCCGTCGGACATCTTCGAGGCGGCGCGCATCGACGGCGCCGACCATCCGACCATCTTCTGGCGCCTGGTGGTGCCGTTGTCGGTTCCGGCCCTCGCCGCGTTCGCCATCTTCCAGTTCCTGTGGGTCTGGAACGACTACCTGGTGGCCCGCACGTTCCTGGGCAGCGGTGGTTCGGGTCTGGAGAACGCGCCGATGACGATCCGCCTGGCAACCTTGTCGGGCAGCCGGGGCCAGGATTGGCATCTGCTCACCGCGGCGGCGTTCGTGTCGATCGCCGTGCCGCTGGCCGTGTTCTTCGCGCTGCAGCGCTATTTCGTCCGGGGCCTGCTTGCCGGGTCGGTGAAGGGATAGGAGGGGTTTCCGTGGCCGAGGTGATCATGGAGCAGGTCTCGAAGGTGTATCCGAACGGGGTCGAGGCGGTCGCGGATCTGGACCTGTCGATCGAGGACGGCGAGTTCCTCGTGCTCGTGGGTCCGTCGGGGTGCGGCAAGTCGACGGCGCTGCGGATGGTGGCCGGGCTGGAGGAGATCTCCCGCGGCGAGCTGCGCATCGGCAACCGGGTGGTGAACGATCTGCCGCCCAAGGAGCGCGACATCGCCATGGTGTTCCAGAACTACGCGCTCTACCCCCACATGACCGTCGAGCAGAACATCGGGTTCGCGCTCAAGCTGGCCAAGCTGCCGAAGGCCGAGATCCGTTCCCGGGTGCGGGACGCGGCCCGCACGCTGCAGCTGGAGGAGTGGCTCGGGCGCAAGCCGGGGCAGCTGTCGGGCGGTCAGCGGCAGCGGGTGGCCATGGGTCGGGCCATCGTGCGGGATCCCTCGGTGTTCCTGATGGACGAGCCGCTGTCGAACCTGGACGCCAAGCTGCGGGTGCAGATGCGGGCCGAGATCGCCCGTCTCCAGCGCCAGCTCGAGACCACCACCATCTACGTCACCCACGACCAGGTCGAGGCCATGACCATGGGCGACCGGGTGGCGGTCCTGCGGGAAGGCAAGCTGCAGCAGGTGGCGGTGCCGGAGACGCTCTACGCCCAGCCGGCCAACCTGTTCGTGGCCGCGTTCATCGGGTCCCCTTCGATGAACCTGCTGGAAGGCACGTTCGAGCTGAACAACGGGTCCGGGACCCTGGTGCTGGGCGAGCAGTCGCTGGACGTTCCAGCGGAGCTGCTGGCTCGACATCCGGCCCTGCCCGGCTTCGCGGGACGGCCGGTGATCGCCGGCATCCGGCCCGAGAACCTCGCCGACGCCAGCCTGGGTGGCAGCCGGGGTGTGACGGCCGGCCGGCTGCACGCCGAGGTCGAGCTGCGGGAGTCGCTGGGGTCGGAGCTGGTGATGCATCTGCGCACCAAGGCCCGGCCCGCGGTCACCGACGAGATCCGCAACGCGGCCGAGGCCGACCAGGCGGTCATCGAGGAGCTGGAGCTGCAGGCCGAAGGCGGCCAAGCGGTGATCGTGGCCCGCTTCGATCCCCGCAGCGGAGCCCGGGTGGGCGACGCGGTCGAAGTCGCGGTCGACCTCGAGCGCCTCCACTTCTTCGACCCCGAAACCGGCAACCGCCTCTCCGCCTAACGACGCAAGCGCAAGGGCCAGCGCCAGCGCCAGCGCCAGCGCCGAAATTGAGGCGTTTCTCGCGCTATAAGCGCGAGAAACGCCTCAATTTCGCTCAGGTGGACTGGCGGATCACTAGTTCGGTTTGGAGGACTAGGCCTTTGGGGGCGGCGTTGTCGTCGAGCTGGGCTATGAGGAGGTCGGCCATGCGACGGCCGAGCTCGTCGATGGGCTGGCGGACCGTGGTGAGGGGCGGGACCGACGAGCGGGCCAGCTCGCCGTCGTCGAATCCGACGATCGCCACGTCGTCGGGCACCCGCCGGCCGGATTGGCGCACCGCGTCGAGGACTCCGAGCGCCATCAGGTCGGAGGCCACGAAGATGCCGTCGATGTCGGGCCGGCGCTCCAGCAACGCCGTCGCCGCGGTGGCCGCTCCGGTGGGCGTGAAGTCGCCCCTCGCGATGAGCGTGCGGTCCGGTTGTCGACCGGCTTGGCGCAGCGCCGCTCGCCATCCCGCCAGACGGTCGACGCCGACGGCCCGGTCCTTGGGGCCGGCAACCGTGGCGATGGTCCGGCGACCTCGGTCCAGCAGATGGGCGACCGCCAGCCTGGCGCCGCCCTCGTTGTCGGCATCGACGTAGCCGATGGCCACACCTTCCCGCGGGCGGCCAGCCAGGACACACGGGATGCCGGCCGCGGTCAGCCTCGGCGGGATGGGATCGTCGGCCCGCAGCGACAACAGCAACACGCCGTCGGCGTTGCCCCGTAGGAGGTGTCGCTCCACCCGCTCGCGATCGGCCCGGTCCTGCGCCATCAACAACGCCAGCTGGTAGCGACTGTCGGCCAGGCCGCTGGACACGCCACGAATGATCCCGGCGAAGAACGGATCGGTGAACATCCGGGCGCTGGGCTCGGAGACCACCAGCGCCACCGTGTCGCTGCAGCGGGCGGCCAAGCTGCGGGCGGCCCGGTTCGGGGCGTAGCCCAGATCGTCCACCGCCTGTTCGACCGCCCGCCGGGTCCCGTCGACCACGTGGGTGTTCCCGTTCACGACCCGGGAGGCGGTGGCCCGCGACACTCCGGCCCGAGCGGCCACGTCCTCGAGGGTGGGGCGCCCGGTCCGCATCAGCACAGGACGCCTGTGATCGGCGGCGAGGTGAGTCCGTTGGCGTCTATCACCCGGGAGAACCACCCGGCGCTGGCCTTCGGGGTCCGCCGCTGGGTGGCGAAGTCCACGTGCACCACCCCGAACCGGTGGTCGTACCCCTCGGCCCACTCGAAGTTGTCCAGGTAGGACCAGACGAAGAAGCCCCGCAGATCGGCCCCGGCCGCCAGCGCGTCGTGGGCCGCCCTCACGTGGGCGTCGAGGTAGGCGATGCGGGGGACGTCCAGGACATGTCCCTCGACGTCCAGGCAGTCGTCGAACGCGGCCCCGCTCTCGTGGACGTAGAACGGCGGCGGCTCGTAGTCGGTGACCAGGCGTTGCACGGCGTCGAACAGACCCTCCGGCTCGACGGCCCAGCCGTTGGACGTGCTGGTCGCGGCGGGCTCGACGAAGCCGACATCGGTGGTTCCGGGCCACGGCGAGGGGGACGCCGATGCTCCCGGGTCGTGGCGGACGTGGTAGCAGCGGTAGTAATTGAGACCGAGGGAGTCGATCGGGCGGGCGATCTGCGCGAGGTCCCCGTCGCGGATGTGGGACAGGTCGCTCACCGAGCTCAGGTCCTCCAGCACGTCGTCCGGGTAGCGGCCCAGCAGCACCGCGTCGTACCAGAGGCGGTTGGCCAGGCCGTCGATGCGGCGGGCCGCGTCCTGATCGGCGGTCTCGTCCGTCAGGGGGATCACCGGGTAGGGGTTCAACGTGATCCCCAGCTCGTGCGGGGACGGCAGGACGTCCCGCAGCGCATCCACCGCCAAGCCGTGGCCGAGCAGCAGGTGGTGCGCCGCGGCAACCGCAGCCCCTGGTTCGGTGCGGCCTGGAGCGTGGACGCCCGCGGCGTAGCCCAGCATGGCCGCGCACCACGGTTCGTTGATGGTGGTCCACCGGGTCACCTGGTCGCCCAGCGCCTCGCCGACCAGCTCGGCGTAGGCGGCGAACCGGGCGGCGGTGTCCCGTTCCGGCCAGCCCCCCTTGTCCTCCAGGGTCTGGGGCAGGTCCCAGTGGTAGAGCGTGACGACGGGCTCGATCCCGCGGTGGAGCAGCTCGTCGACTAGCGCCCGGTAGAAGTCCAGGCCGGCTTGGTTGGCGGGTCC
>DASXTK010000453.1:0-2116 GCA_036505485.1 Acidimicrobiales bacterium
CTGGCGGTAGTCGATGTCCTGGGTCATGGCCGCGAAGGACTCTATGTCGTGGAACCACTGCACGGTGATGCCGTCGAAGCCCTGGCTGCCGGTCCACTGTCCCGGGGCGTGGAGCCGGGGGTGCTGCTCGTAGCGCGTCACCCACTCGTCGATGCGAGGCAGCGACCGCACCAGCTCAGCGTGGGTGCTGCCCCAATGGGCCTGGAACTCCTCGCTGCTCAGCGCATGGTTGCGGTGCAGCAGTGCGGTCAATCGGATCATGGTGTTCCCCCTTGGGCCGGGCCGAATTCTGGGTCAATGAAACCAGTGCCCGGCGTTCACGCCCAGGCTCTGGCCGGTCACCGGCTTGGACAGGTCCGAGGCGAGGAACAGGACCGAGCCGGCGATCTCCTCGGGCGGTGCCAGGTACTTGAGGGCGGTCTCGCCGGCGATCTCGTCGTACACCGCCTCGGGGGTGATGCCGCGCTGCTTGGCCATGTAGGCGAAGTAGCGCTTCAGCGACGGCCCCCAGATGTAGCCCGGGTGCACGCTGTTGACCCGGATGCCATCGGCTCCCAGCTCCAGCGCCAGCATCTTGGTGGCCGACTCCAGCGCCGCCTTGGACACCGTGTAGGCCCCCATGTTCGGCTGGAGCCGCCAGGCCGACATGCTGTTGATCATCACGATGCGGCCGCCACCCTGGGCCTGCATGACCGGGACCACGCTGCGGGTCATCTGCAGCGTGCCCCACAGGTTGACGTCCATGGTGTGCCGCCAGCGGTCCATGTCCGCCTGGTCGAACCGCGTGTGGTCGCCGTCGTTGAAGGCGTTGTTGACCAGGATGTCGACCCGGCCGTAGGCGCCGGTGGCGGTGTCGACCGCGGCCTGACACGCCTCGGGGTCGGTGATGTCGAGGGAGACCACCTCGGCTCGTCGACCGAGGTCCTTGACCGCCGCGGCCACCTCGTCGCACTGGTCCCGCTTGCGGGCCCCCAGCACCAGGTCCGCGCCGTTGCGGGCGAACAGCAGCGCCACCTCCCGGCCGAGACCCGGACCGATGCCGGCCACGATCGCGGCCTGTCCCTCGAGCAACATGGTTCAGTCCTTCCTGACCAACGGGGCGACCTCGGCCGCGAACGCGGCGATCTGGTCGCACAGCTCGTGGTGGTCGCGGCTGCGGAACGCCACCTGGATCTGGTCGACGCCGGCATCGGTCAGGGTCCGGAGGTAGCCGGCGATGCGGTCGGGTGTCCCGGACACCGAGCGGCGCTCGTCGCAACCGGCCGTGCCGATGTAGAGCGGTCCGGACAGACCGCCGACGGCGAACGCTTGATCCGCCCGGCCGGCTTGATCCCGCCACTCGTGGAGCCGGGCCACGGCCGCGGCCATCCCATCGGGAGGCGGGCCTTGCGGAAGCCAGCCGTCACCCCGGGTGGCGGCCCGGCGAATGGCGGCGTCGGAGGATCCGGCCACCCAGATCGGGATGGTGTCCTGGATGGGACGAGGGCGTTGTCCCATCTCCTTCCACGACCATTCGGTCCCGCTATGAGAGCTGAACTCGTCGGCGAAGGCGGTGCGCAGGGCATCGATGGCCTCGTCGAGCAGCGCGCCGCGACGGCGGAAATCGATGCCGAGAGCCGCGAACTCCCCGTCGACGTGGCCGGCGCCGACCCCGACGATGGTGCGGCCCGACGACAGGTTGTCCAGGGTCAGCCACTGCTTGGCCGTCTGCAGCGGATGGCGGTAGGCCACGCAGGCGATGTGGCTGAGCAGACGCACCCGCGTGGTGACCGCAGCCAGGTAGGACAGGGTGGCGACGGTGTCCCACCAGGTCGTGCCCATGGCCTCGGCCTTGTCGGCCGGCACCGCGATGTGGTCACACACCGCTACGTAGCTGAACCCAGCTTGTTCACAGGCCTGGGCGATGGCGGTCAGCTCGCTCGCACCGGCCCCGGCCTCCCACGGCTCGACGAAGAGCGACGACTGGGCCTGGATCGGCAGCTGGATCCCAAACTCCACCGCGGCAACACCCGGATCCCCCATACACCCCCAGGCTACCCAAATCTGACACCCCGTCAGAATTGGGCCAGGCGGTCGGCGGCGAAATTGAGGCTCTTGTGACCTATCCGTGGGTGAT
>DASXTK010000454.1:0-10174 GCA_036505485.1 Acidimicrobiales bacterium
AGGCACGCCGGACACCCCGAGCCGGGACCGGCTGTGGGACATCGCCGAGCGCTACAAGGTCACGATCCTCTACACCGCGCCAACCGCGATCCGGACGTTCATGAAGTGGGGCGCCCAGGAGCCCGAGAAGCACGATCTGTCGTCGCTCCGGCTGCTGGGATCGGTGGGCGAGCCCATCAACCCCGAGGCCTGGATGTGGTACTGGGAGCACATCGGCGGCGGCCGCTGTCCGATCGTGGACACCTGGTGGCAGACCGAGACCGGCGCCATCCTGATCAGTCCGCTGCCCGGCGCCACCACCCTCAAGCCCGGTTCCGCCACCTTCCCCCTGCCGGGAATCGGGGCCGAGGTGGTCGACGAGGCCGGAAACAAGATCGAGCGGGGTGGCGGCTATCTCACGCTGACCCGTCCCTGGCCATCGATGCTGCGCGGGATCTACGGCGACCCCGAGCGCTACCACCAGACCTACTGGGCCAAGTACGGCGACCGGTACTTCGCCGGAGATGGCTGCAAGATCGACGACGACGGCTACTTCTGGTTGCTCGGCCGGGTCGACGACGTGATGAACATCTCGGGCCACCGCATCTCCACGACGGAGGTGGAATCCGCCCTCGTCGACCACGCCGCCGTGGCCGAGGCCGCGGTGATCGGGGCCAACGACGAGGTGACCGGCCAGGCCATCATCGGGTTCGTCACCGTGCGCGGGGGGATGGAGACCACGGTGGAGCTGGGCGAGGAGCTGCGCAAGCACGTAGCCGGCAAGATCGGTCCCACGGCCCGGCCCAAGACGATCATCTTCACCGACGAGCTGCCCAAGACTCGCTCGGGCAAGATCATGCGCCGGCTGCTGCGCGACGTCGCCGAGGGCCGGGCCCTGGGCGACACCACCACCCTCGCCGATCCAGCGGTCGTCGAAGAGATCCGCAAACGAGCCGAGCAACAACCCCAAGAAGACTGAGGGCCCGAACCAATCGCAGAGAAACAAGTAGTGGGGAGAAGGCGGGCATGCGCTACCTGTTCGACGCCGCGGGTGATGCCGCGGCAAAGGTCAACGACGACGGGACCACCGAGACGGTCGACCCCGACGAGGAGTGGCGCCATCGGAAGCCTGATAACGCTCGGACACCGCGCACGCTCCACGACCTTGTGGTCTGCGGCCCGTTCACGGTCACCGTACCGGACGAGACATTCGCGACGACCCCGGGCCGCCGAATCCGCTCAAGCGTTACGAGGGCATCGACAAGTGGAGCACTGACCGTGCCCCAGCCGCGTACGTGACTTCGGACCAAGGGGTACTCGCCTATTACGACCGGTTCACTGAGGCGCTCGGCTATGCCGCCGAGTTCGCCGAGAACCATTCACCCGAGGGCAACGACCCATATGTCCACGATCTGATGCGCGGCCTGGTCTACAAGGTCGTGTTCGAGTCGGGTAGCTAGCCGCCAGCCCCAGGGAGGACTGAGGGAATTCGGAGGAAAATCCCAGGTCATCGGGGGTGTTCTGAGCGGCGGTGCCGGTCGATACCATGCTCAGCGTGAAGAACATGTTGAAGACCGCCGTACTGCTCGCAGGCCTCGGTGGTCTGCTGATGCTGATCGGCGGTGCCCTTGGTGGAAAGACCGGGCTACTCATCGGGGCCGGCCTGGGCTTCGCCATGGTCGGCTTCTCGTACTGGAAGAGCGACGTGTTGGCCATCAAGGCCGCCCGCGCCGTTCCGGTCACCGAAGCCGAGATGCCCGAGTACTACGCCATCGTCCGGGAGCTGACGCAGAAGGCCGGCATGCCCATGCCCAAGCTGTACGTCACCCCCGACCAGCAGCCCAACGCCTTCGCCACCGGACGCAATCCTGACCACGCTGCCGTGGCCGTGACCCAGGGAATCCTGCGCATCCTCGACTGGGACGAGCTCCGCGGCGTCCTGGCCCACGAGATCAGCCACGTCGGCAACCGTGACATCCTCATCGGCTCGGTGGCCGCGGCCATCGCCATGGGCATCACCCTCATTGCCACCTTCCTGCGGTTCGCGGCCATCTTCGGCGGCGGACGCGACGACGACGGCCCCAACCCCATCGCCCTGCTCGCCATGGCCATCCTGGCGCCGCTCGCCGCGGGGCTGTTGCAGATGGCCCTCAGCCGCAGCCGCGAATATGAGGCCGATCGCAGCGGCGCCCGGTTGATCGACGACGGCGAGCCGCTGGCTCGGGCCCTGCAGAAGCTCGAGGCCGGGGCCAAGCAGATCCCGATGGACATCGACCCGGCGCACGCGCAGGCGTTCATCGTCAACCCGCTCACCGGGAAGAAGATCCAGTTCGCCAACCTGTTCCGGACCCATCCGGCCACCGAGGACCGGGTGCGGCGGCTTCGCGACGGCGAGTGGCGCCAGGCCTGGTAGCTACGGCCGGGGCAACGTCAACAGGTCGACGGGATACTCCTCTTCCCTGACGTTCTCGAGCTCGAGGACCGCGACCTCACGCACCCGGTCGAACACCAGGAAGTCGTACGTGAACACGATCGGTTCGCCGCGGATCTCGTAGAAGGCGACGTGCCCGTCGGGGTACACGCCGAACACCGCACCCTCGTCGCCGTGGTGCGAGGCCAGGGTCGTGATCCAGCGCGGCTTCTCCAGCTGATCCACGCCGACATCACCGGCGAAGACCCCCGCTCCCGACCGCGAAAGCCCGTCGGTTGGTTCGGAGGCGAGCAGTCGCACCGTCTCCGGCGAGCCAGGCACCAGCAGCAGCACCTCGTAGTCGAGGCCTCGCCAGGAGGCCCAGAGCTTGGTCCGGATCGGCGCCCGACGCGCCCGGGGTCTTGCCGGCCCACGGGTGACCCGAGCTCCGCTCGAGTCCATTCGAAGCTGCGCTCGTTGAGCGGATCGAGCCGGTCGAAAACCTCCCGGATCTCCTCGATCACAGCTCGATCGACTGATCCAACCCAGGTGTGGCGGTCGAAGTAGGGGAGGTCGATGGCCGCGGCGGCCTGCGAATCCTCGGTGGACAGGCTCACCCGCTGGCCATCGGCCTCCAGCTCCCCCACGTGGTAGAGGTAGCCCCGAGCGCGGGCTTCCCGGGTGATCCGCACCGTGTCCAGCAGCTCGGTGAGGAACACCCCGCGCACGTAGTGGTCCTCCGAAGCTACGAACCCCGGCTGCGGCGTCGGGCTGGCGATGATCGCTTGGCGCAGATCACCGGAGACCCGGGCGAAGGCATACTCGTCCCCGCGCCAACTCGCCCAGAGACCCCGGCGGGCCTCGTCCCCAGTCATGAGAAACCTGCCGGTCAGTCCCGGAAGTTGGTGAACTGCAGCGGGATGCCGAAGTCTTCCTCGCGCATGGCGGCGATGGCGGCCTGCAGGTCGTCGCGCTTCTTGCCGGTCACCCGGAGCTGCTCACCCTGGACCTGGCTCTGCACCCCCTTGAGCCCCAGGCCCTTGATGAACTTGTTGAGGGTCGTGGCCTTGTCCCGCGAGATGCCGGCCACCAGGTTCACCTGCTGGCGGGCCGTAGCGCCCGACGCCTCCTCGACCTTCTGGTAGTCGAGGGCCTTGAGCGACACCTTGCGCTTCACCAACTTCTCCTCGAGGACCTGCCGCACGGCGTTGAGCCGATCCTCGGTCACCGAGTGGAGGGTGATGACCTTGTCGTTGAGCTCGACCGTGGTGTTGGTGCCCTTGAAATCGAAGCGGGTGGCCACCTCGCGGGCCGCCTGATCGACGGCGTTGCGCACCTCTTGTTGGTCGATCTCGGACACGACATCGAAGCTGGGCATGACCTACGAGGCTACCGGTATCCGGTCGCGAGGCTGGGCGCTCGACCGGCTAGGTTGTCTCCTTCCCGGGTCGGTGCCCGAGTGGCCAAAGGGAACGGGCTGTAAACCCGTCGGCTTACGCCTTCGGAGGTTCAAATCCTCCCCGGCCCACGCATTACGTCCTTGTCTGCCCGCGGCATCTCGCAGTGTTCGTGGGCCTACTCTGCGGATTCATGCGGGTCATGAGGGCAGGAGTAGGGGCGGTACTCGTAGTCGGACTCGTGCTGGGCGTGGCCGGTTGCGCAGACGACGCTGGTTCGTCGGAATCGTCAGGAGGATCGAGCGGCGGCGAGTCCGCGGCCGGGGAGACCCGGATCCGCACGCTCGCCAGTCAGACCGGACTCGAGGGCCGTGACGTCATCTACACCGCGGACGTCGTGATCCGAGCGTCCGATGTGCCCGACGCCACCGACAAGGCCATCGCCATCACCGAGGACGTGGGCGGCCTGCTGTTCCAGCAACACAGTGATCTCGAAGGCTCGCATGAAGCCGAGCTGGTGCTGAAGGTTCCACCGGACCAACTGGACAAGACGCTCGCCTCCTTGTCCGACCTGGGCCGGGTGCTCCGCAACGACCTGAAGGCCGAGGACGTGACCGACCAGGTGACCGATCTCGAGGGCCGTCTGGCGAGCGCCCAAGCCAGCGCCGATCGTTTGCGGAACCTGCTGGGGGCGGCCGACACCACGGCCGACGTCGTCGCCATCGAAGGCGAGCTCGCCACCCGTGAGGGCGAGATCGAGTCGATGCAGGGCCAGCTCGCCGTGCTGACCAGCCAGGCCGAGCTGGCCACCATCAACCTGCGCCTGACCGAGCGCTCCGACCTGGACGTCAACAAGGACGTGCCCAGCTTCATCTCTGCCGTCCGCACGGGGTGGGTGGCGCTGGTCAACGTCGTGCTCGTGGTCGTCGCCGTGCTCGGCTTCCTCCTGCCCTTCATCCCCGTGCTCGTCCTGGGCTGGTGGCTCACCCGCCGTTTCCTGCTCGACGCCATGAAGCGCGCCCTCTGGCCGAGCAAGTACGCGTTCCCTCCCCCGCCACCCGGCCCACCAGCGACGCCATCGGGCTAGCTACCGTTCCTGGAGCCATCGGTGTCGCACGGGGTGACCACGGTGGTTGCTGGAAACCCTCCGCCCGGGCGAGGAGGAGTGGCTCGTCGAGCTGATGGAGGGCGTGGAGGACATCCCCGGCACCGCGCTCCACGAGGACATCGCCTGGCAGTGGGAGACGTTCCCCCAGTACCTCGACACCATGGCGACCCGCCGTTGGGCCCTCGATGTCGCCACCCTGGTTCCTCAACGTGGATGTGCCGGAGGACATGTCCGACGACGAGCTGTTCTCGGAGATCATCTTCGACGCCGGAGCGGTGTATCAGTACACACCGGTCATCCGGGCGATGACCGCCGACCGCCTCGACAGTCCATCGGCCGATCTGTCCGAGGCGTCGGCGGAGGGCAGGGTCTCGATCGACACCACAGCGTTGGACGGGTTCGCTCCGAGCCAGCTCGGGGGACCGGTGCCGGGCACCAACATCGTCGAGCCCCGGCGTTCCTGAAGGTGATCCGCTCGGCGGAGTCGGTCGAAGAGATCGACAGCGAGGAGATCTACGGGGTGCGGGCCAGGGGCCTGGCCGCCACGATCACGAACGCCGAGTTCATCCAGCCTCAGCTGGACGACACGGCGCTCCCGACGACGACGGCTCCCGATCCGGATGTCCCTGAGATGCCGGCCGACCTGGCGGAGAGGCTGGGCTCCATGCCGGTGACGCTGCAGGTGTGGGTCGAGGACGAAGGAATGATCCGACGCATGCGGATCGTGCAGAGCCTCGCCGATGTCGCCAGCCATCTCGGCCAGGACAACGACACCCCGCTGAGCGGTCTTGGGACCGCCATGACCATCGACATCTCCGACTAGACGACTCGATCGACATTGAGATTCCGACCGATGCCAGGGAAACGACCGCGACCGCCCGCGAGGCCTGGAGCCGCTAGAGCAGGCGTTGCATCACTACGACGTCTAGCCAGCGGCCGAACTTGCGGCCTACCTCGCGCTCGGTGCCGACCAGCTCGAACCCGAGAGACTTGTGCAGGCCGATCGAGACCGCGTGGCCCTCGACGATGCGGGCGAACACGGCATGGAAGCCGTGGGCGGTGGCCAGCTCGACCAGGCCGCCCAACAGCAGCTTGCCGACGCCTTTGCCCTGGTGGTCGCGGTGCACGTAGACCGAATCCTCGACGCTGGTGGTGTAGGCGGGGCGGTCCCGGTAGGGAGACAGCGATCCGTACCCCACGATGACCGGAACGCCGTCGATGTCGGCTTCGGCCACCAGCACCGCATGCGCACCGCTGCGCTGCGACAGCCAGCGCCTTTGCTCCTCGAGGCTGCGGGGAACCAGGTCGAACGTCACCGTCGACGTCGTGACCTCGACGTTGTAGATGGCGCGCAGAGCTTCGGCGTCGTCCAGGATGGCAAGGCGCGTACGCACGAGACGACGAGAGTAAACGAACGAACGGACGAGCCTGGACTGGTCAGCCGTTGGCGAGCGCCGGTTCGACTAGCGCCAGTTCGCCCGCCAGCGCCTCCAGCCGGGCCCAGCTGGCGATGGCATCGTCGTTGGTGAGCAGCATGACCTGCAGGGTGCCGACCAGCCCGGGCAGCAGCTCCAGCAGCAGCGGCACCACCGCGGGGTCGAGATCGATGAACGGCTCGTCCAACACCACCGGCGGCTTGACCCCCTGCTCATGGCTGGCCGCGGTGAGCTGCGACACGATCGCCTGAGCCAGAGCCACGGCATCGTCGTCGGACAGGTCCGGGACGCTGGACGACAGGGAGCGCAGCGCGGCGATGTGCTGCCGCAGCCGCGACGCGGCCTGGATCTCGGTGCGCCGCTCGGCCGCCCAACGCACGTCGATGTCGCCGGCCAGATCGGTCCACTCGGCGTGGGCGTTGCTCTGGGGACCCTGCTCCAGCGCGGCGTCGGCGGCGTCCCACAACGCCACCTGGTCCACCGCCGACAGTGTGCGGACAGCGTCGTTGCGCGCCGCGCCGGTGGTGAGGTCGTCGGCGCTGATCCGGGTGATGCTGGCCCGGCCGTAGTTGTTGGACAGCAGGTCGATCTTGCCGTCGAACCCGCGGTACTGCTGGGTCACGTCGGCACCGGCGTCGACATCGACCACCCGGCCCATGCCCACCCCTGGCCGGATGACCACCAGACGGCGTCCGGTGTCGTCGGTGACCTCGGCGTGGACACCCCGTTCGGTCCCGTGCAGGGCGCCGGCGAGCAGCTGGGTGAACGCCATGCGAGCCGCGGGGGGCATCCCGCCGATGACTGTCAGGCGGGGATGGAGGTCCACCGTCTCCACCCCGTCTTCCCCCTCGATGATCAGGCGATCCACCAGCACTTCGGCACCACGATCCTTCCAGGTGACGGACTTTGGCCACTGCATGTGATGGGCCCGCGAGGCCGCTCACTGCCCGTGGGTCCGGTTCCGCCCGCCCGGCCAACTGGCCCCCAGATGGTCGCACGGAACTGGGCAGCGAAACCATAGCAACCGACCCGTAATGTTTAGCCACCCAGCGGGGTGAATGGCGCTCGGCCCGGTCACCGCTCCCGTTCCGCCGGCCTCACCAGGACCGTACGCTCCGGCCATGGAGTCTTTCGAGGCCGTGATCACCGAGGCATCAGGCGGCGGGGCGTACGTCGAGGTGCCGCCCGACGTGGTCGCGGCGCTGGGCGGAGGAGGCCGGATCGCAGTCATCGCCAGCTTCGACGGGATCCCGTACCGCGGCTCGGTCGTCTCCATGGGAGGCCCGAAGATCCTGGGGATGCTCAAGGCCATCCGGAAGGAGCTGGGCAAGGCCCCCGGTGACAAGGTGAAGGTCACCGTGGCCGTCGATGCGGCTGAGCGCACCGTCGAGGTTCCCGACGATCTCGCGGCGGGCTTGGCCACCGCCGGAGCCCGCGCCCAGTTCGACCAGCTCTCGTACTCCCACCAGCGTGAGTACGTGCAGTGGATCGACGAAGCCAAGCGACCGGCCACCCGGGCCCGCCGCATCGACCAGACGATCGAGCGCATAGTGCGGGGGTGACCTGCAACCCACGCCGGACATCGCCAGGAAGCCCCTGGCCGACGTCCTGGTCCGGAGGTGATAACAAGAATCACTACTGTTCAGGCATGAAGATCGCTTTCGTCGGCAAGGGAGGCAGCGGCAAGACCACTTTGGCCTCGCTGGCGGTGGCGCATCTGGTGGCCCAGCGCCGGCCGGTCCTGGCCATCGACGCGGACATCAACCAGCACCTGGCCTGTGCCCTGGGCGCCAGCGAAGTCGAAGCGGCCGCGCTGCCGGCCCTCGGTGACCACCTGCCGCTGATCAAGGACCACCTCCGCGGGGCCAATCCGCGGATCAACTCGGTCGGGTCGATGATCAAGACGACCCCGCCGGGTGCGGGATCCCGGCTCGTGACCGTGGTGGAGGGCAACCCGATCTACACCGCGTGTCTTCGTGCGGTGGGTGGTGCGCAGCTGGCGGTCACCGGGCCGTTCTCCGAGGACGACCTGGGTGTGGCCTGCTACCACTCCAAGATCGGCGCGGTCGAGCTGCTGTTGAACCACATGGTCGACGGCCCGGGGGAGTACGTGGTGGTCGACATGACCGCGGGCGCCGACTCGTTCGCATCGGGTCTGTTCACCCGCTTCGACCTCACCTTCATCGTGTGCGAGCCGACCCTGCGCAGCGTCGGCGTCTATCGCCAGTACGTCGACCACGCCCGAGGCTACGACGTCGTGGTGGCGGCGGTGGGGAACAAGGTGCACGACGCCGACGACCTGGCCTTCCTGCAAGACCAGCTGGGCGACAGCCTGCTCACCCACCTGACCCGATCGGATCATGTGCGAGCGGCCGAGCGAGGCGAGAGTCGTCCCATCGCCTACCTGGAGGACAGCAACCGCGCCGCGCTGGAAACCATCGTCGCCCGGGCCGACGCCGCGGAGAAGGACTGGCCCCGGTATCAACGTCAGGCGGTCGAGTTCCATCTGCGCAACGCCCACAGTTGGGGCAACGATCGCACCGGTGAGGATCTGGCCGGACAGGTCGACCCCGATTTCGTTCTGGGACCGGACACCCTCGCCGCCTCCGGTCGTCGACCCGTCAACGGTTGAAAGACGCTGGTGGCACTACGGAAAGCCCCGATCTACCGGCTTGCTCGCGCCGGGTCGCGCACCGGTAGGCTGTCCGGCTCTGGGCTTTCGCCCGCCCCCTTAGCTCAGTCGGTAGAGCACAGCCATGGTAAGGCTGGTGTCGTCGGTTCGATTCCGACAGGGGGCTCACAGCGTCGCGACAACCTGTCGCGGTCGTTGCCAGCGACGGCGGCGTAGCTCAGTTGGTTAGAGCACTCGGCTCATAATCGAGTTGTCGCCGGTTCGAGTCCGGCCGCCGCCACCGCGAATCCCACCAAAGTTACGAGATGCAGGAGCAGGCCCCATGGCCAAAGCGAAGTTTGAGCGGACGAAGCCGCATTTGAATGTGGGGACGATGGGCCATATTGATCATGGTAAGACCACGTTGACTGCGGCGATTACGAAGGTGTTGGCGGAGGCGAATCCGAATGTGCAGGTGATGGCGTTCGATGAGATCGATAAGGCGCCGGAGGAGAAGCAGCGGGGGATCACGATCAATATTTCGCATGTGGAGTATGAGACCCCGAATCGGCATTACGCCCATGTGGATATGCCGGGGCATGCGGATTACATCAAGAACATGATCACCGGCGCCGCCCAGGTGGATGGGGCGATCCTGGTGGTGGCGGCCACCGATGGGCCGATGCCGCAGACGAGGGAGCATGTGTTGTTGGCGCGGCAGGTGGGGGTGCCGAGCATTGTGGTGGCGTTGAACAAGGTGGACATGGTCGACGACGAGGAACTGTTGGAGTTGGTGGAGATGGAGGTGCGGGAACTGTTGTCGAACTATGAGTTCCCGGGTGATGACATCCCGGTGGTGCGGGTGTCGGCGTTGAAGGCGTTGGAGGGGGATGTGGATGCGGCCAAGCAGGTCCTGGACCTGATGGAGGCCGTCGACAGTTATGTGCCGGAACCGACCCGGGATTTGGATAAGCCGTTCTTGATGCCGATCGAGGATGTGTTCTCGATCACGGGTCGGGGCACGGTGGTGACCGGCAAGGTGGAGAACGGTGTGGTGCATGTGGGCGATGAGATCGAGATCGTGGGTATCCGCCCGACGACCAAGACCACCTGTACTGGGGTGGAGATGTTCCGCAAGCTTCTCGACGAAGGTAGAGCCGGCGACAACATCGGTGTCCTCCTTAGGGGCACGAAGAAAGAAGACGTGGAACGCGGCCAAGTCCTGGCCAAGCC
>DASXTK010000455.1:0-2637 GCA_036505485.1 Acidimicrobiales bacterium
CGACCTGAAGTGAAGACGGCCACGAGGCCGAGGCCAACGAAAGGGGGAGTCATGTACGTCATGACTATTCACTCGATATCCGATCCGGAGACGTTCTGGAGCGGGCCGCTGGACCTGCCGGAGGGAACCGAGCAGGCGATCGCGTGGCCGAGCTCTGACGGCACTCGAGGCGTGTGCGTCTTCAAGTCCGATTCCGTCGACACGGTGAGAAACGTCGTCGACGGCGCAACGGGAACGATCAGCAAGAACGAGTTCTACGCGATCAACGAGGGCGGCGCGCTGGGGTTGCCCGCCTAGGAACTCATCCATCACGGCATCGCGTCGAAGGCCCTCCCGTGGGGGCCTTCGACAGGTTCGAGCCAGCCTTGTCCTCGCCGGCCGTGCCCCTGACGTGCCCCAAGCCACGGTCTATGGCGGTCGCCAACGGCCACCAGCGGTCAGCCGTCGCAGCCCGTGACCTGCATCAGCACTCGTCGATGGTCGGCCGGACAGTGCTTCCCAAGCTCGCGGTGCTCATGCTGCCGGCCCACCCCAGTGCCGCGTGGGGCACCGAAGTCCCGCTGGCGCCTGCCTGTCAACGCGCGACCCGTCCTCCTCGGGGGCGAGCAGCTCCGTCGCGCAGCCGGTCCAGGTCGTCCTGACCGAGGCCCGGCACCAGCAGGTAGGCTCGACCCGTCGAAGCGTTCACCCAGCCCCTCGAGCACCGCCAGCATGACCTCGGCGGTTGGGGCGTTCCGGTCCATCAGGCGCCTCTCATGTTGTGGTCGTGACCTGCCGGGCGGCCGGCTCGTCGGCCGGGTTGGGCGGGCACGCCTCGACCTCCATGGGGAACGACGTCACCCCCTGCCAGGTGACGGTGACCAGCTCCCCGCTCCCCACCAGCAACACCGTCTCCTCATGACGCCCTCCGCGGCCCAGGGTCAGGGTGGCCTTGAGCTGGACGGGCGGTTGGAGGTCGACCTGGGCGAGCACCGGCCCGGTGCGGCGGGGGCCGTCATTGGTGACCTGGTAGCGGACCCGCCAGCCCTGGCCGGCCGTGCCCTGGCAGGGGGATTCCCCGATGACACGTACCTGGATGGGGCCGGCAACGGTGCCGGTGGTGAAGGTGTTGGGGTTGCGGGTGCTCTTGCCGGTGGCCATGACCGTGCTGGAGGTGGCGGGCAGGGCGGTGACGGTGGGCGGTGGCGGGATCGTCGGTTGGGTGGCGCCCGGCGAGATCGTCGGTTGGGTGGCGGCCGGGGGTTGGCCGGGTTGGCGGTTCCTGTCGGCGACAATCCAGGCGACGGTCGCGATCCCGATACTGACGAGGATGCCGACGAGGATGCCGAGGAGGACGGCGCGGCGGGTGGTCATGGGGGTCATAGCAGCCTCCCCTGCTCGGAGGCGGGTCGGCCCTGGTAGGCACAAGCCCTCCACTCACAGCACCGGGCCCACAGGACATAGCGACGGTGGCCACAGCCGGGGCAGTGCAGCAGGCTGGCGTAGAGGTCGCTGGCGTGACAGTGGCAGATGAGTTCGCTCATGGCCAGCACCCCGCGGTTGTGCCCTCCTTGTCGACCGTTGCGCCTTCGCCGTCGTTGCCGACCAGCCGGAACTCATGCGACCAGGTGCCCCCTGTCCACCCGGCCGGGCTCTGGCTGGCGGTCAGCCGCAGCCAGCCGATCCCATAGTTGGTGTTGGAGCGGTAGCGGGTGCCCTCCCGGGCCGGGTTGACCCGGAACGGAAGCCGCGACCGGCCCCCGACCCCGGCGGTGATCTGCCGCTGCCCGTGCCCCTCTGGGGCGAGGTGGCCGTCCCAGGTCATCGCGCCCAGCCGGGCGAGGGCGTGGGCGTGGCCGGACAGGATGAGGTCGTTGTGGAAGTGGTTCAGGGTCAGGATGAACTGCTGGGTGGAGGGGTCGTCCCCGAAGGTGGTGGTCCCCCAGCGTTCGTGGTGCCAGATGGCGATCGAGCACTTCTGTCCCGCCGTGGCGCCGCCGTGGCGGCGGCCCATGGCGAACTTGAGCCACTCGTGCTGGGGGCTGCCGGCCCCGCAGGGGGCGGTTTGGGTGTCGCCGGTGGCGCCTTGGATCCGCTGGCAGTCCGACGCCAGCACTAGGACGTACCAGTCGGGGCGGCCATCTGAATTCACGTCGAGGTCGCGGTCGTAGTAGCCGAGGTCGGGACGGCAGGGTGGAGTTAGCTGGGTGCAGGGGAGGTTGGCGAGCTGGTCAGCGAAATAGGCCCCCCAGGAGGGGGCGCCGGGGCCGGGTTCGCAGACGTCGTGGTTGCCGAGGGCGGGGAAGTAGCTGATGCCTTTGAGGCGACCCCAGCTGCCCTGGTAGCCGACGGGTGAGGTGAACGCGGCTGGGCTGCCGCATTCGTAGACGAGGTCGCCGGGGAGGGCGACGGCGTCGGGTTGGCCGGCGAGGGCGAGTTCGCTGGTGCCGTAGTCGTCGCCGCGGGGCTGACCGACGGGGGGGCTGATGTCCCCGGTCCAGGCCAGCTCGAACACGCCACCGTTGCCGGGGATGGGGTTGCCGCCGGGGATGGGGTTGCCGCCGGGCTGGGCGACGGCCGGGACCGTGGCCACCAGGGCGGTCAGGACGGTGAGGGTGGCCAGCAGGATGCGGAGACGGGTCATGCGGCCGACCTCCG
>DASXTK010000456.1:0-7128 GCA_036505485.1 Acidimicrobiales bacterium
TGCCGTTAGATCTGAAGAGCACCTCGGACCGGCAGGAATAGACCGGCAACCCGAGGTAGCTGACACCGAAATCGGACGATGAAATTCATCGTCCAGGCTAAATTGACGGTGCGTTATGACTTAAACGATCGCAACGAAGACTTCTCGGTGCGATCGCCCGCACTCGCTCTCTCGTCCTCTCTTCTGTTTTCAAGGAGCGACTCCGGTCGACACGTGTCTGCAGAGAGAGACGTAGGTGCCGAAACTTCCGGTGCTGCTTGCCCCTGGCACCGGCCTGACCGGCCGGGTGGGGCGAAGGGTCAATCTAACGACCACGCTTCGCGTCGTCAACCTGAGAGCGGCCAGAAGCCGAACTTCTTTCAGGACTTTGCGTTCGTGAGGACCGCAAAGCTCCGTTTTCCCTTGCGAAGCAACACATATCGACCGTGGCGGAGGTCGGCCTCGCCGATCGACCGGTCGGGCCCGACGCGCTCGCCATTGACGTACACGGCGCCCTGCTCGATCGCCCGGCGGGCATCCCCTCGGGACGTCGCGAGGCCGGTCGAGACCAATGCGCCAAGCAGTTCAACGCCATCGGCTAGAGCGGCATTCCCGGGGAGCGGTGCCGTGGGGACCTCCCGCTCCAGGAGCTCGAAGGCTTCCGGGCCGGCGGCGTCGACGCTTCCCCCGAACAGCACCTCTGAAGCCTGAGCTGCGGCCGCCGCCGCTGTCTCGCCATGCACCAGCCGGGTTACCTCGGTGGCCAGCACCCGTTGAGCGACCCGGCGTTCGGGAGCCGACTCGTGCTCGGCCATGACCTCGTCGATCTGAGCCATTGGGAGCAGCGTGAACATGTTCAGTTGGACCCGCACCTCGGCGTCGTCGACGTGCATCCAGCTTTGGAAGAACTGGTACGGGCTGGTCTTTTCGGGATCGAGCCACACCCGGGCTCCGGTGGTCTTGCCCAGCTTCGACCCCCCGGAGTCGGTCAGCAGGGGCCAGCACAGCCCATGCGCGACGTCGCCCCGCACCCGGCGGATCAGGTCGATGCCGGACAGGATGTTGCCCCACTGGTCCGACCCGCCGATCTGCATCTCCACGCCACGGTTGGTTCGCAACCACAGGAAGTCGTTCGCCTGGAGCAGCATGTAGCTGAACTCGGTGAAGCTGATGCCCTGCTCGCTGGCCATCCGGGCCTTGACCGACTCGCGAGCCACCATCTGGTTGACGGTGACGTGCTTGCCCACGTTGCGCAGGAAGTCGAGCAACGTGAGCTCGACGGTCCACTCACGGTTGTCGACCAGCGAAGCTCGGCCGTCGTCCAAGTCGATGATGCGGCCGATCTGCGCCTTGATGGCACGGACGTTGGCGTCGAGGGTGGCCTCGTCGAGCAGGTTGCGCTCCTCGGAGCGTCCGCTCGGGTCGCCGACCATGCCGGTCGCACCACCGGCCAAGGCCACGACGTCGTGCCCGGCGTCCTGGAACCGGCGCAGCACGAGCAGCCCGATCAGGTTGCCGACGTGGAGGCTGTCGGCGGTGGGATCGCAGCCGTAGTAGAGCGTGATCGGTCCGGACGCCAGACGCTGGGCCAGCGCATCACGATCGGTGGTGGCATGGACCAGCCCACGGCCCTCGAGTTCGTCCAGGATGCTGAGCTGCGACACGAGGGGTAATGCTCCCCGCCCGCAGGGCACACGGTCCAACTCATTGCCGTTCGGTCGATCAACTGGACGGGTCCGGGCTCCGGCGGAGAGCCTGGGGGGATGTCGCTGGACGTTGCCGCCAGGCCCCGAAGCCGCACCCTGGGATGGATCGTGCGCGGCGGCGTGGTGCTCGGGCTGGTGGCCATGTGGGGCTATGTCCTCTACCTGGCCTTCGGACCTGGCCGGCAGCCACCGATCGATCGCTTGGACGACCCGGCCTTCGCATCTGCGGCCGAGGAGCGCTGCGCCGACGCGCTGGCCGAGGTCGCTCGGCTGCCCTTCGCCAACACCCTCGACAACGGCTCCGAGCGGGCTGACGTGGTCAACAAGGCCAACAACATCTTGGGGGCCATGCTTGACGACCTCGACGGAATGGCCGATCTGGCTCCGGCCGGCGACCAGCGCAACCGAGCCGACGAGTGGTTGACCGACTGGCGCACGCTTCTGGGTGACCGTCGGGAGTACGCCAGCGCGCTGCGCAACGACTCCAACGCCTCGCTCTACATCTCCGAGAAGACCAACACCGGCCAACACGTCACCGGCTGGATCGACGAGTTCGCCAAGGCCAACCGCATGCCCTCCTGCGTCACCCCCGGCGACGTCTGATCGGGGCTTGGCTCAGCCCAGCTCGGTCAGAGCGTCCAGGGCCGACCTCGCGAGCCGCTGCGTGCCCAGGTCCGTGCCCAGGCCCTCGAGCTCGTCGAGCGAGAACCAGCCGAGGTCGTGGGACTCGTGGTTCCCGGCCGGTTCGGCCCCGGGTGGTGCGATCACCAGATACCGCACGTCGAAGTGAAGATGCGTCGGCTCGTTCGGCGCGACGAACCTGTGCACATCGAGATCGATGGCCGGTGTCGCGACCCGCAGACCGGCGATTCCCGTTTCCTCGGTGGCCTCTTTGAGAGCAACGCCGGGCAGCGCCGCGTCCCCATCAGCGTGTCCCCCGGGTTGGAGCCAACGGCCCACCTTGGCGTGGAGGATCAGCAGGAAGGCCCGGGTGGTCGGGTCCACCACCATGGCCGACCCGGTCAGGTGTCCCTCGGTGCAGCTGCGCAACAAGGCGTCCGGATGCTGATCGAGGAAGGCCAGCATCTCCTTGCGGGCGGCCTCGTGTGGGGCCGAGCCCGGCACTGCCGACTCGATGTGCCGGCGGGCCACCGCCAGATCGGACGACGGCTGCAGCTCCGGATCGTCTGGGTCGCGGAGCTGGATCACGGACGATCGAACAGGTCGCGGCGCGGTTCGTCGGTGAAGACCGGCTGGCGTCCGGCGTCGAAGGCCCGGATGGCTTCCTGCAGGTTCTCGGTGAACCCGAGCATGAGCTGGTTGCGGTCCTCCAGCTCGATCGCCGTCTCCAGGCTGGCCACCTCGAGGTTGGCCCACAGCACGGATTTGGTCATGACCAGACCGTAGGGGCTGAAGCGGCACATCTCGGTCGCCATCGTGAGGGCTTCGTCGAGGACCTTGTCATCGGCGACGAGTCGGGACACCAAGCCGAGCTCCTGGGCTTCTGCGGCGTCGACTTTTCGCCCGGTCAGCAGCAGGTCGTTGGCCCGGGAGGCGCCGATGAGTCGCGGCAGCAGCCAGCCCGCGGCCATCTCGGTGCTGGTCAGGCCGTTGACTATGCCGGTGGCGTTGAAGGTCGCCGACTCGCTCGCCACTCGGAGATCAGCGGCGAGCGTCAGGCACATCCCACCGCCGTAGGCCGGACCGTTGATCGCGGCGATGATCGGCTGGGGTATGCGGCGCATGGTCAGGACGATCTGGCTGTAGACCCGCATGGACCGTTGGGCGATGCGGCCGACGGTCAGCCCGTCGATCCCGGGCAAGATGCCGTAGTCCTTGAGGTCCAAGCCGGAGCAGAACGCCCGGCCGGCACCGGTGAGGACCACCACCCAGGTGTCGTTCTCGGACCCCACCTGGTGCAGCGTCTGGTCCAGCTCCAGGGCCAGATCGATCGACAAGGCGTTGAGTCGATCGGGCCGGTTGAGGGTGACGACCGCGACGTGCGGTTGGGGATGATCAACGAGAACGTGTTCCACTTTTGTGACCGTAGCGGCGAGCGGCCGCCGGCTCCTCAGCGAGACACGTTGGGATCGCCGGTCACCCACCAGCGCCACGGGTGCTCCGCGCCCGCGCTGAGCCCGATGCGCACGCCATTGCTGGCTTCCTTGGGCGGTGCGGTGCCGTCGTCGACGATGGTGATGCCGCGGTCGCCGCTGACGAGATCGGCACCATCGAAGTCACGGTCGAGTCCGAACGCCTGGCACAGCTTGGCCGGGCCGCTGCAGAGGTCGCGCTCCCGGCGGGCCCGGGGCCGAGCCGCCCACATCTCGTCCAGCCCGTCCAGCGGGGCCAGTGCCCGGATCAGCACCGCGACGCCTTCCCCGTCGTCGCCGCACACCGCGTTGGCGCACCAGTGCATCCCATAGGTGAAGTAGACGTACAGGCCGCCAGGCGGACCGAACATCACCCGGTTGCGGGGCGTCATCCCCCGGTAGGTGTGGCTCCCGGGATCCACGCTGCCGCAGTAGGCCTCGGTCTCCACGATCCGCCCAGCCCGCTGGCCTCGGATCAGCACCTTGTTCAACAGATCGGGCGCGACCTCGCGCGGATCCCGGGCGTAGAAGGCCCGTGGTAGGACGGTCACGAAAGGGCGGCGCGCACAGCTTCCGGGACCGGGGCCGGGTCGATGGTGCCGGGAGCGACCGAGATGTAGGTGATCACCGCTTCGAACACCGGGCGCTCGCCGACCGAGCCGGCGAAGCCGACGTCGAAGCTCGTCGTGCCCCAGCGCCGGGCCGAGACATCGATGGCCAGGATGTCGCCGAAGGTGGCCGAGCCGTGCCAGGTGAGCTCGGCCCGCTTGAGCACCATGTCCAGCTGATCGGTGTAGCTGTCCCCCAACGCCGATCGGAACCACGCGTCGGCGGCGTCGTCCACGTAGGCCAGGTAGTGGGCGTTGAAGACATGGCGCTGCATGTCCACCTCGCCGTAGCGGATCCTCATCTCGTGGCGGAACGGCATCTTCCGCAGGCTAGGCCTCGGCCAAGCGAAGCCTGTCGTCGATTAGGCGCCGTTCGAACCTCGTCATCTGGGCCGCGACCGGCTCGGGACCGCCACCGCCTCGGGTGGTGCGGCGCGCCACCGGTACGCCCGGCTGGAGCAGCTCCTTTGCCTCCGGGCCCAGGTCGGGGTGGGCGGAGACCAGGTCCGACAAGGGCTGTTGGCTGGCCAGGCTGTCCCGGACGAGCCCACCGACCAAGGCGTGGGCGGTTCGGAACGGCATGCCCCGTTGCACCAGCCACTCGGCCAGATCGGTGGCGGCCAGGTAGGGCGAGTCGGCCGCGGCCTGCATCCGATCGCCGTCGAAGGTCGCGGTCCGGAACAGCCCGCTCAGTGCCCCGAGCGCCAGTGTCACCTGGTCGACTGCGTCGAACAGCGGCTCCTTGTCCTCCTGGAGGTCCCGGTTGTAGCTGAGGGGAAGCCCCTTGAGGGTGGTGAGCAGCCCGGTGAGGTTGCCGATCACGCGGCCAGCCTTGCCCCTTGCCAGTTCGGCGATGTCGGCGTTCTTCTTCTGCGGAAGCATCGACGACCCGGTGGCGTACTCGTCGGCCAAGCGCATGAAGCCGAACTCGTCCGTGGTCCAGAGAACCACCTCTTCTCCCAGCCGTGACAGGTGGACCGCCAGGAGGCTGAGGACGAACAGCGCCTCGGCCACGAAGTCACGGTCGCTCACCACATCCAAGCTGTTGTCGAAGGGGGCGCCGAAGCTCAGCTCGGCGGCGGTGAACTCAGGATCGAGCGGCAGCGACGAACCAGCGAGAGCCCCCGCGCCCAGCGGTGACACGTCCAGCCGCTCGCGGCAGTCCATCAAGCGGTGGAGGTCCCGAGCCAGTGCCCACCCATGGGCCAGCAGGTGATGGGCCAACAGCACCGGCTGGGCCCGTTGCAGGTGGGTGTAGCCGGGCAGGTAGGTGCCGCCGGCGGCCCGAGCCCGATCCAGCAACACCTGTTGGAGCTCGATGATGCGGCGCCCCACCTCGGCGAGCTCTCGCTTGCACCACAGGCGGAGGGCGGTGGCCACCTGGTCGTTGCGGCTGCGGCCGGTGTGCAGCTTGGCTCCGGCGTCGCCGGCCAGCTCGGTGACCCGCCGTTCGATGACCGTGTGGATGTCCTCGTCTCCGGGGGCGAGGACCACGTCACCGCTCGCCAGCTCCTCCTCCACTTGGTCGAGCGCGGCCAGGATGGCGTCGCTCTCGGCTGGGCTGAGCAGCCCGGCGCGGGCCAGACCGGCTACGTGGGCCCGGCTGCCGGTCAGGTCGTCGCGGGCCAGCCGTTGATCGAACGGCAGGCTCACGGTGAACGCCAGCAGCTCGTCGGCCGGACCGCCCTCGAAGCGCCCGTGCCACAGCGTGCTCACGGTTTCGTTGTGCCCTGGACCGCAGCCCAGGTCTGGATGCCGAGGCCCCAGAGCCGCACGAAGCCTTCGCTGTCCTCGTGGCGGAACTGGTCGGCGGCGTCGTAGGTGGCCAAGCCGTAGTCGTAGAGGCTGTGCGGGCTTCTCCGTCCGGTGACCTCGCAGCTCCCTGGGGACAGCCGCAACCGCACCTCACCGGTGACATGGCTCTGGCTGCTGTCCACGAACGCGTCCAACGCGTCCTTGAGCGGGCTGAACCACAGGCCGTCGTAGATCAGCTCGGCGTACCGCGGTTCCAGCCGGCTCTTCTCCCGGGCCAGGTCCCGCTCCAGACAGATGCCTTCGAGGTCGTTGTGGGCCAGCATGAGGGCCAGGGCGGCCGGACACTCGTAGGTCTCGCGGCTCTTGATCCCGACCCGGCGGTTCTCCACCATGTCGATCCGGCCCCAGCCGTAGGAACCGACCACGGCATTGAGCCGGCCGATGAGGGCGTCGGGCGCCAACGTCTCGCCGTTGACCGCCACCGGCATGCCCTGCTCGAAGCCGATGACCACGTCGGTCGGTTCGGTGGCGGTCGGCTGGGTCAGGGACCAGACCCCCGGAGGCGGTTGGGCCCACGGATCCTCCATCTCGCCGCACTCGATGGCCCGGCCCCAGAGGTTGTCGTCGATGGAGTACAGCTTCTCCTTGGTGGCGGTGATGGGGATGTCGTGGTCGTAGGCGTAGAGGATGCAGTCCTCACGAGTCATCCCCCACGACCGCACCGGAGCGACCACATCGAGGTCGGGGGCCAAGGCCCGCGTGGCCACCTCGAACCGCACCTGGTCGTTGCCCTTGCCGGTGCAGCCGTGGGCCACGGCGTCGGCGGCATGATCCCGAGCCGCGGCGACCAGATACTTGGCGATCAGGGGTCGCGAGAGGGCCGAGACCAGCGGATAGCGGCCTTCGTAGAGGGCGTTGGCCTTGAGGACCGGCATGCAGTAGTCGCGAGCGAACTCTTCGCGGGCGTCGACGACGAGGGCCTCCAGC
>DASXTK010000457.1:0-8640 GCA_036505485.1 Acidimicrobiales bacterium
GGGTGTATGCCCGCACCTTGAACTTCGGCTTGCGCTGTTGTTTGTTGATGAGCGCCTTTTTTGCCATTGCTCACTGACCCTCGCGCTTGAATGGGAAGCCCATCGCATCGAGCAGGGCCTTGCCCTCGGCGTCGGTGCGAGCGGTGCTCACGATCGTGATGTCCATGCCTCTCGGCTGGTCGATGCTGTCGTAGTCAATCTCCGGGAAGACCAATTGCTCGGTCAGCCCGAACGTGTAGTTGCCGGCGCCGTCGAACGACCGGGGGTTGAGGCCACGGAAGTCCCGGATACGGGGAATAGCGATCGAGATGAGGCGATCGAGGAACTCCCAGGCCCGGTTGCCCCGCAACGTGACCTTGGCCCCGATGGCATTGCCCTCACGGAGCTTGAAGCCGGCGATCGACTTCTTGGCCCGCGTGACCAGCGGCTTCTGACCGGTGATGGTGGTCAGGTCGCGCTGGGCGCCCTCGAGCAGCGACGACTGACTGATGGCATCGCCGACTCCCATGTTGACCACGATCTTGGTGAGGCGCGGGACCTCCATGATGTTGCCCAGGCCGAGCTGCTCCTTGAGCTGAGCTCGCAGCTCGTCGTTGTAACGGGTCTTCAGCCGGGGCACCGGAGCCGCCTCCACGGCGGTTGCAGTGCTCATGCGATCTCACCTCCGCACTTGGCGCAGCGGCGGACCTTCTGGCCGGACGAGTCGAACTTGTAGCCCACCCGGGTCGGTTGCCCGCAGGACGGGCAGATCAACGCCACGTTGGCCACCGGGAGGGGCATGTCCTTGTCGATGATGCCGCCCTGCTGGGTGGCACGGGTGGGGCGCTGGTGCTTCTTGGCCACGTTGACGCCCTCGACGATGACCTTGCCGTCCTTGGGCATCGACCGCATGATCACGCCCTCCTTGCCCCGGTCCTTGCCGGTGAGGACGCGCACCCGGTCGCCCTTGCGGAGCTTCATCCCGGCCATCACACGACCTCCGGGGCAAGAGAGACGATCTTCATGAAGCGCTTGTCCCGCAGCTCCCGGCCCACCGGGCCGAAGATGCGGGTTCCACGCGGGTTGTTGTCCTTGGGATCGATCAGCACGGCCGCGTTCTCGTCGAAGCGGATGTAGCTGCCGTCGGGACGGCGCCGCTCCTTCTTGGTCCGCACGACCACGCACCGCACGACCTCGCCCTTGCGGACCGCAGCGCCGGGGATGGCGTCCTTGACCGTGGCCACGAAGACGTCGCCGATCGTGGCGTAGCGACGGCGGGAGCCGCCCAACACCTTGATGACGAGCACCTCCTTGGCGCCGCTGTTGTCGGCCACCTTGAGCCGAGACTCCTGCTGAATCACGACTACTTCGCCCTCTCCAGGATCTCGACCAGCCGCCAGCGCTTGATCTTCGACATCGGACGGGTCTCGGCGATGCGGACACGGTCGCCCACGCGCGCCTCGTTGCTCTCGTCGTGGGCGAAGAGCTTGGACGTCCGCACCATGGTCTTGCGGTACTTGGGGTGGGGCTTGCGGGTGGTCACCACGACCACCGCGGTCTTGTCCATGTTGATGGAGCCGACCACGCCCTCACGCACCTTGCGCGCGCCACGGCTGGCAGCTTCGGTCTCGGCCGTGGCGGCAGCGGCGGCCTTCGCGGTCTTCTTCGCCGCCGTCTTCTTGGCCGCAGCCGGCGTCTCTGCCGTCTCGGTGTCTGCCATCACGACTTCTCCTGGTTCTCGGCACGCTCCGCCGCAGCGATCTCACGGGACCGCATCTCGGTCTCGAGCCGGGCGATGCTCTTGCGGGACTGGCCGAGCTTGGCGTAGTTGGTGAGCTGGCCCGTGGCGTTCTGGAAGCGCAGCTTGAACAGCTCCTTGCGGGCCTCGTCCAGCTCCTGCACCAGGTCGGTGTCGTCGAGGTCACGGAACGATTGCTTGGCCATCAGAGCGCCTCCTCCCGGGTGACGAAGCGGGCCTTGATCGGCAGCTTCTGGATGGCGCGCTCGATCGCTTCCCGAGCCAGCGGGGCGTCGGGGTAGGACAGCTCGAACATGATCCGGCCGGGCTTCACCACGGCGACCCAGTGCTCGGGGTTGCCCTTGCCGGAACCCATGCGGGTCTCGGCCGGCTTCTGGGTGACCGGCTTGTCCGGGAAGATGTTGATCCAGACCTTGCCACCACGCTTGATGTGGCGGGTCATGGCGATACGGGCGGCTTCGATCTGGCGGGCGGTGATCCATCCGGCCTCCAGGGCCTGGATGCCGTACTCGCCGAAGTTGACGTCGGTGCCACCCTTGGCCATCCCGGACATCCGGCCCCGCTGATGCTTGCGGTGCGCGACTTTGCGCGGCATCAACATGTCACTCGTCCCCCGGGCGGAAGTGCGGGGTCTCGTGGTGGTCGTGGACCCGACGCTCGATCTCTTCTTCCTCGGCCAGCAGACGCTCGAACTCCGGGTCGACTTCCTTGATGAGCGGCTCGTTCTCCACCGTCTCTTCGGGAGCGTCGGGCGGGCGGCGGCGGGCGGCGGAAGACACGACCCGCTTGGCCCCACCCTCGCTGGCCGCGGTCGCGGCCGGACCCGAGGTCTCGCCCACGGCCATCGCGGCCTCGCGGGAGATCTTGTCCTGGGTCTGGGCCTTGTAGGGCAGCACGTCGCCCTTGTAGATCCAGACCTTCACACCGATCCGACCGGCCGGTGTGCGAGCCTCACGGAAGCCGTAGTCGATGTCGGCCCGCAGGGTGTGGCGGGGAACCCGACCCTCGCGGTAGCTCTCGGTGCGGGCCATCTCGGCGCCGCCCAGACGTCCGGAGCACTGCACCTGGATGCCCTGCGCTCCGGCCTTGAGGGCGTTCTGCACGGCCCGCTTCATGGCCCGCCGGAACGCCACCCGGGCGCCCAGCTGGTCGGCCACGCCCTGGGCGATCAGCGCCGCATCCAGCTCGGGCTGCTTGATCTCCTGGATGTTGAGCTGGACCTTGGCGTTGCCGGTGATCTTGGTGAGACCACCCCGCAGACGGTCGGCCTCGCTGCCCCGGCGGCCGATGACGATGCCGGGGCGCGCGGTGTGGACGTCGACCCGCAGGCGGTCACGGGTGCGCTCGATCTCGATCCGGCTGATGGCTGCGTGGGGCAGCTCGTACATCAGGTAGTCGCGGATCTTCCAGTCTTCGATGACGTTGTCGCCGTACGCCTCGCGATCGGCGAACCAGCGGGACTTCCAGTCGGTCGTGACGCCAAGCCGGAAGCCATAGGGGTTGACCTTCTGGCCCATCATTTGCCTCCGGCTATGCCTCGCCTGAAGGCGAGGCGCCTCCGGCACGTGTCAAAGCCTCGTAGCGCTGCAACTCGTTGTCTCACGGCTTCGACTCCTCGCCGTTCTCATCTTCGGTGTCATCGTCTGCTTCGGCCGCTTCTTCGGCCTCGATCTCGGCCTCGAGCTCAGCGAGGGGGTCCTCGACGTCGTCCTCGTCCTCGACGTCGTCCTCGTCGTCTTCGTCGTCGTCCTCGAGGGCCTCGATCTCTTCGACGTCGACATCCTCGAGGTCATCGAATTCGGCGTCGATCACGTCGGCGTCCTCGAGCTCCTCGGTGTCCTCGAGCTCCTCGGTCTCCTCGATGTCGCCGCCCTCGGCCTGACGGCTGCGGGCGACACGGGCTCGGCGGGACTCGCGGGCGGCCCGACCCCGACGGCGACCACCGCTGCGGACGTCGCTGGAGGCCCGCTCGGCCTCGACCTTGGCCAGCATCTCGGCCTCCATCACGCTCACGATGATGGTGATGTGGCATGTGCGCTTGCGGATGCGGGTGGCCCGACCCCGCGCCCGGGGCCGCCAACGCTTGAGCGTCGGGCCCTCGTCCGCGTAGCAGGCGGAGATGAACAGCGTGCTCTCGTCGGTCAGCCCGTCGTTGTGTCCAGCATTGGCGACGGCCGAGCTCAGCACCTTGCGGATCGGAACCGCCGGCGCCCGCTCGGTGAACTGCAGCACCTCGTCGGCCCGGTCGACCGGCAAGCCTCGGATCAGGTCGAGCACGGCTCGGGCCTTGGTGGCCGACATCCGGGCGTACCGAGCCTGGGCCCGGGTGCCGGGACGCTCGTTGGTCTTCGTGGCGGTCGCGGCCATGGCCTAACGCCTCCCCCGGGCGGCCTTTTCCTGGCCGGCGTGGTAGCGGAAGGTGCGGGTCGGCGCGAACTCACCCAGCTTGTGCCCCACCATCGACTCGGTGATGTACACCGGCACGTGCTTGCGGCCGTCGTGGACCGCGATCGTGTGCCCGACCATGTCGGGGATGATCGTCGAGCGGCGCGACCAGGTCTTGATGACCTTCTTCTCGTTGTTGGTGTTGAGGGCGTCGACCTTGCGGAGCAGGTGCTCGTCGACGAAGGGGCCCTTCTTGAGTGAACGCGGCACTGGTTCCTACCTCCGCGCCCCGCGGGTGCGGCGACGCCGGACGATCAGCTTGTCGGATGGCTTGTTCTTGGCCCGGGTGCGGCCTTCCTTCTTGCCCCAGGGCGAGGTGGGATGCCGACCGCCGGAGGACTTGCCCTCGCCACCACCCAGGGGGTGGTCGACCGGGTTCATGGCCACACCGCGGGTCTGGGGACGGACGCCCTTCCAGCGGTTCCGGCCGGCCTTGCCGATCTTGATGAGCTCGTGCTCGGCGTTGCCGACCTCGCCCACCGTGGCCCGGCAGTCGATGGCGACCCGGCGCATCTCGGTGGAGGGCAGGCGCAGGGTGGCCTGATCGCCTTCCTTGGCCAGCAGCACGACCGACGAACCGGCCGAGCGGGCCATCTTGCCGCCCGCGCCCGGGCGCAATTCGACGTTGTGCACCGTGGTGCCCACGGGGATGTAGCGCAGCGGCAGGGCGTTGCCCGCACGGATCTCGGAACCCTGACCGGACTGGAGCAGATCGCCGACCCGCACGTCCTTGGGCGCCAGGATGTAGCGCTTCTCGCCGTCGAGGTAGTGCAGTAGGGCGATGCGGCACGACCGGTTGGGGTCGTACTCGATGCTGGCGACCTTGGCCGGCACCCCGTCCTTGTTCCGGCGAAAGTCGACGATGCGGTATTGCCGCTTGTGGCCTCCACCGCGGTGGCGGGAGGTCTTGTGTCCGTGGACGTTGCGGCCACCGGTGGACGGCTTCTTGTCGAGCAGCGAGCGCTCAGGGGTCGCGCGGGTCAGCTCGGAGAAGTCGGCGACGGTCTGGAACCGGCGGCCGGGGCTGGTGGGCTTGCGCTTGCGGAGTGCCATGCTCAGCCGGCCCCTTCTGCGAACAGGTCGATCGTCTCGCCCGGAACCAGGGTCACGATGGCTCGCTTGGTGTCGGGTCGCTTGCCGTAGGTGAAGGTCCGCCGGTTGCGCTTGCGCTTGCCCTGGCGGTTGAGGGTGTTCACCTTGGCCACCTTGACGCCGAAGATCTCCTGCACCGCATCACGGATCTGGGGCTTCGAGGCCGTGGGCAGGACGGTGAACGTGTAAACACCGGCCTCCATCAAGGCGTAGGACTTCTCGCTCACGACCGGAGCGATGATCACGGAACGGGCATCGGTCATGAGTCAGCCTCGTCGTCTGCCGCCGGCTTCTCCGCCTTCGCCGCCTTGGGCTTGGGCAGTGACTCCTCGGTGAACACCATCCAGTCGCTGACCAGCACGTCGTAGGCGTTCAGCTCCTGGGTGTCGAGCACGTGCACATGGGGGAGGTTGCGCAGGCTCTTCCAGACAGCTTCGTCCTCACGGGTGAGGACCACCAGTACCCGGCCAGTGACCTCCAGCTTGGCCAGCAGCTCCCGAGCCTGCTTGGTGCTCGGGGTGTCGATCCCCCAGTCCTTGAGGACCACGATCCGCTCGCTGGCGAGCCGATCCGACAGCGCCGAGGCCAAGGCCAGACGGATCATCTTCTTGGGGGTGCGCTGGCGGTAGCTGCGGGGCTTGGGGCCCAGGGCCACACCACCACCACGCCATTGCGGCGAGCGGATCGAACCCTGGCGGGCCCGGCCGGTGCCCTTCTGGCGCCACGGCTTGGCCCCACCGCCGCGGACCTCGGCCCGGGTCTTGGTGGACTGGGTGCCGGCCCGGCGGGCGGCGAGCTGGGCGGTGACCACCTGATGCATCACGTGCATGTGGGGTTCGACGCCGAAGAGGCTGTCGTCCAGCTCGACGTTGCCCGGGGACTTGCCGGCCGCGCTGGTGAGCTTGATGCTGGCCATCAGCCCTTCCCCTTCTTGCCGGCCTTGACCGCATCGCGGACCAGGACCAGCGCCCCGTTGGGACCGGGGACGGAGCCCTTGACCAACAACAGGTCGCGCTCGGCATCAGCCTGCACGACGGTGAGGTTCAGGGTGGTGGTCTTCTGACCCCCGGAACGTCCGGCCATCCGCGTGCCCCGGAACACCCGGGACGGGGTGGCACAGGCACCGATGGCACCCGGAGCCCGGTGGACCTTGTGGGCGCCGTGGCTGGCTCCGAGACCGGAGAAGCCGTGGCGCTTCATCACGCCGGTGAAACCCTTGCCCTTGCTGACCGAGGTCACGTCGACCAGCTCGCCCTGGGCGAGGATGTCGACGCCGATCTGCTGACCGACCTCGTAGCCCGTCACGTCATCGAGGCGCAGCTCCACCAGACGGACGCCGGGATCGACGCTCGCCTTGGTGTACTGGCCCGCGACGGGCTTGGTGAGCTTGCTGGGCTTGCGGGCACCAAAGGTGACCTGCAGGGCGCTGTAGCCGTCGTGCTCTGGGGTTTTGACCTGGACCACCCGGCAAGGCCGGACGCGCAGGACGGTGACCGGGACGACTCGGTTGTCGTCGTCCCAGACCTGCGTCATGCCGACTTTCTCGCCGACGATCGCTCTTGTCGCCATGGCGGCTGCGTCTTTCTTGCTACGGATTCTTCGTGGACCACGCGAACGCTCCGCTCGGGATGACCCGGCGGAGCGTCAGACTCGGTTGTGCCATGTGGTGCCCGGGACCCCGGGCCTGCACGGACGTCGATTGACGGAACGAACGGGATGCTCGCGGACCAGAGCCCGCCGAGCAGCCTGTAGATGATAACGACCTGGCCAGGCCGCTCCAAAACGACTGCGAAATAACGGGCAGGAGGGGTGGAACCCATCCCGATGCCGCGGTGTAGGACACCGTGAGGGTAGACGAGCTGGCACCTGCCAGGAGGCGAATGCCGTGCTTTCAACAGTGCTTCACCAGGGACGACGCCAGCGCGCGACCGTCGCCGGCGTCACCATCGCGATCGTGGCTTCGTTCGCCTTGGCTGCACCGGCCTGGGCCAAGGGGGCCGAGTCGGCGACCATCACCGGGCCGGGGTTGGACAAGCCGATCGAGATCCACCTCGGCGGCCCCGGCTCCGAGGACGACGGAGTGCCCTCCTACGTCGAGGTCGCGTTCATCACGTTGGCCGATCCGTACTTCGCCGGTCACCCCGACGTCCCCCTGCCATCCGATCCGCCGACGGATGACCTGGGCAGCAGGTACCGGTTGACCTGGCTGATGGCTCGGCCTCACGATGCCGACCCCGCGGACTACACGATCGAACAGGACGTCTACCCCGATGCGTCGGGCGGCAGACGACCGCTGATCTACACCCGCCCTGGTCGGTACATTGGCGCTGGTGGGTGGTATCGGACACCGGAGGCACTGCGCGACACCCTGGCAGTGATGGGTGTCCCGGTCACTGGGCTGGAGACCGCGCCCCTGGATGTCCGGCAACCGCCAGCCCCGGCGCAGGACGAGGAGGCTGGGTCCACGGTCGGGCTGCGGCTGGGTGCCACCTTGGCCCTGGCATGCGCTGCAGCCCTGCTCGTCGTCGGCGTACGGCGTAGGAGATCGGTCGTCTTGGAGCCCGCTCCTCACGACGCGTGACGTGCCGGGTACATCCGCGGAATCGTCCGCTAGCTTCATTGCAATGGCGTTCAAACGGCGGAAAGACCCAGAGCGCAAGGAAAAAGACAAACCGGACAAGCGCAGTGGACGCAGTGACCCCTTCGCCCATCTGCGCGACGAACGAGCTGAGGCGGAAGACGGAGATCCGTGGTTCCTCGGTCCTGATGAAGGGCCGGAGCTCCACGTAGAGACGGGGATCTCCTCCAACCTTTCCGAAGACGATCTGGAACAGCACTAACCCCAAACGCGAATGTGCCCCCGGCTGAGCCGGGGGCACGTTTCGTTTCAGATCAGCTCTGACTTCAGGACATGACCTGGGCCAGACGCTACGGCGTCAGGCTTGTGCGATCTTGATCTCGATGTCGACGCCAGCCGGCAGCTCGATGCGTTGCAGCGAGTCGACGGTCTTGGGCGACGGCTCGAGGATGTCGAGCAGGCGCTTGTGGATGCGCATCTCGAAGTGCTCGCGGCTGTCCTTGTCCTTGTGTGGCGAGCGGATGACCGTGAACCGGTGCTTCTCCGTCGGCAACGGGATGGGACCCCGCACCGTTGCCTGGGTGCGCAGCACGGTCTCGACGATCTTCTTCGTAGACTGGTCGATGACCTCGTGGTCGTACGCCTTCAGGCGGATGCGGATCTTCTGCTTCTCAGCCATCTCACTCACTTTTCAAGGAACGGGCTAGCGACTGCGACTGACGACTGCGCCCCGGGACCGTCGCCTCGGCGACCGCCCCGGGGGCAGCAACGCTACTTCAGGATCTTG
>DASXTK010000458.1:0-13891 GCA_036505485.1 Acidimicrobiales bacterium
TCGCGGCTCGGTGACGCCATGGGCTGCTCTCGGTGGCTAAATGACGCTTCGAGGGAAGGGCGGCGGCCAAACGAGCTGGCCCCGAACGGTCTTTGTGGCTCAACCCGATGCCGGGAACACGTTGGGTCGTCGGGGACCGGCCTCCGGGAGCTCTTTGAACGTTTCTGGTTGGTAGGCAACCAAAAACGTTCAAAGAGCGATGGAACAAGCCGCTCCGCCCCGCCACCATCCCTCGGAGCGTCGTTCCACCAGCGAAGCCCGCGCCCCACGTGAGCATCCAACCGAACTCGACCGACAGATCACCCACGGACAGGTCACAAGAGCCGAAATTGAGATGGGGATGGTTGCCAGGCAACCACTGACATCTCAATTTCGGCAACACCCGTGGTGGGGCTAGGGTCTGGGTCGATACTGAGTTACGTTCAGTAACTTGCGTGAGGAGGCAGTCGGGTGGCTGCAACACTTACCGCCGATCGGCGGATCGAGAAGCTCAACACCGCGTCCCTGAACCGCATCATCGATCCCGATCGGGACCTGCCGGGGGCGCTGGGCGACGGGCAGCTGGTCCCCGATGAGCTGCTGACGGCGGCCTGCGGACTCGACATCGACCGGCTCGACCTGAGCGACGACGACAAGGTGCGGCTGAGCCACGCCACGATCGCCGCCATCGTCCAGGGCGGCATCTTCTTCGAGTCCGCCTTGCTGGCCGGGTTCGCCCTGGAGATCACCAAGGCCCGGGACTACACCGACCCGCGCATCGCCTACCTCCTGCACGAGATGGGGGAGGAGACCCGCCACTCCCGCCTGTTCGTGCGGCTGCTGGAGCAGCTGGCGCCCCTCGATCGCACCCCGTACGAGCGGGGCATCTCCGGGTTCATGGCCCGTCTGGCCGTGGCCCGGATCATCCGGCTGCCGGGTCTGCTCTACACGATGGTGCTGGCCGGCGAGGAGATCCCCGACCTGTTCCAGAAGCTGGCCTCGGAGCATCCCGCCACCGACCCGTTCCTGCGCGAGGTCAACCGCTACCACCGCCAGGAGGAGGCCCGGCATCTGGCCTTCGCCCGGGTCCGGCTGCCCGAGGTGTGGCGACGGACCCACCTCATCGACCGGCTGCTCGTGCGGTACGCGGCGCCGATCATCATCAGTGAGATGTACCAATTGCTGGTGCATCCGGGCGTGTACGAGGAGATCGACCGGCCGGGGTGGCGGACCTGGGTCCGGGCCCGGCGCCATCCGGCCCGACTCGATCTGCTGCACCGGGCGTCTCGGCCGGTGGTCCAGGCACTCGTGGAGGCCAAGGCCATCAAGGTGGGCCGCATCCCCCGGATGTGGCGCCTCCTGGCCCGGGTCGACCGCAAGGGCGAGCCGCGCTGATGTAGTCGCAAGCATCTTTGGGGGGAAATTGGCGCTGGGGACCGCCATCGAATCGGACGTTGCCGAACCTGCCGTGGCCGATGCAGGTGCATCCGGCGCGCTCGTGCACGAACCAGCATTGGACGGGCTGCGCGGCCTGGCCGTGGCCGCGGTCCTGGCGTTCCACCTGGGTCGGCTGGACGGCGGGTTCCTCGGGGTCGATCTGTTCTTCGTGCTGTCCGGGTTCCTGATCACCCGGCTGCTGCTGGCGGAGCATCGGGCTCACGACCGGATCGAGCTGCGCCGCTTCTGGATCCGCCGGGCCCGTCGTCTGCTCCCCGCCCTGTTGTTGCTGCTGGTCGGGGTGGCGGTGCTGCTGCTGGTCTTCTCCGAAGCGAGCGAGCGGGCCCGGTTCCGGGGCGACGGTCTGGCCACCCTCGGTTACGTCGCCAACTGGCACCGCATGACCGCCGAGCTGGGCTACTGGGACATCTTCAGCCAGCCATCCCCGCTCGACCACACCTGGAGCCTCGCGATCGAGGAGCAGTTCTACCTGGTCTGGCCGGTGGTCGTGGCCGGGCTCCTGGGATCGCGTCGCCTCCGGGGCGTCGCGACCGTCCGGGCGGTGGCCATTGGCGGTGCAGCGCTGTCCTTCGTGCTGCTGGCGGCGACCTATCAGCCTCTGGACACCAACCGGGCCTACTACGGCACCGACACCCGCATCGGTGCCACGCTGCTCGGCGCCGCCCTCGCGACGGTCGTGGCGACCCGACCCCGGCGTGACCGCCCTCCCGGCCGGGGGACCGAGGTTGCGGCGGCGTTGGGTCTCGCCTGGATCGGGTGGTCATTGTGGACCGTCGACGTGGTGAGCGGCTGGTACTACCGCGGCGGGCTGGCCCTGTTCGTGCTGGCCACGTTGGTGGTGATCCACGCGGTCACCGGCGGTCCGACCGGCCCGTTGGGCACAGCGCTGGCTTGGCGGCCGCTGCGAGCCCTGGGGGCGATCAGCTACGGCGTCTACCTGTGGCACTGGCCGGTGGACATGTATCTCACACCGGAGCGGGCGAACATCGGCGCCGGCTGGGCCCTCGACACGGTCCGGGTCGCGGCGACCCTCGCACTGGCCATGGCGTCGTACTGGCTGATCGAGCTCCCGGTCCGGCGAGGCCTCTGGTCCCATCGGCCGAAACGTCTCACTCTGGCCACCGCCGTGGCCGTCTCCGTCGCCCTTATCGCCGTGTTGGTGGCGACCGCGGGCCATCCGACCCCCGAGACCTCCGAGCTGGCCAGTGGGGTTCCGGTCAACGGCTCGACCGATCCGATCCTGCTCTACCCCGCCGACATCCCGCCCAACGAGACCCGGCTGCTGGTCGTGGGGGACAGCGGCGTGCGGGCCATCGGTCCGGCGCTGGTGGCCGAAGGGGAACGCCACGGCGTGGTCGTGGCCACCTCGGCCGAGATCCGCTGCACGGTCGTGATCCCCGAGGGGCGGGTGCGGGATCCGGCGAAGGGCCGGGTCGTGGAGGACTACGAGCCCTGTCACGACGAGCGGCGCCGGCTGTGGCGGCAGCTGGTGGACGAGTTCGACCCGGACATCGTGCTCGTCTACCTGGCCCGAGCCGGCGGGGTGCTCGACACGGAGCTCGACGGTTCCTGGGTGTTCGACTGCGACTCCAGCTACGACGCCTACTTCGCTCGGGCCATGGGCGCCGATCTGGACCTGCTGCAGGCCGGCGGGGCCCGGCTCGTCCTGGCCACCTCGCCCTACATCGCAGTCGCGGCCAGACAGAGCGAGACGCGCACCGATTGCCGCAACGACACCTACCGGGCGCTGGCGGCATCCCGACCCGACGCCAGCGTGGTGGAACTGGGCGATTTCATGCTCGAACAGGTCCGTGAGCAGGGATTCGCGGCGTTGTTCGCGGATTCGGTGCATCTGTCCGCAGCCGGAGCGCGGCGGGCCTCGGCCTGGCTCGTTGGGTCGCTAACCGAGCCCGGGAACGGCGTGCAACACTGATCAGCCGGCACAGCCGGCGCCACCACGGGGGAGGTGTTGGGTTTGGGCAACGGCGGGGCAGTCGTTGCGTCACGGCAGGCGACGCGCGACCGGGACGAAGCTGTAGTCGAGGGTGAGGGTTCGGCCGAAGTCGGGGACGAGGCCACCCCGCCAGAGCCTGTCGCGCCGCCCCGGCATCGGCTCCGTGACCTCGACCGTCGCCAGCGGATGGTTGCCGCGGCCCTGGTCCTGGCCTTGCTCGTGGCGCCCCTCCTGGCCTTCGTGCACTTCGCGCCTACGTGGGCGCCGGCCGGTGATCCGGGGGTCATGGCGCTGCGGGCCCTCGACGTGGGCACCAGCCGTAACCCGCTCGTCGGCCAGGTGTCGACCGCTCGGGCGTTCACCCCCGGTCATTTCGAGGTGTACCACCCGGGTCCGATCCACTACTACATGCTGGCCCCAGCCATCCGTCTGCTCGGCGCGGCCTACGGCATGTTGGTGATGTCGCTGCTGATCAACGGCAGCGCCCTGCTGGTGGCGGCGTGGGCGATGTTCCGTCAGCTGGGTCGCCGGGCCGGCGTGCTGACGGTGGTGGGTCTGAGCGCCATCACGTTCACCACCGGAGCGGCCTCGCTGATCCACCCGGTCAACGCCGCCATCGCCGCCTACCCGTTGCTCTGCGCCATGGTCCTGGTGTGGTGCCTGCTGTGCGGGGACCTGCGGCTCCTCCCGCTGACCGTGGCCTTCGTGTCGTTCACCGCCCAGCAGAACCTGTCGGTGCTTCCGACCATGGTGTTGAGCCTCGGCGTCGGTCTGGGCGCCGTGGTCTGGGGATTCGTGCGCCAGCGGGGTTGGAGGATCCGCAGCGCCCGACGTCAACTCCTGGGCTGGGGCGGTGCCGCCACGGTGATCGGAGCCCTCCTGTGGGCGCCGCCGCTGATCGACCAGTTCACCAACGAACCCGGGAACCTGGGCATGGCCTGGCGCTTCGCCCGCGAGGGCGACCGGGAGAGCCTGGGGTTCAGCTCGTCGCTGCGGCAGATGGCCCATGTCCTGGGCTGGCCGCCGGTGCTGTACCGGCAGGACCTCACTGGCCCGGTATTCCTGAGCAAGGTCGGCGCCTTCACGTGGGTCGCCGCGGTGGCAGTCGTGATAGCGATCGCCGTGCTGGGGGTCCGCTGGCGGCGGTCGCATCCTCGGCGGGCTGCGGCTGCCATGATGGTGGTGACCCTGATCGTGGCCGGGCTGATCAACGGGGCTTCCGAACCGACGGGATTCGGATCCGGGCGCCTCGACTTCTACCACTGGATCTGGCCCCTGCTGCTGTTCGTGATGCTGCTCCCGGCCCTGGCCCTCACCGACTGGCTCGATCGGTTCGGCGACCGTCTCCGTGACCCCCGACGGCAACGGCTACGGGTGGGCGGTGTCGTGGTCGCCCTCGCGGTGGTGCTGGTTCCGGCCCTGGTCAACCCCAGCCTCGAACGCTGGTCCAACAACACTGCCGAGGCCGGGCCGCTGGTCGACCGGCAGACGTTCGAGGATCTGGTCGGCCAGGTGCTCGACGATCCCGGACGGCGGTCGCGGCTCGAGGCCCCGACCGTGGTGCTGGGCCGGGGCGAGGATCTGTTCGACGGGTTCGAGCTGGCGCTCGGGGTCGAGCTGGAGCAGCGGGGCTATCCGGTGCTGCAGGGCCAGGTGCTGGCGCCCAACCTCCACGAGGATCGCATCGCCCGGCAGGCCACCGTGCAGAACGGTCTCGTGTTGGTCGTGGACCCGCTGGGCGAGCGGACCTCTACACCGGGGGAGCTCGTCGCCGAGGTCCGGCTGGTGCACGGGTTCGACCGGGAGGCATACGACGCGCTTGCCGCGGATCTCACCAGCGTCGACCGGCTCGAGCTGGCCCCGGTCGGCGAGGCGGCGATGACCGACGAGGACGCGGGCACCCGTATGATCCTCACGGCGCTGCTGGACCGGCCTCGGGACGAGCGGGGTGCGATGCTGCTCGATCCGTCCATGCTGCGGATGCTGCTCAGGTATCCACTGGCTCGGCCGACCCTGGATCCGTCGCTGCTTCGGCGGGTGCGGGACTCGCTGCCCGACGACTCCGGGCTGACCCGGGTGGCGAGCCTGCGGATCTACCTGCAAGATCGTGACGAGCTGTTGCAGTTCGCTGGGGATGGGGACCTGGGGGCGTAGTCGTGCCGGACGTGGACGAAGTGACCGTCGCTGAACCGACCGAGGCCGGTGCGGGGGCGGGCGTCGAGGTGATCGTCGTGGACGACGTCGCGCCGGCGGACGGCGGTGGGATCCGCTATGAGGTCCATCGGCTGCGCGACCTCGACCGGCCTCAGCGGATCATTGCGGCGCTGCTCGGCCTGGTGTTGGTGCTGGCGCCGCTGTTGGCCTTCGCCCGGTTCGCACCGGGATACACGGTGGCCGGCGATCCGGCGGTGATGGCGCTGCGGGCCCGGGACGTCGGCACCGACCGCACCCCGCTGCTGGGTCAGTCGTCCACCGCCAGCGCCTACGTGAAGAACGCGGACTACCAGGTCAACCATCTCGGACCGGTCCACTACTACCTGCTCGCCCCGGCCGTCCGGCTGCTCGGGACCGCCCACGGGATGCTGGTGGTGTCGGTGCTCATCGTCGGCAGTTCCCTCCTGGTGGCGGCCTGGGCCATCTTCCGTCAGCTGGGCCGGCGGGCCGGAGTGCTGGCCGTGGTGGTGCTGACGGCGATCACGTTCACCATCGGCGCGGCCTCGATGGTGCAGCCGCTCAACTCGGTGATCGCCGGGTATCCGCTGCTGTGCTCGATGGTGCTGGTCTGGTGCCTGTTCTGCCGGGATGTCCGGCTGCTGCCGGTGGCCGTGGCCTTCATCTCCTTCACCGCCCAGCAGCACCTGTCGGTCGTGCCCCTGGTGGTGGCCGGCCTAGGGGTCGGTTTGGCCGGCGGGGCGGTCTGGTCTTGGCGGGCCGGCGACTGGGCTGATCGGGGCTGGCGTCGAGGTCTGGTCCGCTGGAGCGCGCTGGCCGTGGCGGTGGGCTTGGTGTTGTGGGCGGCCCCGCTGTACCAACAGTTCACCCACAAGCCCGGGAACCTCACGGCGGCCTGGCGTTTCGCCGGTGCCGAGGGCCGCGAGCGCATGGGGATGGACGCCGCGGTCCGCCAGGTCGTGCATGTGCTGGGGCTGCCGTCGATCCTCTACCGGACCAGCGTGGATGGCAACGACCTGCTCGCGTCGGTGTCGTGGGTGCAGGTGGTCACCGCGGGGTTGGTGTTGCTGGCAGTGGGGGGTCTGACTGTCTTGTGGAGGCGCAGCCATCCCCGGCGGGCGGCCATGGCCGTGTTGGTGGCGACCTTGGTGGCCATGGGGATGCTGACCGGATCGTCCCAGCCCCCCGGGTTCAGCGCCGGGCGGCTCGACTTCTACCACTGGATCTGGCCCCTGTTGCTGTTCGTGCTGGTGATGCTGGGGCTGGGCTTGGCCGAGCTGCTGGAGCGGGTGCGGGTGCCGCTGCCGTGGTCGTCTCGGCTTCAGCGTCCACTGCGGCTGGCGGTTGTTCCTCTGGCGGTCGTCGTGGGTGCCGTGCCGGCGCTGATCAACCCCAGCCTGGACCGCTGGAGCAACACCGCCGAGGCTGCTGGTTCCCCCATCGACGACAAGTACATCGACGAGTTGGCGGACGCGGCGATGATCCGTCATGACGAGTTGCAGTGGCCGTTGGTCGTGTTGTCCCGGGGCCAGTTCCTGTTCGACGGCTTCGACACCGCTCTGGCCATCGAGCTGGAGTCTCGGGGCGTCGAGGTGAAGGTCAGCCGCATCCTGGACCGCAACGTTGACCCGTTCCGGTTGGCCGAACGGGACACGGTGCGTTCGGGATTGGTGCTGGTCGTCCAGGGGACGACACCGCGGCGAGCGCCGCCGGGTGAGCTGATCGCCAACATCGACACCGAGTCCGGCTTCGACTGGGACGCCTATGACGAGCTCGTCGACCAGTTCGAGACCGTGGACCGGATCCGGTTCGACCCGAAGTATCTGGACACCCTGCCGGAGGGCGACAAGGTCATGCTTCTCCAGTTGGGGAGCCTGAAGCCCGAGGAGTTCGGAGAGATGCTGCACTCGCCGGAGCACCTGGAGACGCTGCTCGAGAGCCACGTGCTCGAGCCCAAGTTCGACCCCGATCTGGTCCACCGGGTCCTCGACACACTCCCCGAGAACCCCCGCGTCTTCCGCCTGAAGCTCTACGTCCTCAACCGCCCCCAAATCCTCGCCGAGGCCGGCCCGCTAGAACTCGGGAAGTAGCACGCGGTGCCGTCCGCTGGTCCCTTGCATCCCGCGGTGGGTTGGGGTGGTGTGGCGAGGCAATGGTGCCCACGATCGAGAGGCTGAGGTGATAGTGCCCGTATGCGGGCACTATCACCTCAAGCTCGACAAGGTGGGCACCATTGCCTCGGGGTTCGCTACGCCTCGCGGATGGCGGATTCGACGGCGGTGGGGGTTAGTTCGGTTAGGGGGATCCAGCGGGCTTGCATGAGGGTGGCTAGTTCTTGGCTTAGGCCGAGGTTGGTGGTGCCTGGTTCTTCCGCGTCCAGGACGATTGAGTCCACGCCGGCGGTTGCTACCGCTCGGGCGGATTCGCGGGCCTGGTCGAGGGCTCCGGGTGGGCCGGTGGCTCGGCCGTCGGTGAGGAGGACCAGGAGGGGGATGGAGCCGTCGTTGTCGCGGGCCCGTACGCAGGCCTGGAGACCGGCGGCGATGCCCTCCGCCAACGGTGTGGCTCCTCCTGTGGTCAGGTCGGCTAGCCGCGCTCGGGCCAGTTCGACGCTGCCCGTGGGCGGAAGGACCTCTGCGGCCTCCTCGCCTCGGAACGCAACCAGGGCGACCCGATCTCGCCGCAGGTAGGCGTCGGCCAGGAGTCCTAGGACGGCCCCCGTTGCCGCTTCGACGCGGGCGGAAGTTCCCATTGATCCGCTGGCGTCGACGGCCATGACGACCGTCCGTCCGAGCTTGCGGGCCCGAACCGGCTCACGCAGGTCACCTTCGGCGAGCATCGGCCCGTCGGGATCCTGGACCCGGCGTTGTAAGGCGGCCCGCACGGTCGGCAGGACCGCCATGCCGTGGGCTTCGTCCGGTGAACCAGGCACGCGATTCCCGATCACCCGGCCTGGTCGGTCCGATCCCGTGACTGTCGGCCGGGGCGCGTCGTGGAAGGGAGCGAAAGAGCCTGGCGGCCGGGACAACGCATCGCCGGCCAGGTCTTCCCACCGTTGTTCCGGGCCGCCAAGAGACCCAGCCGGGGTGTCCTCAGGTTCAGGTTGGGGGTCGGTGGCCCGATCCAGCGCGTCGGCGAGGTCCTCCGGTGGCAGGGTCGGCGGATCGAACGGACGCCGGCGCCGCCGATGGGCCAGCGCCAGCGGCGCCACCCGGATCACATCGTCGTGGGTCGCCGTAGCCCGACCCTCCCAGCCGGCCAGCGCCGCCGCACCCCGGCACAGCACCAGATCGGCCCGCAGGCTCTCGGCCCCCACCTCCACCGCCAGCCGGGACGCGAACGCCACGACGTCGTCCGGCAACGAAGCCGATCGGGCGGTCCGAAGCCGCTGCCGCAGCCCGTCGTCGATCTGGGCCAGGGTCCCGGCCTGCCCGGCGTCGTGGTTCAGCCGGCGCCGAACAGCTTCGGCCCGCAGGGCCGGATCGTGGGGCGACCGCACCTCGACCGACAGCCCGAAGCGATCGAGCAGCTGAGGCCGCAGCTCGCCCTCCTCGGGGTTCATGGAGCCGAGCAGCACGAACCGGGCCGGATGATCGTGCGAGACCCCGTCCCGCTCCACCCGGTTGACACCCGACGCGGCCACGTCGAGCAGCACGTCCACCAGATGGTCGGGCAGCAGGTTCACCTCGTCGACGTAGAGGACACCGCCGTGGGCCGCGGCCAACAGCCCCGGCCGGAACCGGTCGGCACCGTCGCTGAGCGCGGCCCGCAGGTCGAGGCTCCCGACCACCCGGTCCTCGGTGGCGCCGATGGGCAGCTCGACGAACGGAGCGTCGCCGGGCAGCAGCGCCGCCAGACCGCGGGCCAGCGTCGACTTGGCCGAGCCCTTGTCGCCCCGCAACAGCACCCCGCCGATCGCCGGGTCGACCGCGGCCAGCAGCAACGCCAGCCGGGCCTCGTCCTGTCCGACAACGGCGCCGAAGGGGAAGACATCCTTGGCGGCCGTCACGTCACACCACCACCTGCCGACTCGGCCCAACCCTCGGCTTCCAGTACCGCGTCGACCAACGTCTTCCGGGCGGCCTCGCTGGCATTCCACATGTCCCGGCGGTCGGCCTCCAGCAGCTTCTCGGCGATCGAGCGCAACGCCGTCGGGTTGACCTCGCCGAAGAACTTCCGCAGCTCCGGGTCGCCGACGTAGGCGTTGGTGACCCGCTCGTACATCCAGTCCTCGACCACGTGGGCGGTGGCGTCGTAGCCGAACAAGTAATCGACGGTGGCGGCCAGCTCGAAGGCGCCCTTGTACCCGTGCCGCTGCATGGCCGAGATCCAGCGGGGGTTGAGGACTCGGCTGCGCACGACCCGCGCCGCCTCCTCGGCCAGGCTGCGCACCTTGGGGGACTCGGGGTTGGCGGTATCCCCGAACCAGGCCTTGGGAGCCTGACCCGTCAGCGCCCGCACCGCCGCCACCATGCCGCCGTGGTCCTGTAGGTAGTCGTCGCTGTCGAAGATGTCGTGCTCTCGGTTGTCCTGGTTCTTGACCGCAACATCGATGGCGGAGAAGCGGCGGCGCATGGCCTCGGGGGCGGCCTCGCCGAACCGCGACCGGCCGTAGGCGAAGCCGGACCAGGCCAGATAGACCTCGGCCAGGTCGGCGTCGGTCCGCCACGAGCCCCGTTCCAGCACCGGCAGGATGCCCGATCCATAGCCCCCGGGCGGCGGTCCCCAGATGCGGGCGTCGGCGGTTCCGGTGGCCCGCACCGGGTTCTGGTCGGGCGGTTCGTCCAGCGATGCCACCAGTGCGACCGCATCGTCGAGCAGCGCCACCAGGTGGGGGAAGGCGTCACGGAAGAATCCGGAGATGCGCAGCGTCACGTCGACTCGGGCCCGACCCAACTCCGCCAGCGAGATGGGCTCGAGCCCGACGACCCGGCCGGATTCGATCTCCCACACCGGTCGGACACCCAACAGCGCCAAGGCCTGGGCCGCATCATCGCCGCCGGTGCGCATGGCTGCGGTGCCCCACAGGACTAGCCCGACGGTCTGCGGTGGAACGCCGGTCTCGGCCACATGCCGCTCGACCACCGCCGCGGCCAGATGTCGGCCCACCTCCCAGGACAGCGTGGAGGGTAAGGCCTTGGGGTCGACGGAGTAGAAGTTCCGCCCGGTCGGCAACACGTTCGCCGCACCCCGGGTCGGCGCCCCGCTGGGTCCAGGCGGAACGTATAGCCCATCCAGCGCGGCCAACAGGTTGGTGATCTCGTCCGGAGTCCGCCGCAACGCCGGAACCAACCGCTCACACACCCACTCCGCCACGGCGTCACTGCCCGGGGGGCAACGCCAGGAGGAGGAAGCCCACCCCTCGACGAGACGGCGGCACTCGGCCTCGACCTGATCGACCTCCACTCGACGCTCGGCCGACAGGTCGATGCCAGCGGAATCCGCGACCACCTGGCGCAGGGACGGAACCCCGCCCTGGCGTAGTCGGGTGATACCCAGCACCAGGTCCACCAGCGCCTCGTTCTCGGGTGCTGAGCCCAGGATGTGCAGCCCGCCCCGGATCTGAGCGTCCTTCAGCGCGCACAGGTAGCCGTCCACGTGCAGCAGCACGCTGTCGAACTCCGAATCGTCCGGCGACGACGCCAGCCCCAGGTCCCGGTGGATCTCGGCCTCGACCAGCAGCTCCCACACCTGTTGGCGCAGCGCCGGCAGCTTGCCCGGGTCCATGGCCTGGGACTGGGCGTAGGCGTCGAGCAGCTGCTCCAACCGGGCCAACTCGTCGTAGGTCTCGGCCCGGGTCATCGGCGGCACCAGGTGGTCGACGACGACGGCGTGGGTGCGGCGCTTGGCCTGGGTCCCCTCGCCCGGGTCGTTCACCACGAACGGGTAGACGAACGGCAGGTCGCCCAGGGCGGCGTCGGGGAAGCAGGTGCCGGACAGGGCATTGGCCTTGCCCGGCAGCCACTCCAGCGTGCCGTGCTTGCCCATGTGGACCACGACGTCAGCGCCCCACACGTCGTCCAACCAGCGGTAGAAGGCCAGGTAGTGGTGGGGCGGCGGAATGTCCGGGGCGTGATACGTGCCGATGGGATCGCTGCCGAACCCCCGGGGCGGCTGGATGGTCACGAGCACGTTGCCGAGGTCGAGACCCGGGAACACGAGCGCGTCGGCATCGAGGTAGACCTCGCCCGGCGCCGGACCCCACACGCCCTCCACCTGCGCTCGGGCCTCCTCCGGCAAAGACGAGAACCAGGCGGTGTAGTCGTCGGTGCCCAGCCGCCCCACGGCCCGACCAGCCTGGGCCATCGTGAGTTGCGGCGTCTCGTAGGTGAGCCGGTCGGACAGCTCGGCCATCAGCCGGTCGCCGTCGGCGGGGATGTCGTCGACCCGGTAGCCGGCGTTCTGCAAGGCGTGGAGCACCGCAATGGTGGAGGCCGGCGTGTCCAACCCGACGGCGTTGCCCAACCGGCTGCGCTTGGTCGGATAGGCCGAGAGCACTATCGCCACCCGCTTGCCGTCGATTGGGGTGTGGCGCAGCCGGGCCAGCCGGGCCGCCAGCCCCGCCACCCGGCGGGTCCGGTCGGGATCGGTGCGCGAGGCGATCACCGGAGCGCCCAGCTCGCCGCCGTCGTCGACCGGCTCCTTGAAGGCGAAGGCCGGGCCGATGATCCGGCCGTCGAACTCGGGGATGGCCACCCCGGTGGCCACATCGAGCGGCGACAGCCCGGCGCCGTCGTCCAGCCACTCGTCCCGGGGCCGGTTGCACGACGGGGCCTGCAAGACCGGAACCCCCAGCTCGGCCAGCTCCGGGACCGCCCACATGTCGTCGGTCTCGCTGGCCGATCCCATGGCCAGCACACAGGTGACCATGGCATCGACCCCATGGTCCCGGCACAGCTCCAGCGCCGGGACCCGGCCGTCGGCGTCGCGCCGCAACGAGTAGCAGTACACGGGCAAGGCGTCGACCCCGGCGGCGTCCAAGGCCCGGCACAGGTCCTCGACGAACTGGGTGTTCCCGGCGATCAGGTGGGCCCGGTAGAAGATCACGCCCACCAACGGCCGCGATCGTTCTGCGACCGGATGGGTTCCGCCGACCCGGGCCGGCTCGTAGACGCCCACCATCGGCAGGGCCCGGGGCGGCTCGAACCCGAACCCGGTGAGCAGGACGGTGTCGGCCACGAACCGCAGCGCCTGGGCCAGGTTCTCCGGCCCGCCGGCGGCGAAGTAGCCGTGGGTCTCGGTGGCGATGCCGGTGGGAACGGTGGATAGCCCGGCCATCTCGGGATCGGGCGCGGCCTCGCCGCCCAAGGCGACCAGGGGCACGCCGGCCTCGATGCAGCGGGCCCGGAGGGTGTCGAACGGCCGCTCCCACGAGGCTCGGCCGCCCAACAGCCGGATGATGACGGTGTCGGCACCGTCGATCGACGGCGGTTCGGTCAGCGGGGCCGGGTTGGCGGCCCGAACCGGAGGGAACCCGTCGGGCAACCGGTGCAGGATCGTGCGAAGCGCCAGCAACTCGGTGTCGGCGTTGGTGAGCAGCAGGATCACCGGACGACTTCCTTCGTCGGGGCGCAGAGGATCTCGGTCAGGCGATCGAGGTCGATGTGGGTCTCGATGGCGTCGGCGATGCGGTCGAGCCGGGCCGAGCGGGCCGCGGCGAAGCTGACCGAGCTCGGCGCCCAAGCCTTGCCGACCGTGGTCGCCACCCAGGCCAGCAGGGCGTGGCGGAACCCGTCGTCCTCGAACACGGCGTGCAGGGTGGTTCCGCACACCAGGTCGGCGTGCCATCCCAGCGGGTCGCCCGCATCGTCGCGCAGCCATGGCTCGGCGGCGGCACCGTCGACCCGGCCATGATGGATCCGGTAACCGGCGACGTCGTTGCCAGCGCCCGGTCCGTCCACCCCTCGCCCGGCGGGGCGGTCGAGGACCTTGTCGGCCAGGAAGCTGGTGGACACCGGCAGCCAGCCCAGCCCCTCGGTGGTCCCCGGCGGTCCCTCGACGCCGTAAGGATCGTCGATGGTCTGACCGCACATCTGCAGCCCGGCGCAGATCCCCACGACCGGAACCCCCAGCCGTCCGACCGTGGCAGCAAGACCCGAATCGACGAACCAGTCGTAGTCGGCCCGGGTGGCCTTGGATCCGGGCAGGACCACCAGGTCAGGCCGGCCCAGCTCGGCCACCGAGCGGACCCAGCGCACCCGCACCTGCGGCTCCAGCCGCAAGGGATCCATGTCCCCGGCGTTGGCCACGAACGGCCACCGGATGGCCACGACGTCCAAAACCTCCCGAAATTGAGGCGTTTGGCGCGCTATTTGCGCGCCAAACGCC
>DASXTK010000459.1:0-14572 GCA_036505485.1 Acidimicrobiales bacterium
GATGCTTGATCTGAGGGTTGCGCTGGCCGGCGTCCCCCAAGTGCAAGTATCGAGCAGTGCGCAAGCTCATCCGGTTACTGGTCGTCGTGGGGGTGCTCGCCGCCCTGTCCGGCTGCAACGACGATGACGACGCCGCTTCGACCGGCGACGTGGAGCCGAGCCGGGCCCTGACCACAGCGGGCGACGCCGGCGCAGCCGCCGGATCCCAACTGGAGGAAACGCCCGGACCCGCGGATCGGACGCGACTGGGCGACTTCGGGGAGGTGGCCATCGCCATCACCGACGCCGACGGCCAGGTGATCGGTTGGTGCGTGCTGCTGGCCGACACGTCCGATCTGCGCCAGCGCGGGCTCATGGAGGTCGAGGATCTCGGCGGCTACGCCGGGATGTTGTTCGTGTGGGATTCCGACTCCACCTCGAGCTTCTACATGCGCAACACACCCACGCCCCTGTCCATCGCCTGGTTCGATGCCGACGGAGCGCTGGTGACCGAGACGGACATGGAGCCGTGCGGCGATCTACCCGACTGCCCGCTGTACCCAGCCGATGGGCCTTACCGCTTCGCCCTGGAGGTCCCGAAGGGAGAGCTTCGGACCCTCGGAGTGGGGCCTGGGAGCACCATGCGCGTCGGTGGTGATTGCGTGCCGGCCGATCGACCGACCTGAGGTCCACCCGAAAATGTCAGACCTCGTCAGTACAACGGTGACATGAACGAAACCACAACCACCGACTACGGGATCCCTCTGGCCGACAGCTACAGTGTCCCGCTTGCAAATGAAGGCCCTGCTCCCGCACCGTGCGGGGGCCCCGGCACCGCCGGGTCCGAAGGGAGGTGAGGCTCGTGATGCGAGCGTACGAACTGATGGTGATCGTCGACTCCGGACTGGACGACGAGGTCATCGATGCCCAAGTCACCCGGGTTGCCGACCTGCTCAAGCAGCGCGGCGCCGAGGTGCGCAAGGAAGATCGCTGGGGCAAGCGGCGGTTCGCCTACGAGATCAACCACAAGCAAGAGGGCTACTACGTGGTCTTCGAGTTCGTGGGGGGCACTGAGCTGGCCCAGCTCGAACGAGCTCTCCGTCTCGCCGACGAGATCGTCCGCCACAAGTTGCTGCGTCTGCCCGACGCCGAAGCCATTCGCCGCGGCCTGCTTGAGCCGGCGACGAGCTGAGGAGCTCTGTCATGTCATCCAATGTCACTCTCATCGGGAACCTGACCCGCGATCCCGAGTTGCGCTACACGCCCAGCGGCGCCGCCGTGGCCACCTTCGGTATTGCCGTGAACCGGCGCTGGCAGAACCGTGAGAGCCAGCAGTGGGAAGAAGCCACGTCGTTCTTCAACGTCACCTGCTGGCGCGATCTGGCCCAGAACGTGAGCGAGTCGCTGGAGAAGGGTGCGAGGGTCCTCGTGTCCGGTCGGCTCGAGCAGCGTTCGTGGGAAACCCAGGACGGCGAGAAGCGCTCGGTCGTCGAGGTCGTGGCCGACGAGGTTGGGCCGAGCCTTCGCTGGGCCGCGGCCGAGGTGAAGCGCAACGAACGCCGCGACGCCTCGGGCGGATCCGGTGGTGGTTCGGGCGGCGACAACTGGGGCGGCAGCAGCCGTCAGGTCAGCAACGAGCCTCCCGCCGCGGCCTATGACCCGTCTGAGGAGCCGTTCTGATGGCAGCCAAGTCCCGGTCCAAGAACAAGGACAACGCGCGCCGCGCCAAGAAGAAGACCAGCATTCTCAACACCGAGAGTGTGGGGTACGTCGATTGGAAGGACGTCAACTTGCTGCGGCGGTTCATGTCCGATCGATCGAAGGTCCGGGCTCGCCGCGTCACGGGTAACAACGCCCAGCAGCAGCGCGAGGTGGCCAAGGCCATCAAGAACGCTCGTGAGATGGCCTTGATGCCCTACGTGACTCGGATCACCCAACAGCGCGGTGGTCGAGGTGATCGTGGAGACCGCGGCGATCGCGGCGATCGCGGCGATCGCGGCCCCCGTGGAGATCGCGACGACCGGGCTCCCCGTGAGGACCGGCCGCCCCGAGCCCCGGAGACCCCGGCGGTCGATGCCGTGGCTCCGGCTCCGGTCGTGGCCGAGGAGGCCGTGGCTGTGGTCGTGGAGGGCGAGGACGTCTGATGAAGGTCATCCTGCGTACGGATGTGGCCGATCTGGGCAAGCGCGGCGACATCCTCGATGTGGCCGACGGGTACGCCCGCAACTACCTCGTCCCCAAGGGCATGGCCATGAAGGCGTCCACTGGGACCACCGCTCAGGCCGAATCCATGCGCCGGGCACGCGACCTGCGTGATGCCCAGGATCGGTCCGCGGCCGAAGAGGTGGCCACCACCCTCGTGTCCAAAGTGGTGACGGTTCGGGCCAAGGCGGGTAGCGAGGGCCGGTTGTTCGGCTCGATCACTTCCGCCGACATCACCGCGGCCATCGAGACCCAAACCGGTGTCCGGCTGGATCGCAGGCGGCTGCAACTCGACGAGCCGCTCAAGACGCTTGGCAGCCACGTGGTGTCGGTCAAGCTGCACAGCGACGTCGAGTTCCCGGTCACGATCGAAGTCGAAGCGGAGTAGCGGGATCCGCTGTGGGTCAGGACTGAGGGTCCTGCCCACAGCACGTCCCGCAGGTTTCCCACAGCCGTCCACAGACTTCTCCACACCCCATCCACGGGCCGACAGCATCCCTCGCTGGCTGGCTCGGCGCGCCTACGGTGCGTGATTGGGCCCGGGTGATTGTCCCCAGGTTCCGGGGGTTTTCAACAGGACTTCCCCGGCCGTTCAACAGGCTTTTACCTCTTCCTCCCCACAAGGAGAGCTTGAAAGGGTGGGGGTCGCCATGTCCCGCATCGACGACGACGCTCCTCCCCGCCGCCAGCCCTCCCGCAGCCGCGTTCCACCACACGATCTCCAGGCCGAGGAGTCGCTGCTCGGGGCGATGATGCTCGAGCCGGAGGCCATCGCCACGGCCGCGGGCGTGATCCGCACCGACGACTTCTACAAGCCGGCGCACGCTCACGTCTTCGACGCCATTCACGCCCTGTACGCCTCCGGGCAACCGGTGGACCCGGTGACGGTCGCCGACGAGCTGCGCCGCGCCGGTCTGTTGGACATAGTCGGTGGTCACCAGGCCCTGGTGCAGATCATGTCGTCGACCCCCGCGACGACCAACGCCGCCGGCTATGCCCACATCATCGAGGAGCACGCCCTGCTCCGCCGGCTCATCGGGGTGGCCGGTGAGATCTCCGAGCTGGGCTACTCCATGCCCGACGACGTCACCAAGGCCCTCGATCGGGCCGAGTCGCTCGTCTACGAGGTCAACCAACGGCGGGTCACCGACACCACGGCCAAGATCGAGGAGCTGCTCGGCCTCAACCTCGACCGCCTCGAGCAGCTCTACGGCCGGGGCGACGCCATCACTGGCACGCCCACCGGCTACGCCGACCTCGACGATCTGCTCTCCGGCCTCCAACCCAGCACCCTCGTAGTAGTAGGCGCCCGCCCCAGCATGGGTAAGGCTCTCGCCCTCGACACACCGATCCCGACGCCGACCGGGTGGACGACGATGGGTGATCTCGAGGTCGGGGACCAGGTCCTCGATGACCAGGGACAACCGTGCTCGGTCACCTATGTGACCCCGGTGCAGCTCGAACGACGCTGCTACGAGGTGGAGTTCGACGATGGCTCCACCCTCGTCGCCGATGCCCACCACCAATGGTTCGCCTATGACCTGGCGGCCTGGAAATCGCTGCGAGAGCGCTATTACCGGCAGCACGACGGCTATTACTGCTCAGGCGGGCTCCGGAATCCGCAGCTCGTCCGTGACCAGTCGGCACGTCTTCGCCGGCCTCGGGTCGTCACAACCGAGCAGATGCTCGACGAGGGCTGCACCCGGCACGGACGGGCCAACTGGTATCTGCCACTCACAGAGCCGCTGGATCTGCCGGAGGCAGACCTTCCGGTTGATCCGTACGTCCTTGGCTGCTGGTTGGGAGACAGCTGCTCCACATCGTCGGAACTGACCATCGGGGACGAAGACTTCGATCACTTTCAGCGTGAGTTCGAGGTTGCGGGCTATGCCTTCGAGCGTCGTCATGCGCCGCAATGCGCCACAGTGCCCGTGCCGGGGCAAGGTGCCTGGCAGAGCTACGACGGGCCTCGTCGGGTGTTGACGAGGGAGCTGCAAGCCGTCGGGTTGCTCGGGGGGGCCGTCAAGCACGTTCCGTCGGAATACTTGCGGGGTTCGTTCAAGCAGCGGCTGGCCCTTTTGCAGGGGCTACTGGATACCGATGGGTGCGTCACCAACGGCAACGGCACGGTTGAGCTGTGTCTCGCCAACCGCGATCTGCTGCGACAGGCGCGGGAGACCGTCTGTTCGCTCGGCCACAAGCCGGGACCGATCCGACGTAAGACGGCCACCCTCCCCGACGGTCGGGTGGCCACGGCCTGGCGCTTCTGCTGGACACCGCTTGACCCTGTGTTCCGGTTGCCACGCAAGGCGGATCGTCTCGCCGCCCAGAAGAGTTCGCGGGTCTTCGGCCGGATGACCCGCCGGGCCGTGCGGGCGATCCGTCCGGTCGAGTCCACGCCGGTTCGCTGCATCACCGTTGACGCGCCGAACCATCTCTATCTGGCCGGAGAGGAGATGATCCCCACCCACAACACCTCGTTTGCGTTGGGGATGGCTACTCATGCGGCGTTGTATGCGAACAAGCCGACGTTGGTTTTCAGCTTGGAGATGGGGAACCTGGAGCTGAGCCAGCGGATGTTGTGCGGTGAGGCCCGGATCGACTCGGCTCGGGTGCGCACCGGTCGGCTGAGCGAGGACGACTGGAACCGGATCAGCCAGGCCATCGGCCGGCTCGCCTCGGCGCCGATCTGGATCGACGACAACCCCAACACCACGGTCATGGAGATCCGGGCCAAGGCCCGCCGGCTCAAGAGCCAGGTCGGCGATCTCGGCATGGTCATCGTCGACTACCTGCAGCTGATGACCGGCCGAGGCTCGGCCGAGAACCGTCAGGTCGAGGTCTCCGAGATGAGTCGTGGGCTCAAGATCCTGGCCCGTGAGCTCGAGTGCCCGGTCATCGCCCTGTCGCAGCTGTCCCGCCAGCTGGAGCAGCGCGCCGACAAGCGCCCCATGCTCGCCGACCTCCGCGAAAGCGGATCGATCGAGCAGGATGCTGACGTGGTGATGTTCATCTACCGGGATGACGTGTACCACTCGGACTCGCCGGACCGGGGGCAGGCCGAGATCATCGTGTCCAAGCATCGCAACGGGCCGACCGGGGTGTGCCGCTTGGCGTTCCTGGAGCAGTTCACCCGCTTCGCCAACATGGCCCGGGTCGAATGATCCCTGTAGGTTCCGCTCGAACATGGCGAATTCCGCGGGAGATGGCGAGCGTCCGGCGAATTCGCCAACTACGGCGGACGGCGAGGGGCGGCCAGGAACAGCGTCGGTCGACGGTCCCAGATCAGTGGCGAAGAAGTTCTGGACAACCGAGGAGGTACGGAACCTCTCGCCGGCCGAGCGCGACGCTCTGCTCCGGGACCGCATGGTCCTGGACCTTGATGAGGCCGATCCGGAGCTCGTCGCCTGGGCCCGTACCGAGGCCCGCCGGCACCTCGAAGAGCACGGGGTGCTCCCCACCAACCAAGGGTGACCAGCCGCGGCGAAGCGAAGGCTGCGAGCCAGGGCTCGGAGCGCCGTCTGGATGGGGGATAGGCCGGGGCATTCAGCGGGCGAGCGCAGCGAGGAAGAGTTCGCCTTCAGCCTCGGAGAGGTCCTCGATCACCAGCTCGTCGCGTGGGGCAGCGGCCGCGCGCGACGGAGCAACTCGGCGACCGGCAGCTCCAGGGTTGCCTGGGCGGTGGCGTCATGGGCGTGGCTCGACATCTCCCCGGGAGGCTACGTCCCAATGTCTGGACCGGAGACGGTCAGAGCGGAGCGGCTGCCGGGCGCCGTCCTCGAGGTGACCCGGGCGCCCGGCGGCCGGTGGGTGTCGCTGCCCAGGGCGCGGGCGCGCACCTTCACGCACGCGACAGCACTGCCGCCTCGACCTCCGGGTCTGGTCGACAGAGTGGGTGGCGTCGGGGTGACCCTGGACGACCCAATCGACACGATCCTGCAGCAGCTGTCCGTTGCCACCTCGACAAGGCAAGAGCAATCGCCACCCGGGAACTCGGATCGTTCGTCGGCGGCTCCGTCGAGATGGTCCCCGCCTTCTTCCATCCCTACAAAGGCAACTGGTTCCCGGACGAGGACCCGACGATCAGCGAGTTGACGCCTGAGTTCGATCGCTCGGCGCCGTTCACGGGCGTGGGCTGGACCGTCCTGGACCTCGACGAAACCGGGTTGCTCCACGAGGACGCTCGGCTCGATGTGCTGCCTGAGCGTGGGCGCGCCCTCTGCCGGCGCCTCCTGGGCTGTCGCCCGCGGCTGTGCCTCGGCGGAGGTGGTCGCTGGGCAAGCCCGAGGCAATAGCGATCGCCACGGCGAACACGAGGCGATAGCGAACGTATGCGACCACCATCGCCTCCAGTTCGACCCGACGACCACTACCGCCTCGGAGATTCTCTGTCGACCGTGTCGAGAACCCGGCGCCGGCTCCGACTACCCGGGCATGACACAGGTGACCGCACAGATGTCGATCTCTCTCGACGGGTACTACACCGGGCCCGTCGACAACCGGGATCCCAAGGACATGACTGGCTGGATGCAGGGGCCCGAGGCGCCCGGGTTCTTTCGGGTGACCCGCTGGGTCGTCGATGCCATGGGTTGGCGGGAGCGGCAGGGCTACGCCGGGGGCGAGCGCTCGGCCAACTCGGAGATCATCGAGGAGACGTTCGCCGCCGCCGGGGCCTACGTGATGGGCCGGCGCATGTTCGACGCCGGCGAGGTCCCGTGGGGCCCCAACCCGCCGTTCCGGGCGCCGGTCTTCGTGGTGACCCATCGGCCCCGGGAGGTGCTGCAGCGGGAGGGCGGGACGTCGTTCACGTTCGTGACCGGCAGCGTCGGGGAGGCCGTGGGGTTGGCCCGGGAGGCCGCGGCGGCGGTCGGCAAGGATGTGGCCGTGGCCGGCGGCGGCACCCTGGTGCGCCAGGTGCTGCGGTTGGGGCTGCTGGAGCAGTTGGAGCTGCACATCGCCCCGGTGCTGCTCGGCGACGGGCAGCGCCTGCTCGACCCCAGCCTCGATCTGGCCGACGACCAGGGCATCGAGCTGACCCCGACGCGGGTGGTCTCTGACCCCGAGGTCACCCACATCCGCTACAGCGTGGGCGCCCGCACCCGGCTGGTGCTGGACGACGACCGCTTCACCGGCTCCGGCCAGTCAGAGAGCGGCTGAGCTGAGACCGCGGCGCTGGTGACGGCCGTGCCGGCCAGGGTGCGTAGGGTTTCCCGATGAAGTACATGCTGCTGATCTACGGCAACGAGGAGAACTGGGAGGCGGTGCCGCCCGAGGAGTTCGCCGAGATCCTCCGCCGGACCGATGCCCTCAACCAGGAGCTGTTCGAGTCGGGTGAGCTGGTCGGCGCCTACGGGGTCGGCGACCAGCTCACCGCCAAGATGGTGCGGGTCGACGAGGGTGTCGTGGCCGTGACCGACGGGCCGTACGCCGAAGCCAAGGAGTACCTGGGCAGCTTCACGATCGTCGACTGCGAGAGCCTCGACCGGGCCCTGGAGATCGCCGCCCAGAACCCGGCGTCCCGCTACTGGGGCATCGAGGTCCGCCCCCTCATGCACGAAGCGAACCCGGACATGTGAGCCCAGCCCCCCACTCCACTCACTCCGGCGGCCCCGCCGACCGACCCGGGGCCGGCGTCTCCGTCGACGGTTGGTTGGAGGTCCGGCGGCTGGTCCCGGAGGTGCTGGGTTCCCTGGTCCGCCGTTACGGCCACTTCGACGCCTGCGAGGATGCGGTCCAGGAGGCCCTCCTGGCCGCGTCCACCCAGTGGCCCGTCGAGGGTCGCCCCCGCAGCCCCAAGGCCTGGCTCCTCACGGTCGCCCGCCGCCGCCTCACCGACCACCTCCGCGCCGAGGAGTCCCGCCGCCGCCGGGAGGAGCAGGGCGCGGTCGAGCCCGCCACGTCGGCCGGGCCGTCGGGCGACGACACCCTCACGCTGCTGTTCCTGTGCTGCCACCCGTCGCTGTCGGCGCCGTCGCAGCTGGCGCTGACGTTGCGGGCGGTGGCGGGGCTCACGACCGCCGAGATCGCCCGGGCGTTCCTGGTGCCGGAGGCGACGATGGCCCAGCGGATCAGCCGCGCCAAGCAGCGCATCAAGGCGGCCGGCGCCACGTTCCGCCTGCCGCCCGAGCCGGACCGGACCGAGCGCCTGCAGGTCGTCCTCCAGGTGCTGTACCTCCTGTTCAACGAGGGCTACACCGCGACCTCCGGGCCCGACCTGCTGCGCCCCGACCTGACCGCCGAGGCGATCCGCCTGGCCCGGGCCCTGCTCCGGCTGGTGCCCGACGACGGCGAAGTGGCGGGCCTCCTGGCACTCATGCTGCTGACCGACGCCCGCCGACCGGCCCGCACCGACGCCGACGGCGCCCTCGTGTCGCTGGCCGAGCAGGACCGGGGGTCATGGGATCGCGACGCCATCGCCGAGGGCGTCGCGCTGGTCACCGGGTCGCTGGCCAGCAAGCCGGTCGGGCCCTACCAACTGCAGGCGGCGATCGCCGCAGTGCACGACGAGGCGGCCCGGGCCGAGGACACCGACTGGCCCCAGATCCTGGCGCTCTACGGCCTGCTGGAGCGCGTGGCGCCCAGCCCGATGGTCACGCTCAACCGGGCCGTGGCGATCGCCATGGTGCAGGGCCCCGAGGCCGGTCTCGACCTCGTCGTCACCGTCGACGTCGACTCCCACCACGTGGCCTCGGTCCGCGCCCACCTCCTGGAGATGCAGGGCGACCTCGACGCCGCCCGTGTCGCCTACCGCCACGCCGCCCGCCTCACCACCAGCATCCCGGAACGCCGCCACCTGTTGTCCCGCGCCACCCACCTGATGAGCCTCCGCGACCGATCGGGGGACGTGAGACCGTGACACCTTCCACTCCCTTCGTTGGGAGCGTGGGGGTGTGACGGGGGAACTGATCGACCTCGTCAACGAAGGCCACCCCCCCGCCAGCGGCCTCCGATGCGTCCACGCTGACCTGTTCGACGCGGACCCGATCGCCGCCCTCGCGCTCTACTCGACCACCAACCTCCTCCTCAACTGCATGGCCGACCAAACAGCCACCGGTCGGGGTGCTTGACCACCAAGTCAGGGTCCGGCCCCTCCGAGCCCGGGGCGGCGCCAGCCACAACACCGCCCTTCACCCCGTCATCGACCCTGACACCTGTCCCTCGCACCTCCTGGCCGCCTTCCAAGGCCAAGGAGCCATCGAGCGCGTCCGACGCTTCATCGTCATCGCCGACCAGCCCACCATCACCCGAGCCGCCGCCACTCCCGGGACCACCCAAAGCGTCCTCACCTCCCAGATCGCCCGCCTCGAAGCCGACCTCGGCCAACAACTCATCGAACGAGCCCAACCCAACCGGCCCTGCCAACTCACCCCCGCCGGGAGAGACTTCCTCCATCACGCCTGCAGCGTCCTCGGGCGCATGGACCAAGAACCCACAGCCCAGGCCGGCTGACCACACGAAGGACTCGCCATCTTCGAGCGGAACCTACAATCCCGGGTTGACATTGCCCTCAGGTAGTGTCAAATATTAACGCTGTGGTGAACAATCTGGACCAGACGTTCTCCGCGCTGGCCGAACCAACCCGGCGCCAAGTCGTCGATCTGTTGCGGCAGCGACCCCGGCGGGCCGGGGAGCTGGCCGACGAGGTGGCAGCCAGCGCTCCGGCCATGAGCCGACACCTCCGGGTGCTCCGGGCCACCGGGCTGGTGGAGGTCGACGGTCTCGACGGCGACGCTCGCGTCCGGGTCTACCGGTTGCGCCAAGAACCGTTCGTGGCCCTCCACGCTTGGCTCGACCAGGTCGAGGCCTTCTGGTCCGAACAGCTCGGATCGTTCAAGGAACACGCAGAGAAGCAGGGGAGACCATGACCACCACCGAGACCGTCGTCGTCCAGATCGATGTCGGCGTCGATCCCGACACCGCGTTCAAGGTGTTCACCGAGGACATCGGCAGCTGGTACAAGGACACCCTCTATTCCTGGAACGACCCCGGCCGGGCCGTCGGCATCCGCATCGAGCCCGGCGTGGGCGGACGCTGGATCGAGGTCTGGGATGCTGACACCGGCGAAGGCTGGGAGCTCGGCCGCATCACCGCCTGGGAGCCCGGCCGCCGTCTGGTCCTCGACTACCACAGCATGAAGCGGCCCGAGCCTCGCACCGAGATCGAGGTGACCTTCGATCCCATCGCCAAAGGCACCCGGGTGACGCTGGAGCACCGGGGCTGGGAGCAGTTCCCGCCCGAGGTTGCCTCCGAGGCCATCGCCGGCTCCCGCATCGGCGAGCCCTACCTGCTGACCTGGTTCGCCGAGCACGTCGGCGGATCGCTGGCCGCCGGTCTCGGCTATCTCAGCTTCGGCGTCTCCGATCCGGACCAGGCTGCGACCTTCTTCGGCGCCCTGTTCGGATGGGAGTTCGCCCCGGCGTCCGACGAGGCTGGCCACGTCTACCGACACATCGAAGGCGTCGCTCCGGCCATGGGCGTGAACAATGACCGCGGCCCCTGTCCGGTCCACGGCGTCCGGCCGCGGTGGCGTCTGTGGTTCCGGGTCGATGACCTGGACGCTGCGATGGAACGGGTGCGGGAGTTGGGCGGCACGGTGGGCACCCACGAATCCGGTCGGTCTGGGGGATACGCCGAGTGCCGTGACGACCAGGGCGTGGACTTCGAGCTCTGGACACCGGCATCGGCGTACGTCGACTCGCCCCTGGCCGGTCCGGCCCAACCCGGCCAACTCGGCTACTTCACGCTCAGCTTCCCTGACGCCGGTCGGGCCCACTCCTTCTATGGCCAGCTCCTTGGGTGGTTCGTGGAACCGGGGCTGGCCGCCGCCGGCCAGTTCCATGTCAGCAACACCGCGTTGCCCATGGGACTGACGACCACCAGCGGCGACGACGCACCGGCGCCCACCTTGTACTTCCGGGTGGACGACATCGCCGCGACCGCGGCTCGGGTCCGGGAGCTGGGGGGCACGACCGCTGACATCGGCACGAGCGACTCGGGTGCCCACGCGGCCTGCTTCGACGATCAGGGCACCCCGCTCAGCCTCTGGCAGCCCGCGCCCGGCTATTAGGACAGGTTCACGGCAGCACGAGGTGGAAGTCCCCGAACTCGTGGCCGGCGAAGCTGGCGGCCTCGGCGGCGGCGTAGCTCCGGTCCAGGACCTCGAGACCGGCGACCGCCTCGACGAGCATCAGGTGTGACGCCTCCGGGTCGTGCCAACCGGTCAGCAGTCCGTCCACCGCGAACACGCCGCGGCGGGGGGTGATCACCAGGTCGGTCCAGCCTTCGCCGGCTCGCACTGTGCCATTGGGCGAGGCCACGGATTCGATGGCCCGGGTCGCGGTGGTGCCCACCGTGATCACTCGGTGCCCGCTGGCATGAGCGGCGTTGACCGCCGCCGCGGTGGCTTCGGACACCCGATAGTGCTCGGGGTACGGCGTCTCGCCAGCTTCCTGCGACGCCACGCCGGTGTGCAGCTCGATCGGGGCGACGATCACGCCCTTGCTGACCAGCCGGGTCACCAGCTCGGCGGTGAAGCCCCGGGCCGCCGAGGGCATCTCGGCGCTGCCGGAGCCGTTGGCGAACACCGTCTGATAGGCGTCCAGAGGCCAGTCGCCGACCTCGCAGCCGTAGCGGATCGGTCGTCCGAATCGGGCCAGGTGCTCCTCGAGCGGTCGCGCCAGGTCCAGCTGCGCGGTCCAGAGCCGCACCGGGTGGCCCTGCCGTGCCGCGGGCGAATACGGGCCCAGGACCTCGATCGCTCCGCCGCCGGGCAGGTCGATCGGGCCGTTCGGGCGATAGTCCAGCCAGGGCAGGGAACCGGCCCCGCACAGCTTGCGCAGCTCGACCACCCAACGGCCGCCGTCAAGCTCCGTCGACAGGTGGATCACCAGCTCCCGGTCGACGACCAGCGCCGCGGGCCGGGTAGCCGAGGTGTTCACCACGATCACGTCGCCGCTCTCCAGGAACGAGTCGATGTGGGCCATCGTCGTCTGGACCAAGTCGTCGCTGGATCGCCAGGCGATCAACAGGCGGGCGTCGTCGCGTCGCCGTCCGGTCAGCTCCAGCGGAGCCCGGGGCCGCAACCCTGCGGTGGGCTCCTCCCGACTAGGTGAGAGCACGTTCATCGGGCTCCCACTCCTACGGCGACGGCGCGGGCGGCGTACCGTCCGCTGGGCAGATCACCGGTGATCAGGGCCAGGAGTCCGGGGACGCTGGCCTCGGGGAGCGGTAGGCCGGAGATGTCCTCACCGGGTTCCGCGTCCTGATGCATCTGGGTGTTCATGTCGCCGGGGTCGACCCGGTAGACGCGCAGCTCCGGTTGTTCCACCGCGATGACCGCGAAGGCCTGCTCCAGGGCGGCCTTGGAGGAGCCGTAGCCACCCCATCCGGGGTAGGCCTCGACCGCAGCATCCGAGGTGATGGCCAGGATGCGGGCCCCGGGCCGCAGGGTCGGCAGCAGGAGCTGGGTCAGCGCCACCGGGGCGATGACGTTGACCTCGAAGACGTCCCGCAGGACGTCCAGGGGATAGTTCGCCAGCGCCGGCAGGGGACTGACGCCGAGCTCGCTGGCGTTGTGCACCACCAGGTCGAGCCCGCCGATCTCGGCGGCGGCGTCGGCCAGGACCTGCTGGTGGGCCGGATCGGCCACGTTTCCGGGATGAGCCCTCACGTCGGTGTGCTCGCCCAGCTCGTAGGTGGCCGCGTGCAACACGTCGGGATCCCGCCCATCGATCAGCAGCTGCCAGCCATCGGCGGCGAGGCTGCGAGCCAGGGCCAACCCGAGGCCCCGGGAGGCCCCGGTAACAAGTGCTGTATGCGTTTCGCTCATGACCGCAACCTATGAACGAGCCTGGCTGTGGCCATCGGCCCGAGGACCGGTTTGCCCTAGGTCCCGAGACCTAGGCCTGTCCTAGGAACGCCGGTCCTGGGAGTCGTCGACCAGGCCGTTCCGGGCGGCGTAGAGCGCGGCCTGGGTGCGGTCGGTCACCCGCAGCTTGGTGAGGATGCTGCTCACGTGGGTCTTGATGGTCTTCTCGGAGACGAACAGGGCCTCCGCCAGCTCCCGGTTGGACAGACCCCGACCCAGCAGGGCCAGCACCTCGCGTTCGCGGGGAGTCAGTTCGGCGAGACGTCCGGCCTCGGCCGAGTCGTCCCGATGCGGGGATGTGGCCTCGTGGATCACTCGCGACGCCACGGCCGGAGCCAACAGAGTCCCGCCCTGGTGCACGGTGCGGATCGCGGCCTCCAGATCCGACGGATGGACGTCCTTGAGCAGGTAGCCCGCGGCCCCAGCCCGGAGGGCCGGGAGGACCTTGTCGTCCCCGGCGAAGCTGGTCAGCACCAGGCAACGCGGTGGGGTCGGCAGGGCCTGCATGCCGCGGATGGCCTCGATGCCGTCGCCGGGCATGGCCAGATCGACCAGCACCACGTCGGGCTGCAGGGCCCGGGCCGCGGTAATGGCGCTGTCGGCGGTGCCGGCCTCGCCTACGACCTCGATCCCGGGTCGGGTGGCCAGGAACGACCGCAATCCTTCGCGGACCACCGGATGGTCGTCGGCGATCAGGACCCGGATGGCCTCGCCGGACTCAGCCAACCGGCACCTCGGCCCGCACCGTGGTCCCGGACCCCGGCGCCGATTCGATCGTCAACCGGCCACCCAAGGCGAGGGCCCGGTCGGACATCGAGGTCAGTCCCAGACGACGGCTACGGATGGCCTGCCGCTTGGGGTCGAACCCCACGCCGTCGTCGTGCACCTGGATCTCCAGCAGGCGGGGGTCATCGCCCCGAACCGACAGATTGACCGCCAGCGCGTGGGCGCCGGCGTGCCGCACCACGTTGGCCACGGCCTCCTGCAGGATGCGGAACACCTGGCGCTCGATCTCGGGGTCCACCGACTCGGCGTCCTCGTCGATCTGCAGCTTCACCGACAAGCCGCTGGTGCGTTCCAACAGGTCGAGCTGTTTGCGCACCGCTCCGCCCAGGCGGTCCACCTCCAGGTCGGGAGGTCGCAGATCGAGGATCAGCGACCGCAGCTCGCCGAAGGCGTCGTCGATCAACGCCTCGGCCTTGCCCAGGTGCTCGAGCGCCGTCCCCGGATCCGGCTTCGCCGGAGCGCTGGCGTCCAGCGCCAGCGTGGCGGTCTGCACCGCCAGCCGAGCGCCGAAAAGGGTCTGGGTCAGGGCGTCGTGGAGCTCTCGGGCCATCCGGTTGCGCTCGTCCACGATGCTCAGCTCGCGGCTCTGTTCGTAGAGCCGGGCGTACTCGATCAGCACCGCGGCATGGGGTGCGAACACCCCGACCAGCTCCTCGTCGGTGGGATCGAAGACGGCAGCGTCGATCTTGTCGGTCAGGTAGAACGCCCCGATGACAACGCCCTTGAACACGATGGGAT
>DASXTK010000460.1:0-13914 GCA_036505485.1 Acidimicrobiales bacterium
CCCGAGGCAATGGTGCCCACGATGTCGAGCCTGAGGCGATAGTGCCCGCATACGGGCACTATCGCCTCAGCCTCCCGATGGTGGGCACCATTGCCTCGCCAGACGAGCAGCCACCAGCGGTGGGCAGTCAAGGGACGGCCGAAGGCCGGCTGCGGCTCCGCCGCAGCTCGCCCTTGACGGCACACCTCGCAAGGAACCGCCAGCCATCATGGAATCGGCAGCCGGCTCCGCCGGCTGCTTGGGAGCCTCATTGCCCCGGCAAGAACACCGAGGGCTGCAACTGCCCGGCCTGCGTGACCCGGAAGCACCCCGGAGCCGCAGGCGACGGCTATGTCGGGCGGAGGAGGGCAGCCTGGTGGGGGGCGAGAGTGCCGGGGAAGGGGCGGCCCTCATCGGTTCCGGTGCTGGAGACTTCTGTCGTCCAGGGGGTGTCTAGGGATAGCGGGCGGGGGTCGGGGGCGAAGTTGACGGCTATCAGGCGGCGGTCGCCTGGGGTGGTGCGTTCCCAGGCCAGGACGTCGGGGGCGGACGCCGGGAGGACCCGTTGCGTCCCGTGTTGGAGGGCTGGGGAGTTTCGGCGGGCGGTCAGGAGGCGGCGGTAGAGGTGGAGGATCGACGTCGGGTCGTCGCGCAATGTTGCGGCGTTCCGGGAACCTGGGTCCGGGGGCCAGGGAAGCCACGGAGTGGCGCCAGCCCAACCGTGACCGGATGACGAGTCCCACGGGATCGGGGCCCGGCAGCCGTCGCGGAAGCCGGCCGGGTCCTGAACCAGCTCCGGGGGGACGACGGCATCCTCCAGCCCCAGCTCCTCGCCGGCGTAGAGGAACGGGGTCCCCCGAAGACCCAGGAGCAGCACCACCGCGGCCCGCGCCTTGGCCTCACTACCCAGCCGGGTCCGCTGCCGGGGGATGTCGTGGCTCGACAGCGCCCATGTCGGCCACGCCCCACGGGGCTCGAACGCCCGGGCCGCATCGGCCAGATGACCGCGCCAGGCCTCGGCCTCCCACGGTAGGAACAGCGGCACGAAGTTGAAGGCCAGGTGCAGCTCGCCAGCATCGGCGCCCAGGTACGAGGCCACCTGCTCGACGTCGAGGATGTATACCTCGCCCACCGCCACTCGGTCGCCGTCGTAGCCGTCGATGAGCTTGCGGATCCCCCGCAGCAGCTCATGGGTCCGCTCCGGCTCACTCGGCCCGGTTGGTCCGTTAGGCGCGTCGCCCTCAGCCAACCCGGCCGGGGTCCAGCGGTCCGGGTCCTTGCCGATCTGATGGATCACGTCCATACGGAACCCGTCGATCCCCCGGTCCAGCCAGAACCGCAGCGTGTCGTGCATGGCCACCTGAACCTCGGGGTTGGCCCAGTTCAGGTCGGGCTGCTGGGCGGTGTAGCGGTGGTAGTACCAGGCCTCGCTGCCCGGGTCCCAGGTCCAGGCCGGGCCGGGCGGGAACATCCGCTGCCAGCCGTTGGGCGGGTGGTCCGGGGTGCCGTCTACCCAGATGTACCAGTCCCGATGGGGATCGTCCCGCGACGAGCGGGAGGCCACGAACCACGGGTGGGCATCGCTGCTGTGGTTGGGAACCCAGTCCAGCAGCACCCGCAGATCACGCGAGTGCGCCGCGGCCACCAGCCGATCGAGGTCGGCCAGCGAGCCGAACAAGGGATCGACGTCGCAGTAGTCGGCCACGTCGTAGCCGTGATCGGCCATCGGCGACGGGAAGATCGGCGACAGCCACAGGGCATCGACGCCGAGCCACTGCAGATGGTCGAGGTGCTGCTCGATCCCGGCCAGGTCCCCGACGCCGTCGCCCGAGACGTCGCAGAAGGACCGGGGATAGATCTGGTAGACGACCGCTCCGGTCCACCAGGGCTCAGTGGTCATGGTCCACCTGGAGGATCCGGGCCATCTGCTGCAGGACCTTGGGGATCAGCGCCGGCGTGGCGTAGCGGGTCAAGGCCTCGGCCAGCTTGTTGGCGACCGCCCGGGCCATCTCGTCGTCGAGCGCGGCGAACGGATCGGCCGATTCGGGCCGGATCGAGTCCTGCCGCAGATCGATGTTGCCGTTCGACGGCCGGCGCGGCGCGGGCGGAGGACTTGCCGGAGCCATCGGGGCGGGCGCCTCGAACACCGGGGTCAGCTCGTTCTCCTGCGTATCGTCCTCGTCGGAATCGTCGTCCACGTACTCGTAATCGCCGTAGCCGCCATCGTCGGCGGCGACCTCGACCTCGGCCTCGGCGTAGCGATCAGGCTCGCCGTACTCGTACTCGGCGTCGTCGCGGTCGTCGTAGGGAAGGGGACTGTCCAAGCCCAACACCTCCGGCAGCGGCTCGGCATGGACCAGGACCAGCCGGCTCGTCGGTCGGGTCAGGGCCACGAACAGCGCCCGCAGGCCCTGGGGGGATTCGGCTGCGATGCGGGCGGGCTCCACCACGACCACGTTGTCGAACTCGAGGCCCTTGGTCTCCTCGGACCCCAGCACGGTGATGGGCGCGGCCGCGGTGTCCAGCTCGGGGCGCCAGCTCAGACCCTCGGCATCGAGGGCCTTGGTTATGGCCGAGCGGTCCCGGTTGGAGGTGATCACCCCGACCAGGCCGGTTGACGGCAGGGCCCGGACCGCCCGCACCACCTCGTCGCCCAGCTCCTCGGGGTAGGCGGCCAAGGTGGTGATCGGACTCCCCGACGATCGCACCGGGTCGGGGCAGCGCAGCCCGGGGGCGATCTCCGGCAGCAACCGCATGGCGATGTCGTGGACCTCGCTGGGCAGGCGGTATCCCAACGACAGCTCGGCGATCTCGGTAGGAACCCGGTCACGCCGCAGGTGCAGCGCCACCTCCTCCCACGACGCCGGCGCCCACGGGCTGGTGGCCTGGGCCAGGTCGCCCAGCACGGTCATCCACCCGGTGCGGGACCGCCGCCGGATCGATTCGAACTGCATCGGAGACAGGTCCTGCGCCTCGTCCACCACGATGTACTCGTAAGCGACCGGCGCCCCGTTGAGGAGGGCATCGGACAGGTCCAGCAGTGGCACGTCGTCAACTGACCAATCCCAAGTGCCGACCTCGGCATCCCGGGGCAGGGTCAGGAGGTCGGTCTCACCGGCGGTCAGCAGGCCCGCCGCTGCCGCGACAAGCTGCTGGCGGGTCGAGAACACCTCGACCAGGAACCCCTCCGGCGTCAGGTTGGGCCAGACACGGTCCAGGTAGTTGTCGATGTCCCGAGCGGTATCGCCCTCGAGGACGATCTTCGGGGCCTCGGGGTCGCGCAGTGCCCGCTCCCGGAGCTGCAGCAGGATCTCCTCGACCATGAAGGCCCGCAGGGCCCGGCGGGCCTCGTTGTGCGGATGCCCCGCGACCTGCCGTGCCCGGGCCAGGAGTTGCTCGCCGTCGATCGTGACCCGCCGTCCCTCGACCACCAGCTCGACGGGACCCCGACGGATGCGCTGCCGGTTCCGGATGGCCCGCACCAGCAGCCGCAGCATCCGCCGGTCGCCCTTGAGCCGCCGCAGGTCCGGCGTGTCGATCCGCTCGGCTCGGACCCGGGGACCCAGGCTGACCAGGGGAAGCTGGACCACCGCGCCCTCCCCCAGCCCCGGCAGCACCGCCGAGATGTAGCGGAGGAAGCCGGGGTTCGGGCCCACGATCAGCACGTCGTTGGGACGCAGCTGGTCCCGCCGGTTGAACAGCAGCCACGACACGCGGTGGAGACCGACGACGGTCTTGCCGGTTCCGGGGCCGCCCTGGACGATCAGCAGCTGCTCGGCCTCCCGGGCCACGACGTCGTACTGCGCAGCCTGGATGGTGGCGACGATGTCGGCCAGGGCCCCGGACCGCTGGCGGCCCAGCGACTCCAACAGCGCATCGGTCACGACCAGACCGGGAGCCTCGCCGTTGGTGACCGCGGCCGCGACCCCGTTGAACACCATCTCCTCGATGTCGAGGATCCGGTTCTCCTTGCAGCGGAAGATGCGCCGGGAGTCGAGTCCTCCAGGCTGGTCGGGAGTGGCGGTGTAGAACGGCGCTGCGATCGGAGCCTGCCAGTTCACCACCAACAGGTCGTTGCGCTCGTCCCAGATGGCGCCCCGGCCGATGTACCAACGTTGGCCGTCGAGGTCGATCCGACCGAACGCCACCGCCTGGCTGGGATCGACCACACCGAGAGCCCCGACCCGACGACGTAGGTCGGCCGAGGTCTTGGCATCGGAGGCCAGGGCGGCGGCCCGGTCGAGGTTGGCCTCCAAGCGCTCGCGCAGATCGAGGGCACGGTCGAAGTACGCCTGCTCCTCCGGTACTTCCGGATGCATCGTCCTCCCCAGGACCTGCCCGCACGAATGGTCATGCGCAGGCTAGTCCGCGTGACCATGGCACTCTTTCTGCGTCTTTGCGACTGCTTGCGCTGGGATCATTCCGCCGACCGGAATGCTCCTTTCGTGGCAGGGGCGCTGGGCGGCTGGGCCGCAGGCTGCGGGCGCGGTGCTTTCGAGCTCACGTGCGGACGGGGCTGCGGCATTGCGGCCCCTGCCTCACGGTTGTTGGTTCGGTGCGCCCCTTACTTCACGGCGGTCGGCGCTACGGCACCGCCCGTTGAGCCCGTGAGGGGTAATGGGGTGGCGGATAGGAGGAAGTCGTATTGGGCGTCGGTGGCGCAGTCGTTGGCCAACTCATCCAGGGCCCACAGCTGACCCTGGGGCATTCCCATGTCGACCAGGTGGAGGAGGTGGACCGGGAGCAACACGGCTGGGTCCTCGCCCGGGAACACTTCGAACGCCAGGGTGTCGGTGGCGACGCCGGCGATGTCGTTGTCGCGTAGCCACTCCACCGATTGGGTGGACAGGCCGGGGGTCGGATGACCGAAGCGGTCGCGGTCGCCGGTTCGGAGCCAGTGCATCTGGCCAGTGCGGACCAACAGGAGGTCGCCGGGCTCGGCGGTCAGGTGGCCCAGTCCCAGGGCGGCGTCGAGGTCGTCGCCGGTGATGGCGTAGGCGTCGTCGAAGTGGTCGACCCCGTGGACCCGGGCCACATCGGCGAGCAGGCCTCGGCCCACCACCGGTCCGAAGTGGTCGATGCCCAGCTGGTGAGCCCCGGAATCGTCGATCACTGTGGCCGGGACACCGTTGTAGAGACGGCCCTCGTAGCTGACGTGGGCCAACGCATCCCAGTGGGTGGCGGCCTGCACCCCCATGGTGAGCCGATCGTCGCTGGTGCAGAACTCGGTCGGGTCGCCGGTGAACGACTGGTTGACCATCAGCATCTCCCGGCGCGGGTTCTCCCGGCCCGGGATGGCGCCGGTCTGCGGCCCGTTCTCGTCGAAGGGGATGGCCAGCGAGAACACCTTGCCCTGCCGAGCTGCGGCGATCCCTCGCAGGACCGCGCTCGGCGTGAGCAGGTTGAGGGTCCCCCGCTGGTCGTCGGCACCCCAGCGTCCGGTGTTGGAGACCTTGGCCCCGAGCTCCCGTAGATGGTCAGGCAACGGCATCGCCGGAAGTTAGCCCGGGCGGTAACGTCAGCCGCCAGGTGAACGTTGGGCAGTTCGACGGAGGCGCGGCAACGATGCGAGGACGAATCCTTGGGGCGACGGCAGTGGGGGCGGTCCTGCTGTTGATGCTGGGCGCCTGCAGCGGCGACGACGACAGCGCGGGCGGCAGCTCCGGCACCGCCACCACCGCGGGCCAACCGGCCCAACCGCTGCCGATCGGCGTGGTGCAAGAGTTCGACGTGGCCTCGAACTTCCATGTGACCGACGTGGTCCAGTACCCGCAGACTCCCCCGGTGGGCGGAGACCACGCTGGGGTCTGGCAGAACTGTGGCTTCTACGACAAACCGATCTACAGCGAGACCGGCGTCCACTCGATGGAGCACAGCGCGGTGTGGATCACCTTCCGGCCGGACCTGCCGGCCGACCAGATCGACCAGATCCGAGCGCTGGCCGAGGAGCCGTACACGCTGGCCTCGCCGTGGGGCGAAGGTGAGCTGGGTGCCCCGATCGTGCTGTCCGCCTGGGGGGTCCAGCTGGCCATCGACTCGCTGCCGTCGGACCAGGCCACCGAGTTCCTGTCCACCTATCGAGAGGCGCTGACCGCACCCGAGCCCAGCTTCCCCTGCACGGGCGGCACGTCCCAGACCAAGTGACCCGGGCCATCAAGCTGGCGCTCGCCGTCATCGTGGTGGTGTCTGCCACCGCAGCAGTAGCCACGGTGGTGGCGCGTCGCGACGATGAGGGGAGCCCACCGGCCGAAGGGTCGGTCGACGTCGGTTTCGCCCGGGACATGCGGACCCACCACGCCCAAGCGGTCGAGATGGCCGAGCTGCTGCGCGACCGCACCAACGACGACGAGATGCGCCTTGTGGCCTCTGACGTGGCCCTGGGCCAGGAGGTCCAGATCGGCCAGATGCGGGGCTGGCTCGACATCTGGGGCTTGCCGCCCACCAGCACCGATCCACCGATGGCCTGGGCTCATGGCGACGACTCCGGAACCATGCCCGGCCTGGCGACGGACCAGGAGCTGGCGGCGCTGACCGCGGCCTCAGGCGACGACGCCGAGGTGTTGTTCCTGCGGCTCATGATCCGCCACCACCAAGGCGGCATCCACATGGCCGAGGTCGCCGCCGACAGCGCCGACGAGGAGGTGGTGCGGACCCTGGCCCACACCATCGCCAAGACCCAACAGGCCGAGATCACCAATCTCCAGGCGCTGCTGACCGCCCGAGGCGGCTGACCCCCGCCGCCCGAATTGCCACGCTGTCAGAGGTGCTCGCTACCGTGAGCAGGCAGCTGATGAGTACCTCGAGCGACGAGACGACGAGCCCAGGCGAGGCCCCTCCTCCGACCCCACCCCCAGCTCCCGGCGACCGCATCAAGCTGGTCGCTGCGCTGATCGGGTTGGTGGGAGCGGCGCTGTTCGTGCTGGCCGCGGTGGCGGTCCGGGCCGAGGGCAACGACAGCTCCGGCTCGCAGACCGGGGACTCGGAGACCTGGGACGGCACCGCCATCGCTCCGGCCCTTGCCCGCCCGGATTTCACGCTCACCGACACCAGCGGCCGGCCCTACGACTTCGCCGCCGAGACCCGGGGCAAGCTCACCGTGCTGTTCTTCGGCTACACCAACTGCCCGGACGTCTGTCCGCCCCACATGGCCATCCTCGACTCGGCACTCGACACACCGGGGATGCCCAAGGCCACGGTGGTGTTCGTCACCACCGACCCCGACCGGGACACGCCCGAGCGGCTCCGGTCCTGGCTCGACAACTTCAACGCTGACTTCGTCGGGCTGACCGGGACCCCGGAGCAGATCGCCCAGGCCGAGCGGGCCGCCCACGTCGCCGGTTCCATGGTCATCCCCGCGGAGAACGGCGACAGCGACGACTACACGGTTGGTCATGCGGCCCAGATGATCACCTACACGCCCGATGACCTGGCCCATGTGGTGTACCCCTTCGGCGTGCGCCGCGAGGACTGGACCCACGACCTTCCTCAACTGCTCGAGCGCTGGGGCGACGCGCCATGACCTGGTGGTGCGCGGCCTCTAAGGAACCCTGGACCTGGACTCCCCGGGCGTATCCAGGGATCTGGCTGTTCATGGCGCTGCTGCTGGTCGGCTATCTGTGGATCTGCCGGGAGCGGCCGGACCGCCACCAGCGCTGGTTCTTCATCGGCGGCTGGGCCCTGCTCTGGGCCTCCACCGACTGGCCGCTGGGCACGCTCGGCGCCGGCTACCTGGCCACCGCCCACATGACCCAGTACGTGCTGTACACCATGGCCGCGGCACCGCTGCTGATGCTCGGCATCCCCGAGTGGACGCTGCGCCGCGGCCTGTCCCGCCTGCGGGCCTACCGGGCGGTGCGGATCCTGGCCCGACCGTTGGTGGCCGGGCTGATCTTCAACGTGGTCCTCCTGGTCACCCATGCGCCGATCACCGTCGACGCCCTGCGCACCAGCCAGCTCGGCTCCTTCGCCCTCGACGTGACCTGGCTGGCGTCGGCGCTGCTGCTGTGGCTGCCGGTGTGCGGGCCGCTGGACGAGCTGAAGCCGTCCTATCCGGTGCGGTGCGTGTACCTGTTCCTGGCCGCTGGCCTGGTCCCGATGGTGCCGGGCGGGTTCCTCACCTTCGCTTCGACCCCGCTCTACTCGGTGTACGAACTGGCCCCGCGCATCGGCGGCTTCGACGCGCTGGACGACCAGCAGGCCGCGGGCGCCATCATGAAGATCGGCAACCTGCCGCTGCTCTGGGCCGTCCTCGGCGGCATGTTCGTCCGCTGGGCCAACCAGGAACGCGGCCCGAGTCCAACTCCAAACGTTCTTGGCAAGAAGACCCCTTCATAGAGCGGATTTCCTTGCCGAGAACGCCGAACGGACGCGCGACAGGTAGATCTGCGAGAAAGTAACGGCGGCAACGGCAGAGCAAAGGGCGCGGGCATGACCTATTACCTCGGGATCGATCTCGGCACGACCTACACCGCGGCGGCGGTGTGGCGTAGCGGCCGGGTCGAGATCGCAAGCTTGGGCACAAGAGCCCCTGTGGTGCCTTCGGTGGTGCTGTTGAGGGAGGACGGCACCTTCCTGATCGGCGAGGCCGCGGCCCGACGGGCGGTGACCGAGCCCCAGCGCATCGCCCGGGAGTTCAAGCGCCGCTTCGGCGATCCGACGCCGATCATGATCGGGACCACGCCGTACTCGGCCGATGCCCTCACCGCCCGGCTGATGCGGTGGGTCGTCGACAGCGTGGCCGAGCGCGAGGGCGAGCGGCCCAGCGGCATCGTGGTGGCCCACCCGGCCAACTGGGGGCCATACAAGCAGGATCTGCTGCGCCAGGTGTTCCGGCTGGCCGACCTGACCGACGTCACCACCATCAGCGAGCCCGAGGCCGCGGCCATCCACTACGCCTCCCAGGAGCGGGTGGAGCCCGGTTGGGTGGTGGCCATCTACGACCTCGGCGGCGGAACCTTCGACGCCGCGGTGCTTCGTCGCACCGGCGACGGGTGGGAGATCCTGGGCGAGCCCGAGGGAGTGGAACGCCTGGGTGGCGTCGACTTCGACCAGGCCGTCTACCACCACGTCATGACCGCCATCGGCGATGCGGTCGACAGCCTCGACGACGACGACCAGGCGGCGTTGGCCGCGGTGTCCCGGCTGCGGCAGGACTGCGTCGACGCCAAGGAGGCCCTGGCCTCCGACGTCGACGTCACCATCCCGGTCCTGCTGCCGTCGCTGCAGACCGAGGTGCGGCTGACCCGGGGCGAGTTCGAGTCCATGGTCCGGCCCGCGCTGGGCGACTCGATCGGCGCGCTGCGGCGAGCCCTCACCTCGGCCGGGGTCGAGCCGGCGGACGTCCACGCCGTACTGCTGGTCGGTGGGTCGTCGCGGCTGCCGCTGGTGGCCCAGCTGGTCGGCTCGGAACTGGGCCGTCCCGTAGCGGTCGACGCCCACCCCAAGCACGGCGTCGCCCTGGGTGCGGCCATCACAGCGGCCGAGCGGGCCCAGGGCCGCAGCGTCAACACCGAGGTCGTCCCCACCATCGAGGTCATCGAGACGACCACCTCACCGGCGGGCGCGGGGGCCGGGTACGGGGCCGCCTCCCCGCCGGGAGGCATCGGCCCAGCCGGAGCCGTGGTGGCCGGAGCCGCCGGGGGTGCCCTGGCCGGAGCGGCGCTCGGCGCGCCCGGGGCGGCAGCGGCCAGTCCACCGCCATCGCCACCGTCGCCGCCGTCGTCGCCACCGGCGGAGTCTCCGCCGACCGTCCCGGTTCTTCCGATGACACCGCCGGCGGGTGGTCCTCCCCTGCCGCCCACGCTCGCCTCGTCACAGGGCCCGCCGCCCAGGAGCCGACCGCCTGAACCTCGCAACGCCGGGTCAGGCTCGGGCTCCGGGAACGGCGGGGGCAAGCGCACTTCGGGGCGGTCGCGGCCCAGCCCGGCCCTGGCCATCGGCGGTGGGATCCTCGCCGCCGCCCTCCTGGTCGTGGCCGGCATAGCGCTGACCAGGGGCGGTGATGACGACGGTGGACAGGCCTCGACCGCGGGAACGGAGGACACCGGGTCCACGACCGACGCTACGGATTCCACCACCACGACCGCGGAGTCCACGACCACCAGCACCGCCATCGAGGCGCCGCAGGTGAGGCTCACGGGTGTCGAGGTCACCGAGCAGCCCAACGGGGACAAGCGCTACCTGGTCCGCTACACGTGGGGTGGGTTCGAACCCAACATCGACGAGGGCAACCGGGACGCGCTGCACTTCCACTTCTTCCTCGACACCACCAAGCCCGAGAACGCTGGCGTCAACGGCCATCCGCCAGGCGACTGGGATCTGACCGACAACCAGGGCGAGTTCGTCACCAAGTACGACCCCGCCGACATCGGCGGGGCCCGGCAGATGTGCACGCTCGTGGCCAACGGCCTGCACGAGGTCTACGACGCCAACTCCGGCAACTGCATGCCCCTCCCCAACTGAGCGGTCAGGGGGAACCGAGCAGGCCGGTGACGGCGGTGAGGTCGAGGGTCTGACTGACGACGGTCTGGTTGTCGGTCTTCACGGTGACGGTCGCTGTGGGGTTGCCGCCCTGCAGAGCCTCCACGTCCAGACCGACGATCTGGGTGGGGACCCCGGGGACCAGCGTATTGACCACGCAGGTTAGGCCCTTGCGGTCCTCGGTCATCTCACAGCCGGCCGGGAGCCCGACGTCCAAAGCGATGCGGGCTCCGTCGGACAGGTCGACGGTGACCTCGGCCGCGACCGGAAGCGCACCGTCGACTTCGAGGTCCACGGCGGGCGCTTCCTCGTCGACATCGACGGCGGCGATCTCGGCCCCCGCGACCGACACGCTGAGATCGCTGTGGCCCGGATCCCCCGGTGTGCACACCACCCCGGTCAGGTTGACCGGACTCGGCGCCGCCACGGTGGTGGGCGGGGCCAGCAGCCCGACCACCGGAGCGAGCAGGCCGCCCAGCCCGGTAAGTGCGGTGGTGGCCGTGGTGGCGGCAGATGTGGCCGCAGCCCCCGGATCGCCGGCCGCCGCCTCACCGGCGACAGGACACGGGGTCACGTTCGACGTTGGTGCCGCATCCATGGACGCCTCGTCCACGATGGGGTCGTCGGCGCCCAAAGCCGTGCCCGTGGCATCGGTGCGGACGGGGTCCTCGGCCCGGAAGTGCGGTCGGGCCTCGATGACGCCCACGACCAGGGCGGTGGTGGCGGCGATCCCACCGATGACCGAGCCGACATGGTGCAACCGCGCCCAGCTGCGCAGGGATCGTCGCGCGGTGTCGGCACCGATCTCGCCCGCGCCGACGGCGCCCGTGAGGGCCGAGCCCAGGCCTCGGGCCGAACCCACGAGGAAGAACGGCAGCACCGACCGGGCCAACAGCCGGTTGACGTCGCGCAGCTCGGTGACCAGGGCCTGGCATGATCCGCAGTGATCGAGATGGGCGTTGGTGGCCCGCCGCTCCCGGGCGCTCTGGCCATCACGCACATAGGCGCCGAGGCACGAGCGGTGGGGCTCGCACTGTGGACGCGGCGCAACCTGGAGATGCGCCTGCAGGTAGGCCTGGCGCAGCTTCTCCCGGGCCCGATAGGCCAGGGCCGACACCGCGTTGGCCGACATGCCCAGGACCGACGCCAGGTCGCGGGGATGCTGTCCCTCCACCGCGGTGTGCCACAGCACGGCCTGCCACCGGTCGGGCAGCGAGTCGAAGGCGCTGGTGATCATCTCCCGTTCGCTGGGGTCGAGCCCGGGCTCGGCCGCGACCTGGGCCACCGGCTCGGGCAGCGCCTCGAGCGACCGTTCCCGGGGGCGCTCGGCCTGCTCGGCGGCCAATCGCCGCAGGGTTACGAACAGGTAGGCCCGGAACGCTCCGCTGGGACCACTCCCCCGCCGCAGCGCGCCCAGCACCTTCTCGAACGCCACGTCGACGAGATCGTCGGCCTCTCCCGAGCGCGCATAGACCGCGGCCATCCGGTGGGCCACCTCGCGGTGGCGGGCATAGAGCTCCGTGAACGCCGACTCCTCACCTCGTCGAACCCAGTCGAGTAGGTCGGCGTCGGACAATGCGGTCAAGGCTGTCGCGCTCACTGAGGTGTCTCCGTGCTCCGTTGCCGCCTCACCTGCGCCGCTACGGGCAACACGCGGAATGCCCCGGGCTCGCCCCTAACGACCATCGCGCGTACTCCTCCCCCGCTCGCCTCGTGTTCCCCGGCCAGCGGCGCCGCGCTGAGCTTAAGTAGACAACCGAGTGCAAAACGGCGAGAACAAAGGGAAATCTGAAGAAGTTCAGTTCCCCTGACGCCGTACGGCTTTCAAACTTCCCAGCGTTCCAAGGTTAAATCAGTTCGGTGGCGACCACCGGAGAAAGAAGCGAGCCACCGGCACTTCAATCAGGAAGGAATCGGGGGCGGCGGGTCAGAATCGGGGGATGCACGTGACCTTGCCCTCCGGGACGCCCGCCGAGTCGGCGCTTCCCGCCGACGGCCGAGCGCCCACCCAGGGATTGGTGGTGATCCCCGACATCGGCGGGTTGCGGCCGCTGTTCAGCACCATGATCCAACGCCTGGCCGACGAGCAGGGCTGGGCGGTGTGCACCTTCGAACCCTGGCCCGGTCGCCAAGACCTGAACCTGCAGCAGCGGCTCGATCAGGTCGGCACCCTGACCGACGCCAGCCTCCTGGGCGACGCCTCGGCCGCGGCCGATGCCTGCGGCGTGGAACCGGTGGGGGTTGTCGGCTTCTGCATGGGCGGCATGTTCGCCCTCAAGGCCGCCGGAACCGGGCGCTTCGCCCGCTCCGTGGCGTTCTACGGGATGATCCGGGTGCCCGAGACCTGGCGCAGCAGCGGCCACAGCGAGCCGCTCGACGCCCTGGCCTCGCCGGAGGCCTGCCCGACCCTGGCCATCATCGGCACCGCGGACATCTGGACTCCGCCCGAGGACGTGGCCGACCTCGAGGCCGCCGGCGTGACCGTCGTGCGCTACGAGGGCGCGGGGCACGGCTTCGCCCACGATGCCGATCGACCGGCCCATCGGGCCGAGGACGCCGCCGACGCCTGGCGCCGGGCCGTAGCGTTCCTCCGCGATGCCTGACCACCCGCCGTCCCAGCGAGTCACCCTGATCCGTCACGGCGAGACCGAGTGGTCCCGCGACGGTCGCCACACCGGGCACACCGACATCCCGCTCACCGAGGCCGGACGCAAGAACGCCGAGCAGCTGCGCGCCCGCCTGGCCGAGCTCGGCGCCCGGTTCGACCTGGTCATGACCAGTCCCTTGAGCCGGGCCTACGACACCTGCCGGCTGGCCGGGCTGTGCGATGAGACCGTGCCCACGGAAGTCACCGACGACCTCATGGAGTGGGACTACGGCGACTACGAGGGCCGACGCACCGCCGAGATCCGCACCGAGCGGCCGGGCTGGCTGCTGTGGACCGACGGGGTTCCCAACGGCGAGACCCCCGAGCAGGTCGGGGCGCGGGTCGACCGGGTGATCGCCCGGGTCCGCGCCGTCCCGGGCGACGTGGCGCTGGTGGCCCACGGCCATGTGCTTCGGGTCCTGGCTGCCCGCTGGTTGAACCTGGCCCCGGTCCACGGCGGCAACCTGGCGTTGTCGACCGCGATGCTTTCCGTACTCGGTTGGGAGCGGGAGCTGCCCGCCATCCATCTCTGGAACTCCCCCTAGCCCGGTCACCACCCGAAACTGAGGCGTCTGCCGCGCTATAAGCGCGAGAAACGCCTCAATTTCCCGCTGTCACGGTGGTGGTGTCGCCCTGGCTGCGGCCCGACGCCGCAGCTAGCCCGAGGGATCGGAGCTGTACGGGGGTTCCGACGGATACGACTCGGCCGGAGGACGTGGGAAGTGCTTCGGCCCATTCGAGTCGTTCGGCGCCGGAGGCTGGTGCGGGCGGAACCCACCGGGCGGCGGTGGAGGCGGGGGCGGGGGCGG
>DASXTK010000461.1:0-12034 GCA_036505485.1 Acidimicrobiales bacterium
GTGGCCCCGACGGTGGTGGCCACGGCCCGGTTCCCCGAGAGTCCGGCCTGCCGCACCATCGGGTAGGTCACCAAGGTGTGCGAAGCCCACAACGAGCCCAGGAGCAGCGAAGCGGCGATGGAGTAATCGAGCAGCCTGCCGGCGGTGAATCCGAGCACCATCGGCGCGGCGAACGTCATCAGGCCGAAGGTCCCGGCCGCTCGCCGGTAACGGCTGAACAAGGCCAGGTCGAGCTCGGCCCCGGCCGAGAACATCAGGTAGAGCAGGCCCAGCTGACCCAGCGCCGACACCGTGGTGTCGGTGGCGGTGACGATGCCCAGGACCTGGGGCCCGATGATCAGGCCGCCGGCCAGGAGACCGATGATGGGCGGGAGCCGCACCATGGTGGCGACCTGGGGCCCGATCACCATGGCCAGAGCCACGCCCAGGAACAGCCAGGCCGGACCGTGGGGCGCGGTGAAGTTCAGGACCGCGGCGGTCATCGCGGCGTCACCCGGATGGTCGGGACCTCGTTGACGTCCACATCGAACTGGTCGTAGAGGTTCTCGGTGAGATCGTCCAAGGTGCCGTCGCGCTTCAGCGCCCGAATGGCCGAGTCGACCGCTTCCAGGTTCGAGGATCCCTTGGGCAGCAGGACCGCATAGTTCTGCGGAGCGGTGATCTGGGCCGCCACCTTGATCCCCTGGCGTTCGGCTACTTCGGCGAAGGCCCGGACGTAGTCCAACGCCGCTACGTCGATCTGACGGTTGACGACCCCGGCAAGCGCGTCCGCGGTGCGCGGATAGATCCGCACGTCGGCCTCGGGGCGAACCAGATCCTTGACCACGTCGACCTCGGTGGTGGCCTCAGCCATCCCCCAGCGCTGCTCGCGGGCTTTGGCCAGGTCCGGGATGTCCAGGCCGTCACGGCTCACGACCCCAACCGGCGTGGTCAGATAGGACTCGGAGAGATCGACGACCTTGGCCCGGTTGGCCGTGGTCGACACCTGGGCCAGAGCCAGATCGAAGCCCTCGGCCTTCCCCGCGACCAGCTTGTTGAAGGGCAGGTCAACCACCTTCAGCTTCTCCAGGCCGAACCGGTCGGCCAGGGCCAGCGCCAGCTCGTATTCGAACCCGCCGGTGATGTGGTCGACGTCGGTGCCCTCCCAGAAGCCGGCGGACGGAAACCCCGTCGCCACCGTCAACGTGTCGTCGGTCCGCGGGGTGAAAGTGCCCGAAGCGCCGGACCCGTCGTCGTCATCACCGCAGGCAGCCAGCGCGGCGGAAGCCACGAGGGCCAGCACGAGGCAACGAAGGGTGAGACGCACGGCTGCGATTGTGACATGGAGCACTGACAACGACGCGGAGCGTGGTGATCGGGCTTGGTTTTTGCTTGCGCTGGACCAGCTACCGTCCCCGACGATGAAGGCCTTGCGCAGCTTCACCGTCCGCCCGTCCCTGCCGGCCGAGCTCCGCGCCCTGGAGGAGCTGGCGTTCAACCTGCGGTGGTCCTGGGACGACCAGACTCGGGATCTGTTCCGCTGGGTAGAGCCGGACCTATGGGATGCGAGCGTGCACGATCCGGTTCGGCTGTTGGGCCTGGTGGGCCGGGACCGATTGGAGGCGTTGGCCAACGACGCCGGTTTCCGGCGCTTCCTCAGCGAGGTTCGGGACGAGCAGCATCGGTACCTCGCGGGTGACCGCTGGTTCCAGACCCGGGGCGAGAGCCCCTTGGACCTCGTCGCCTACTTCTCTCCCGAGTTCGGCATATCCGAGGCCCTGCCCCAGTACTCGGGCGGGCTGGGCGTCCTGGCCGGTGACCATCTCAAGTCATGCAGCGACATGGGCATCCCGCTGGTGGGTGTGGGGCTGCTCTACCGCCACGGCTACTTCCGCCAAACACTGAACGTCGACGGCTGGCAGGAGGAGCGCTATCCCCTGCTCGACCCCCATGTCATGGCCCTCACCGCCTGCGACGGCATCCGCATCACCGTCGATCTGGCCGGGCTGCCGCTGGTGGCCCAGGTGTGGCGGGCCGACGTGGGCCGGGTGCCGCTGTACTTCCTCGACGCCGATCTGGAGGAGAACCCCGACGACATCCGGGCCGTGACCGACCGGCTCTACGGCGGCGACACCGAGCACCGGCTCCGCCAGGAGATCCTGCTGGGCATCGGGGGCGTACGGGCTCTGCAGGCCATCGGCGTGGACGCCCAGGTCTTCCACACCAACGAGGGCCACGCCGGGTTCCTGGGCCTGGAGCGCATCCGCCAGATGGTCACCGGGAGCGGGCTCAGCTACCCCGAGGCCATCGAGGCGGTCCGGGCCGGGTGCATCTTCACCACCCACACCCCGGTGCCGGCCGGCATCGACCGGTTCCCCCGCGAGCTGATGGAGAAGTACTTCAGCGGCTGGTGCCAGGAGGTCGGCATCAGCCTCGATGACCTGATCAATCTGGGGCACCGGCCGGGTGACCAGCCCGACGAACGGTTCAACATGGCGGTCATGGGCCTGCGGCTGGCCGGACGCTCCAATGCCGTGTCCGAGCTGCACGGTGAGGTCAGCCGGGAGATGTTCGGCGATCTCTGGCCCGACCTACCCACCGATGAGACCCCCATCGGATCGATCACCAACGGCGTGCACGCCAACACCTGGACCTCCCCTGAGATCGACGACGTGCTCACCCGCTACGTCCGCCCGGAATGGCACGAAGCCGACGCCGAGCAGTGGGCCCGGGTCGAGGAAGCACCCGACGACGAGATCTGGCGGGCCCGGGAGCAGGGCCGGGAGCGTCTCGTGGGCTTCGTCCGCCGGCGTCTGCGCGAGGGTGCGATCGCCCGTGGAGCGTCGTCGTCGAGCGTGGCCTGGGCCGACGAGGCGTTGGACCCGCGGGCGCTCACCATCGGGTTCGCCCGGCGCTTCGCCACGTACAAGCGGGCCAACCTGTTGCTGTCCCAGCCGGAGCGGCTGCGGTCCCTGTTGCTGTCGAGCGAACGACCGGTGCAGTTCATGTTCGCGGGCAAGGCCCATCCGGCCGACGAAGCCGGCAAGGAGATGATCCGCCAGGTCGTGGCCTATGCCGCCGAGCTGGAGGTGAGGCATCGCTTCGTGTTCCTCGACGACTACGACATCGCCGTAGCCCGTTCGCTCTACCACGGCTGCGACGTCTGGCTGAACAACCCGCGCCGTCCCCAGGAGGCCTGCGGCACGTCGGGCATGAAGTCGGCCCTCAACGGCGGGCTGAACCTGTCGATCTTGGACGGCTGGTGGAGCGAGTGGTTCGACGGCGAGAACGGCTGGGCCATCTCCTCGGCCGAGATGCTCGAGGACCTGGCCCGCCGGGACCAGCTCGAGGCCAGCTCCTTGTTCGACCTGCTCGAGCACCAGGTGGTGCCGCTGTTCTTCGACCGGCTGGAGGGACCGGTGCCCCGGCGCTGGGTGGGCAAGGTCAAGCGCTCGCTGGCCACGCTCGGACCCAAGGTCAGCGCGTCGCGGATGGTCCGAGACTACGTCGAGGAGCTGTACGAGCCCACAGCCGCCCGGGTCAATGTGCTCGCCGATTCGGGGCTACAACGCGCCAGGGCGCTGGCGGCCTGGAAGGACCGGGTGCGGCAGGGCTGGCACGCGGTGCACATCGAGCGGGTCGAGGCCGATGTGGCGGTGGCCGAGTTGGGGGCCGCCCGCAGCGTCGAGGCCGTCGTGGCGTTGGGCGATCTGGCCCCGAGCGACGTCGAGGTCCAGCTCCTCTACGGACCGGTGGGCCAGGCCGACGAGCTGACCGAGCGATCCTCGGTGTCGATGACCGCCGCCGGGCAGTTCGACGACCACCACGAGCGCTACGGCGGTGCCTTCACCTGTGAGCAGGCCGGCCGCTACGGCTTCACCGTCCGGGTCGTCCCCCACCACCCCGACTTGGTCAGCCCGGCAGAGCTCGGCCTAGCCGCCTGGGCCTGAACCACCCGAAATTGAGGCGTTTCTCGCGCCATAAGCGCGCCAAGCGCCTCAATTTCGGGTGGTACCGCTAGCGGCCGACGAAGGTGGCTTTGCCGGGGCCATGTTCGCGGAACGAGGCGACTCCGATGGCAGCGTCATCGGTGCCAGCAACCTCGGCGAACAGCTCGTGTTCGAGGGCCAGACCGACCGTTAGCGGTCCTTCCAAGCCCTCGTCGATGGCCCGTTTCGCCAAACCCTGAGCGACCACGGCGCCCCGCCCCAGTTCGGCGGCCAGCTCCAGCGACGCCGTCTCCCACTCGTCGTGGGGGACGACTCGGTCGACCAGGCCGATGGCCAGCGCCTCCTCGGCGGCGACCTGACGGCCGGTCAGGATCAGATCCTTGGCCCGGGCCGGGCCGACCAGCCGGGCCAGCCGCTGCGTCCCTCCGCCGCCGGGGATGATGCCCAGCAGGATCTCGGGCTGACCGAGCTTGGCCTTCTCGGAGGCAACCCGGAGATCGCAGGCCAACGCCAGCTCGCAACCGCCCCCCAGGGCATAGCCGCTGATGGCGGCGATGACGACTCGAGGGATGGCGGCTACCGCGTCGAGGGCCCGGCGGAAGTTGGCGCCCACCACACGGGCCTCGTTCGGACCGCCGAACTCGCTGATGTCAGCGCCCGCGGCGAAGAGCCGGTCCCCACCGGTGATCACCACGGCACCGGGTGGATCGTCGGTCAGCGCCGCGGCCACCTCGGCCAGCTCAGTCAAGAGCGCAGCCGACAGGGCGTTGACCTTGGGGTTGTCGAGCCGCACCACGGCCACACCATCGTCCCGACGTTCGACATGGACCAGCTCTGCCATGGCCGGTCACCGTAACCCCACCCCGATAGGCGGGCTAGCCGAGGAGGTCGTCGACGGCGGTCCAGGGGTCGAGCTTGCCGTCGGCCACGGCTTCGGCCAGCTTGGCCGCCTCAGGACCTGAGGTAAGGCGGCGGGCATCGTTCAGCAGCCGAGCCGCCAGCAACCGGGTGATCTCCTCGGCGGCACGCCGGCGGCGCCGTTCGACCAGCCCCCCGCTCTCCTCCTGCTGGGCCCGGTGGGCGCCCACCGCAGTCCACACCGCATCGACGTGGTCGCCGGTCGTGGCCACGGCCAAGAGCACGGGAGGACGCCGGCCGCTCTCGCCCGTGGTACCCGACAGATCGAGCATGCGCTCCAGGTCGCGCTGGGCCTCGGCGGCGCCGGGACGGTCGGCCTTGTTCACCACGAACAGGTCGGCGATCTCCATCAGCCCGGCCTTGGCCGCCTGCACCGCATCGCCCCAGCCCGGGTTGACCACCACCATCGTGGTGTCGGTCTGGCCGGCCACCTCCACCTCGACCTGCCCGACCCCGACGGTCTCCACCAGGATCCAGTCGAAGCCGGCCGCGCTCAGCACCCGCACGGCCTCCGGCGCGGCGACGGCTAAACCACCGAGGTGGCCCCGGGTGGCCATCGAGCGGATGAACACGTCGTCGTCGAGCGCGTGGTCGCCCATCCGCACCCGGTCACCCAGGAGGGCACCGCCGGTGAACGGTGACGACGGGTCCAGCGCCAACACCGCCACCCGCAGACCCTGACCCCGGATCTCTCCGATCAGCGCGTTGGTGAGGGTCGACTTCCCAGCGCCGGGGGCCCCGGTGATGCCGACGGTGTAGCCCCGGCGGGGTCCGTCGGCGTCCCGGTGCAATCCGACCTGGGCGCCGACCTGGCGGGCCGGCTCCCCGCCCCTTTCCACCAGCGACAACACCCGTGCCAAGGCGGCCCGGTCCCCGGCGAGCGCGTCACCCAGCAAGGATTCCGGGGACTGACTGGGCACTAGAGGGAGACGGCGGTCTCGGTGGCGCTGGCGCCTACATCGACCACTTCGGTGACCCCGGGCACACGATCCTTCAGGATCCGCTCGATGCCGGCCTTGAGCGTCACCGTGGAGGCGGGGCAGGAGACGCAGGCGCCGACCAGCTCGACGCTCACGATGCCGTTGTCGGAGTCGACATCGCGCAGGTACACATCGCCGTTGTCGGCCTGTACGGCCGGGCGAATGATCTCGATGACCTGCTCAACCTTCTCAATATCGATCACGTAGCACCCAGACTCTCGAGCGGCTTCGTCCAATGGACGCGGGGGAATCGTCGCGGACTTCCAGTACCAGGAGCAACAACACAGGGTCGCATACTCTTCCGTCCGTGACGTCGATCGTCGTGGCGCATCAAGGAGGATGGGACGAGGCCCTGTTCCTGCTGGTCCCGATCGCGGTCTTCGCCCTCCTGCTGGCGATCTCCAATCGGCGCCACTGAGCGCGGCGACAAGGACCTGTGCCCCGCCTCACCTTCACTCGCAAGCTCGACGCTGCGGGACTGGCCGCCCTCCGCCAACCCCGTGACGACATCGTGGGTGAGCGAGCCGACGGCGAGGATCGCTTCGTCCAGGCCGACGGTCCCTTCATCACCTACGAACGCCGGATCGAGGTGCTGGACACCAACGGCGTCGACGGGACCGAACACACCGTTCAGCAGACCATCGAGTTCCAGCTCCCCCGGGGCACGTGGCGGTTCGTGGTGCACCGAGCGGTGGCTCGGACGCTGCGGAAACCGCCAGCCAAGTCCGGCAAGATGCCGTGGTGGGCGCCGTCGCAGCGTCCCGACGCCCGGGCCGCCACCATCCTCGGCCTGCTGGCCGCCCTGTCCCTGACCCTCGGCTACCTGGCCACCCTCATCGGTCGCACCATGACCTTCGCCGCCGACGAGTTCGGGGTGGGCAAGACAGCCCAGAGCGTGGCCCTGTCGTCGGTCCGGGTCGGCGCCGCCCTGGCCATCGGCCTCACCGCGCTGGCCGACCGCCGGGGCCGCAAGCTCATCCTCGTGGCGTCGATGCTCACGTCCATCGGCACCACCGCCCTCGGAGCCCTCACCCCCAACCTGGCCGGGCTGGTGGCCAGCCAGGCCGTGGCCCGGGGCGCCATGGCTGCGGCCGTCGTCATGCTGGGCATCATCGTGGCCGAGGAGATGCCGGCCGGGGCCCGGGCCTACGCGGTGAGCCTGCTCGCCATGACCACGGCACTGGGCGCGGGCATGGCACTGTGGATCCTTCCGGTCGCCGACATCGGGTTGCGGGCCTGGCGGATCCTGTATGTGGTCCCGCTGCTGATGATCCCGGCCGTGCTCCACTTCACGCGGCTGTTGCCCGAGACCCGGCGCTTCGAACGGCCCCACCCTACGGTCTCCCTGCGTTCGGCCCTGAGCCGGCTGTGGGTGTTGGCCGCGGTGATGTTCCTCTACAACATCTTCAACGGCTCGATCCCCCAGTTCCAGAACGACTTCCTCCGGGACGAACGCCACTTCAGCGCCGGCGCCATCTCCCTGTTCGTGACCGTGACGTCCACGCCGGCCGGGCTGGGGATCATCGTCGGCGGTCGGCTGGCCGAGACGATCGGCCGCCGGGCGGTCGCCGCCTGGTCGGTCACGGTCAGCACCGCGCTCATCGGCGCCTCGTTCGCGGTCAGTGGTCCGCCGATGTGGATACTGGCGACGGCGGGAGCCGTCATCGCCGGAGCGATCGTCCCCTCGGTGCTGGTCTACTGGCCCGAGCTGTTCCCGACCTCGTTGCGGGGCCGGAGCAACGGGATCGTCAGCGCCGCGGCCTCGGCCGGCAGTGTGGTCGGCCTGCTCGCCATCGGCGTGCTCGCCGACAAGTTCGGCTCGTTCGCGGCCACCATGCCGGTCGTGGCGATCGGCCCGATCCTCATGGTGGTGCTCATCCTCAAGCGGTTCCCCGAGTCGGCACATCGGGAGCTGGAGGATCTCAACCCGGTGGATCGGATGGCCACCGGCGACAATCCGACCATCCCGGCACCCAGGTCAACACACAACCCAGGGTAGGCTCGGCCGCCATGTCCCAGAGGGTGACTGGGCGACGGTGGGTGGCGCTGCTGGTGCTCGGTCTAGCGGTGATCGCCGGGGGTTGTTCGGGCCAAGGGTCCGACTCTTCGACGACCTCTGAAGTCGGGTCCAGCCGGGGCAGCGGCAGTGCGACCACCGAGGCCGGCACGCCGGGTCGCCTGGAGGCCGACAGCCAACTCGTGGCCCAGTCCGACGCCCAGGTCGAGGTGTGGGAATCGCCGGAGGAGGAAGCCGTTTCGCACATGTTCTCGGCGCTCACCCAGCCCAGCGGGATCCTGACATTCACCGTGCTCGACGAGATCGGCTCGGGCTGGCTCCACGTCGGCCTGCCCTCACCGCCCGTGGGCAGCACCGGCTACGTCAAGGCCGACTCGGTCTCGCTCAACCGCCACCGCTACCGCATCGAGGTGTCCCGGGGAGCTCACACGCTCAAGGTCTTCGCCGGCGATGTCGAGGCGCTGACCGTGCCGGTGTCCATCGGCCCCGATGCGCCACCGGCCGAGACCGAGACCTACATCAAGGAGCTGCTGGTTCCGCCGGACGGCACGCCTTACGGCGGTCACGTCTACGGGCTGGCCGGCTGGAACAGCACCGAGGCCCAGTTCGGGGCCGGTTCCGGGGTGGTGGCCATCCACGCCGCGTCTCCCGAGGTGCTCGGCACCGATACCCCCACCGGCGCCATCGGCACCGACCGAGCCGTCCTCACCCGCCTGGTCGACAACATCGGCCTCCCCCTGGGCACCCCCGTGAAGATCACGCCCTAGAGGGTCGGGAGCCAGGTCGTTACGGCGTCGATGATCTTGTCGTCGGCTTTCTTCAGTTCGTGGCCGGCGCCTTCGATCCAGATGTGGGTCACGGGGCCGGGGATGGTGGCAGTGTGGCTTTCCAGTTCCTCGGGAGTGCCGAACGGATCGCGGGTGCCGCAGATGAACAGGCACGGCACGGTGAGCTGGGGGAAGTGCTCGACCCGAAGACGTTCGGGCCTGCCCGGTGGATGCAACGGATAGCAGATCAGCACCAGACCAGCAGCCGGTAGCCCCTCGGCCACCACCATGGAGCAGATCCGTCCGCCCATGGAACGCCCCCCGAGCACCAGTCCGCTCGGATCGATCCCGGCCCGCTTGACTAACAGCGCCGCCTCCTCCTGCACGCACGCCATGAGCTTGGGCGGACGGTCCGGCGCTCGGCGACCCTCCCGCCGGTACGGGAAGTCGGCGCGTCCGGTCGGCATCGGCGCCACGGCCCGTTCCAGCGCCACCAGCGTGGGGTGGTCGCGGCTGCTTCCGGCACCGGGGAAGAGAAGTAGGGCTCCAGGCGTGGTCATGCAGGGAGGAGGCTAATTGCGTTGGCCGACAGGCACGGGAGGTGTGCGTTGCGACGCTGTGTCTGCTGGGGAGCCTCGCTGTGGGGTCGTGGTTCGGCAGCAAATCCCCGCGAGTCGTGCGCACGAGCGGGCCCATCCGCTCCGGCTCCAGTGCGCCGTCAGCCGGCCAAGAGCACCCGACGAGCCTCGGCCAGCTCGGAGATCCGGGTCGCGGCGCCGCCGACGTCGCCGCCGTGGTCGGGATGGGCCTCCAGCAGCAGCTGCCGGAAACGGCGTTGGATCGCCCGCCGGCCCGGACGACCGGACTCCCGGGTGAACCCCAGCACGCCGAGGGCCCAGCCCATGGGGTCGCGGTGGGCCTCGGCCGACCAGCCGTGGTCCCGGGACAGCCCGGTGAGATAGGCCACCAAGGTGTTGTCGAGCTTGCCGCTCCACCGCATGGCCCGGCGGATAGTCGCCATGACCGGGGTGCGCGGCCCATAGGGCAGCAGACCCGCGGCGTACACCGCACCGAGGATCTGCTGGGCCGCCGTGCCTTTGTCGTCGAACTCGAAGACCAGCTCCTCACCATCGGCGACCAGCCGGTGGACACTACGGGTCAGCCCGATGCGATCGGTCTGGAGCCGATGTCGCAACCGGGGCTGGGCCACCCGGCCGCCCCGCTCCAGCAGGATCGTCAGCTGGTTCAGCTCGTCGAACAGGTCCGGATCGAGCCGCGGCATGTGGGCGGCCACCACTCCACCGAGCAGGAGTCCACCGAAGCCCGGGGCCGGGTCACTGGGCAGGTCGAGATGGCCGAGCGCTACCCGTCGCGTCGGCGCGACAGGCCGGGAGTGAAACAGCTCCAACTCGGCGAGGATCACCGGCCCAAGATATGCCCAGAATGCACGGTCGGCGTAGCCGACTCCACACAGGGCGGCGGCGGGGTGGTTGGACGGGGGTCGGGCGGAGGGTGCCGATTTCCCCCATGCCCCCGTTTGCCAACCCCGGCGGGGTCAGACGTAGGGACGAGTGTGGCTCCGGAGCTCCTTGGCCGCTTCGATGACCGTGTCAGCGTCCGGTTTGTCCTGCTCCAGGGCGGTTGCGAGGGCGGTCACCCGCTCCTTCAGCTGCTCCCACTCGGCCTCGGACAACCCGTACGGGGGCTCGGACTCCTCGGCCGCGGTGGCCAACTGCAACAGCGTCGCCACGGTCTCGTGCTCCTCCGGGTCGTGCTGGAGCCGGTCCGCCGCGACGAACAGCTCGCCGAGCAGCCAGCCGCCGCCATCGCTGTCGTCATCGGCGGCCAGGGCGTCGGGATTGGACACCTTCTCCAACACCTCGTCGACGGCCTGTTCGTCGGACGCCTGGATGAACAGCTCCTCGCCGTCCCACAGATAGGCGAGGTCGGCGGCGTCGAGCTGATCGAACAGGGCGTCGAGGTGCTCGTCGTCCCACTCGGTGAGGTCGTAGGCGACCTCCTCGTCGTCCTCGTCCTCACCGTCGTCATCGCCGTCCTCGCCGGAGTCGTCCGACTCAGCGTCGTCGTCGGCCTCGTCGGAGACCTCGGCGTCGATCACCTCGCCGTCCTCGGTGTCGACGACCACGTCGTTGTCGTCGTCGAAGTCCCCGTCCGGTTCATCGGGACCGGAGCGGGTGACCTCCTCCAACTCGTCGGGTTCGGGATCCTCGAGATCCTCGGGGAGTCCGGAGATCGTGAGGTCGACGCCGTCGTCCTCACATTGGTTGTACGGGTCGCTCAGCTGGCCCACGCGCATATTCAAGCAGGCCGCAGCAGCACTAGGCGACGATGCCCAGGTCCCAAGTAGGGTCGCCGCCCATGAGCGAGCGTGAGATCGACCGCGACCCGCAGCGCCCGGACCGCAACCTGGCCATGGAACTGGTGCGCGTCACCGAGGCCGCAGCCCTGGCCGCCTCCCGTTGGATGGGTCGAGGCGACAAGAACGGTGCGGACGGCGCCGCGGTCGACGCCATGCGCATCGTCTTGGAGAGCGTGCCCATGGACGGCATCGTGGTGATCGGCGAGGGCGAGAAGGACGAGGCCCCCATGCTCTACAACGGCGAGCGGGTGGGCGAGGGCTCGGCGCCGCTCACCGACATCGCCGTCGATCCGGTGGAGGGCACCACGCTCACCGCACTGGGTCGGGGCAACGCCATCTCGGTGATCGCGGTGTCCGAGCGCGGCACGATGTTCAACCCGGGGCCGTGTTTCTACATGGAGAAGATGGCGGTCGGTCCCGATGCCGTCGGCGCCATCGACATCACCAAGTCCCCGACCGAGAACCTGCAGTCGGTGGCCGAGGCCAAGGGCGAGTCGATCCGGGACGTCACCGCGGTCATCCTCGAGCGCGATCGCCACGCCGACCTCATCGCCGAGGTGCGCGAGGCCGGAGCCCGCATCCGCCTGATCCAGGACGGCGACGTGATCGGCGCGGTGTCCACCGCCTGGCCCGACACCGGCGCCGATGTCCTGTTCGGCATCGGTGGCACCCCCGAGGGGGTGATCGCGGCCGCCGCGCTCAAGTGCATGGGGGGCGAGATCCAAGGCCGGCTGTGGCCCCGCAACGAAGTCGAGCGCTCGGCCGCCCTGGCCGCCGGCTACGACCTCACGCAGGTCCTCACCACCGATGTCCTGGTGGCGGGGGACAACTGCTTCTTCGCCGTCACCGGCATCACCGACGGTGAGGTGCTCAAGGGCGTGCACTACGCCAGCGACAGCGCCACCACCCAGTCGATGGTCATGCGGTCAAAGTCCGGCACCGTCCGCATGATCAACGCCCGCCACCGCCTGTCCAAGCTCGCCCGCTTCTCCACCGTCTACTGACCGAAATTGAGGCGTTTGGCGCGCTTATAGCGCGCCAAA
>DASXTK010000462.1:0-12357 GCA_036505485.1 Acidimicrobiales bacterium
CTCGGCGAAGCAGGCCCGGGCCAGAGCGTGGTAGAGCTCGGGATCGAGCCGGCCGGCCACCGCGTACATGCGCTCGCGCCAGGTCCAGAAATCGCCGGCACCGGCGTGGGTCCGTCCTCGCAGCGCCCGATGGAACGCGTGGGAGTGGGCGTTGGCCAGCCCCGGCAGCGTCAGTCCTCGCAGCCGGACGGCATCGGGCGGCGGGGCCGAGACCCCGCCCTCCACCCGAGTGAATCGGCCGCTGTCGACCTCCAGCACGACATCGGACACCACTCCCCCGTCGCCTCCGAGCCAGGCCCGTTCGGCGTGCCAGATCAGGCCCACGCCAGGTCCTCCAGGACCGCGGCCAGCGCGGTGACCCCGGTCAGGCAGTCGTCGACCGACGCCGACTCGCTCGGGGTGTGGCTGGCCCCGGTGGGGTTACGGACGAAGAGCATGGCGCTGGGCACATGGGGAGCCAGGATGCCGGCATCGTGTCCGGCCGCGGTGGGCAGGGTCGCGACCGGGATGTCCAGGGCCGCCAGCCGAGCCGCGATCCGCTCTCGCAGGGCCGGGTCGAACTCCACCCCAATGGTGCGGGCGTCGCACTCCAGCTCCACGACCACGTCATGGTGGGTGGCCCGATGCCGCACGATGGAGAGCCACTCCTCGACGAACCGGTCCAGCGTGGCGTCGTCGGCGGCCCGGGCATCGAGCGTGGCGGTCACCCGGCTGGCGACACTGTTGGGGGAGTTGGGCTCCACCACCATCCGACCGACGGTGGCGACCATCTTGGCCATCCGCGCCCGCTGCCGAGCCGCCAGGGCCGCGTCGGCCGCGACCAGCACGGGATCCCGCCGATCGACGAGCCGGGTCGTGCCCGCGTGGTTGGCCTCGCCGGTGAGGACCAGACGCCAGCGTCCGTGGGGCCACATCGCGGTGGCGACGGCCAGCGGCCGATCCAGGTCGGCCAGCCCACGGCCCTGCTCTACGTGGAGCTCCACGAAGTTGCCGATCCCCTCGAGCCTCTGCGCGTCGGTGCCGAGCTGCTGGGGATCGACGCCGGCGTCGCTGAGGGCGTCCCGCAAGGTGGTGCCGTCGAGATCGGTCCGGTCCAGGACGTCAGCCGGATCGAGAGCGCCGGTGAGCAGCCGGCTCCCGCAGCACGGCAGGTTGAACCGCGCGCCCTCCTCGTCGGCGAAGGCCACCACGGCGATGGGCTGCGGGGGCGGATCCGGGTGGCGCGTGCGCAGTTCGTCCACCGCGAGCAGCCCGCTCACCACACCGAGCGCGCCGTCGTAGGCCCCGCCCTCGGCCACGGTGTCCAGATGACTGCCGGTGACCACCGCCCCTTCGCCGCGGCGGCGACGGCGGTTGCGTTGGCCGTCCCGCCACCAGGCCCACAGGTTGCCGTTCCGATCCGACTCGACGTCCAGCCCGACCGCGGCCGCGGTCCGCTCGAACCAGGCCCGGGCCGCCCGGTCCTCCGGCGTCCAGGCAAACCGCTGCCATCCACCCGTTGCCGTAAGCCCGATCGCCGCCAACTCCTCGAACCAAGCGGCAAATGTCTCGCGTCGGCTCACGGTTGCATGGGGATCTGGATGTCGTGCTTGCGGGCGATCTCCACAGCTTCGTCATAGCCGGCGTCGACGTGGCGGATGACGCCGGAGCCGGGATCGTTGGTGAGCACCCGCTCCAACTTCTGCGCCGCCAACTCGGTGCCGTCGGCCACCACCACCATCCCGGCATGCAGCGAGCGGCCGATGCCGACCCCGCCACCATGGTGGAAGCTCACCCACGACGCCCCGCTGGCGGTGTTGAGCAAGGCGTTGAGGATGGGCCAGTCGGCGATGGCGTCGGAGCCGTCGGCCATGGCCTCGGTCTCCCGATAGGGCGAGGCCACCGACCCGGCGTCGAGGTGGTCTCGCCCGATCACCAGCGGACCCTGCACCTCGCCCGAGGCCACCAGCTCGTTGAACCGGAGCCCGACCCGGTCCCGCTCGCCGTAGCCGAGCCAGCAGATCCGAGCCGGCAGCCCCTGGAAGGCCACCCGGTCCGAGGCCAGCCGGATCCAGCGCAGCAGGGGCTCGTTGTCGGGCAGCTCCCGGATCACCGCCTGGTCGGTGACGCCGATGTCCGCCGGATCGCCCGACAACGCGGCCCAGCGGAACGGGCCCTTGCCCTCGCAGAACAGCGGCCGGATGTATGCGGGTAGGAACCCGGGGTAGGCGAAAGCCCGCTCGAAGCCGCCCAGCTTGGCCTCGGCCCGCAGGCTGTTGCCGTAGTCGAACACCTCGGCGCCCTTGTCCAGGAACGCCACCATGGCGGCGCAGTGCTCGGCCATCGACTCCCGGGCCCGGCGGATGTAGGTGTCGGGGTCGGAGGTCCGCAGCTCGGCGGCTTCTTCCAGGCTCAACCCTCGGGGCACGTAGGACAGCGGGTCGTGGGCCGAGGTCTGGTCGGTGACGATGTCGACCGGCCCGTCCCAGGACGCGAGCAGGGGGATGGCGTCGGCGGCGTTGGCGCACACCCCGATCGACAGAGGCCGCCGTTCCTCCCGGGCGCTGACGGCGAGCCGCAGGGCGTCGGCCAGGCTGTCGGCCACAGCGTCGAGGTAGCGGGTCTCCAAGCGCCGCTGGATCCGGGTCGGATCGACGTCGATGCAGATCGCCACCCCGCCGAGCATGGTCACGGCCAGCGGCTGCGCTCCACCCATCCCGCCCAGACCGGCGGTCACGGTGAGGGTGCCGGCCAGGGTCCCGCCGAAGCGCTTCTCGGCGATGGCGGAGAAGGTCTCGTACGTGCCCTGCAAAATGCCCTGGGTGCCGATGTAGATCCACGACCCCGCGGTCATCTGGCCGTACATGGTCAGGCCCAGGGCTTCGAGCCGACGGAACTCGTCCCAGGTGGCCCAGTCGGGGACCAGGTTGGAGTTGGCGATCAGGACCCGGGGCGCCCACTCGTGGGTGCGGAACACCCCGACCGGCTTGCCCGACTGGACCAGCAGGGTCTCGTCGTTCTCCAGCGCCCGGAGGCTGGCCACGATGGCGTCGAAAGCCTCCCAAGAACGGGCGGCTCGGCCGGTGCCGCCATAGACCACCAGGTCGTCAGGTCGTTCAGCCACCTCGTGGTCGAGGTTGTTCATCAGCATGCGCAGGGCGGCCTCCTGGGGCCAGCCCTTGCAACTGCGCTCGGATCCTCGGGGTGCCCGCACGGTTCGTCCAGCCATGGAGTCACCTCCAAGTGAGGGGTGGGTCGGGTCCGAACCTAGCCCTGCCCCGGCTGTCGGGCCGGGCGGATCGTCGCCCTGCGATGTCACCGTGCGTAGCGGGGAGGACACTACCGTCCACGCATGGTCTGGAACCCGGCGAGATGGGTGGCGCTGCTGGCTCTGGTGGTCCCGCTGGCGGCCGCCTGTTCCCACGACGCCAACTCCCCGACCGCCGACAAGCTGCTGGAACGAGGGCTGCGGGCCCAGAACGACGGGCATCTGCACAAAGCCCGGCGGCTGTACCGGGACGTCATCGAGCTCGAGCCCAAGAACAAGTACGGGCACTACAACCTGGGTTTGGTGGAGGAGGCCGAGGGGCGGGACTCCCTGGCCGAGCTGCACTACCGCCGGGCCGTCGTGATCGACCCCGGGTTCGTGCCGGCGCTGTTCAACCTGGCCCTGCTGCGGACCGGCTCCGGCGCCCCCGACGAGGCCATCGACCTGTACGAGCGGGTGAAGACCCTGGATCCGCACAGCGCCGAGGCTCACCTCAACCTGGCGCTACTGCTTCAGCAGGTGGGCCGGACGACCGAGGCCGCCACCGAGCTGGCCGAGGCGGCCCGGCTCAACCCCGAGCTCGTCCAGGCCATCGCCACCGCCGTCCCGACCCCGGCCAACCCCGACGAGCCTCCCCCGCCGACCCCACCGAGAACCAAGACCCCACCCACACCGCCGGCTAGCCAAGGCACATGGCTTGGACCGTCATCTCGCCGTTGGGGCCGGGGGCAACGGTGACTCGGACGGTCCAGGCGCCACCCGGGCCGATCGTCGAGGCATGGGACTTGAGGACCGAGACGACGACGTCACCGGGGTCAAAGCCTCCCCCGCTCACGGTGGCGTCCGGGGGGCAGGTGGCGGTGGCTTCGGCCACCTGACCGCTGACCAGGGGGACGGTGGCGGTGGCCACGGTGACCGCGGGGGTGCGCCCGGCGGGTCCACTCGGCCCGATGGGCCCGGCGGGACCCATGGCACCGGTTGGTCCGGAAGGACCGGTCGGTCCCGGAGCTCCGTCCTTGCCGTCTTCGCCGTCCTTGCCATCCTCCCCATCCTCCCCATCCTTGCCCCGGGTCATCCGAACCGGCACGCACTCCACCGCGGCGAACACCGGCACCCGGACCCCGCGGTCCGACAAGGTCTTGGGACCCTCGGGTCGGGCGGGCCCGACCGCGAGGTCGCACGGCAGCTCCATCAAGGTGGAGCCGTCGGGACAGGGTCCGTCCGCCCCCGTGTCCCCGCCATCGCCACTGTCATCGCCGCCGTCGTCCGCGTCGCTGGCGTCGTCGGTGCTGTCGTCGGAACTCGCAGCAACCTCGACGGTCCCGTCAGGAGACACGCACACCCGCAACGGTGCGGCCTCGGAATCGGAGCCGGAGTCCGAATCCAAACCCAGATCGTCGGGCGATTCCTCGGCGACCACCGCCGCAGGAGTCGACATCAACGACGCGAGAACGGCCCAGATCTGGACGAACAGCCCCCATCTCGATGTCAGCTTCTGCGTGCTCGCGGGTCGCACGCGGTCGCACGCTAGATGACGCGTCGTGAGTGGTTGAGCACCCTCCGCGCGGAGGTTTCCCCACAAATCGGAAGACCGGTGTTATCTTCCCGGCCGGCCCCAGACCAAGTGCGCGGGCGCCACGGAGAAGACAGTGCCAGTCCGCGACGCCCCGGGTCGGGGCGGCGAATGTGAGGCCCCGACGCCGCCGCTCGCCGGCGCGCGGTTGTGGCCGGGCGTGGACACGCCGTCCTCGATCCCGTACCTCGACGACCGGGCGGACCGCTCGGACGCCGCACTCCATCTGCGTCCGCGCAAGCCGCGGCGCCAACGGCGCAGCACCAGGCGCCGCCGGGGACGCCGACGCCTGCTCGGGCTGGCGGTCGTGGCCTGCATCATCGCTGTCGCCACCTGGATCGTCATCGACGACGACACCTCGCCGTTCGAGCAAGCCGCAGGTCCGGAGGCCGCCCTGCCGGCCCCGGCCGGACCTTCGCCATCACCTGAGGCCGCCACAGCGACGCCCGCAGTGGCCACCGAAACTGCCTCCGCCACCGCCGCGGTCATGGCCCTGCCGGCGGTACCCGTCTCGGGCGGAGCGGCGCTCACCCGGGCCGAGAACGCCAAGCCCGGCAACCCCGAGTGGAAGGTTCCGCCGACCGAGACCGGGGTCCCGGGAGCCGAGGGCTTCGCCGACCGGGTCAGCGGCCAGCGCGGCGACACCGTGCGTCTGTTCATCACCAGCCGCGCTCCGACCTACCAGGCCATCGCCTACCGCCTCGGCTACTACGGGGGCGCCGGGGCCCGGCAGATCTGGGCGTCCGGAGTCCGGCCGGGGATCGTGCAGCCCCCGTGTCCCGTCAACCCGGCGGTCCTGATGGTCGACTGCTCGATCTGGGCGCCGTCGCTGAGCCTGGCCATCGGAGAGGCGTGGCCGTCGGGCCAGTACCTGTTCAAGCTGGTGCCGTCGGACGGCACCGCGTCCTCCTACGTGCCCTTCGTGGTCCGGGACGACGGCCGCCACAGCGACGTGCTGGTGGTCAGCTCGGTCACCACCCTGCAGGCCTACAACCCCTGGGGTGGGCACAGCTACTACAGCGTCGCCGCCGGCCAGTCCGCCATCGTGAGCTACGACCGGCCGTTGGACATCCAGTGGATGCGGTCCCAGGTCTATGGGGACACCCACAACGTGGCGCAGATGGTCGAGTCGCTGGGGCTCGACGTCACCTACACCACCGGCGTCGACGAGCACGAGCATCCCGAGCTGCTGCGGAACCACCGGGTGGTGATCTCCGGGTTCCACGACGAGTACAACTCGCCGGAGATGCGCGGCGGGCTGGAGGCGGCCCGGGACAGCGGCGTCAACCTGCTGTTCCTCGGCGCCAACGCGGTGTACCGACGGATCCGCTTCGAACCGTCGATCCTGGGACCGAGCCGCCACCAGGTCAGCTACCTGTACGCCCAGAACGATCCACTGAACGGTGTCGACCCCGAGCACGTGACCACCCTGTGGCGGGATCCTCCGGTGGTCCGGCCCGAGAGCGCCCTGGTCGGTACCTCCTACGAGTGCGACGAACCCGGACTGCGGGCCGACATGGTGATCCTCGACGGCACCGCCTGGATGTTCGCCGGGACCAACGTGGTGAGCGGTCAAGCTTGGCCCGGCGTGGTCATGCAGGAGTACGACCGCATCCTGCCGGGGGCGCCGACCCCACCGAACATCCAGGTGCTGGCCCACTCACCGCTGGTCTGCGACGGCGGACCGAGCTGGTCGGACATGACCTACTACACCGCGCCCAGCGGGGCCGGGGTCCTGAGCGTGGGCACGGTCGGCTTCGAACCTCGCCTCGGCCCGTTGTGCGGTCCCGCCGATCTCACCGCCGCCAACTGGCCGTGCCAGCTCCGCCAGATGATGGGCAACGTCATGACCGAGTTCGCCAAGGGGCCCGCGGGTCTGGACCATCCGGCCGCGCCCAACGGCCAGCGCTTGGGCCTGATTCCCTGACGGCTACGCAACGCATCCTTTGCCACGCCAGGATGGGCGATATGCAGGTACGGGCGCTCACCGACGACGATCGGGCGTGGAAGGAAGAGGAGCTGCGGCGGGCCTGGGGCGAGACCACCGTGGCTCGGGGTGGTGCGCTGGTGGAAGCCGCGGAGTTGCCGGGGTTCGTGGCCGTCGACGACGAGGAGGCTCGGGTCGGCCTGCTCACCTACGCCGTGCGGGACGAGGAGATGGAGGTCGTCACCATCCACGCCTGGCCCGAGGGCCGGGGAGCCGGACGGGCGCTGATGGACGCGGCTCTAGCGCGGGCCCGGGTCCTGGGACTCCGGCGACTGTGGCTGTCGACGACCAACAACAACGTCCGGGCCATCGACTTCTACCAACGGTGGGGCATGGACCTGGCGTCGCTGGTCCGTGACGGGGTAGCCGTCTCGCGGCAGGTGAAGCCGACGATTCCGCTCGCTGATGCTCACGGAGTACCCATCCGCCATGAGCTGATGTTCGAGCTGGTCCTGGCCTCGATGGGTGCTGTCACCATCGACGATGTGCGGGCATTGGCCCTGAGCCTGCCCCGCACCACCGAGGCGCTGGTGCGGGATCGGGTGAAGTTCCGGGTCGGACGCATCGTCTACCTGGCCTTCGCCCGGGACGAGACGCTCATGGGGTTCGCGTTCCCCAAGGAGGAACGCCAGGCGCTCATCGAGTCCGAGCCTGACAAGTTCCTGATGCCCAAGCCCCGGGACCAGCGCTACCACTGGGTGGTCGTCCGCCTCGCCGCCATCGACCACGACGAGATGCGGGAGCTCGTCCTCGACGCCTGGCGCATGGTCGTCCCCAAACGAGTAGCCGCAGAACACCTGGGCCCCGAACCCGACTAGGGCGTGTCCTGCGAATCATGGCGCACGCCTCTCCGGCCAGATGACGCCGCTCGCCGCACCGTGCCGACTTGAAACCGCTGGTGGGTTCCTGCGTCGTCCCGGCACGCCGAGCGACGCCCCTGGCTCGGAGATCCGCACACCGGATTCACAGGACACGCCCTAGCCCCGTACCCGCGACGGACGTCCCAGATCGTCTCCGTCACCTACGGTTGATCGGCGTCACCGGTCCGACCGTGCTTCCAGTAGCCGCGGACCGACGTCAGGGTCCGCGCCATGCCCCGTTCCTCGAACAGATGGCGGCGGATGCGCTGGACCGCGGCGGCCTCACCGGCGGCCCAGACCTTCGTGCCCTCCGGGATGTCGGCCTGGCGCACGGCGGTGACCAGCGCATCGCCAGGAGGGGCTCCGTCGGGCAGCTGGTGCCACTCGACGGTGGCGTTCCCGTGAAGGGGCAGCTCCAACTGTCCGTCCGGATGGGCGATCTCGACATGCACCTGCACCGGCTTGTCGTCGGGCAAGGCCTCGAGCAGCTGGCTGATCGCGGCGATCGCGGTCTCGTCGCCGGCCAGGAGCCAGCCCGGCGCCCCCGGGTCGATGGCGTAGCCGCGACCCGGCCCGGAGATGGCCGCGGCCGTGCCCGGCCCAGCCTTCTCGGCCCAAGTGGAGGCCGCCCCGCCCCCGTGGACCACGATCTCCAGGTCGAGCTCGCGGCTCTCGGAGTCCACCCGACGGGGGGTGAAGGTCCGCAGCGTCGGCCGCCGTCCGTCGGACAACAGGAACTCGTTGCCGTTCCAGGTAGGCATGACCAGATCATCAACCCCGGGCGACGGGAGCAGCAGGCGCACGCTCGCAGCCGGATCCTCCACGGTGAGGCCCTCGAGCTCCGGACCAGCGAACGTGACGCGCACCAGGCGGGGGCCGCGGTGCTCCACTCGACGCACCGCCACCTGACGGAACCGTGGCGGCTCCCGCCGCAATCGGGCGACGGGGCTCGACTCGGAGCTGCTCATGCCCCGCAGCCTGGCAGCTCCAACCCTCAGTGGCTCACGCCACCCCGGACAGGAACGCCCGGATGCTCGATCTGAGAGTGATGGGGGCTTCGAGCCAAGGATGGTGACCGGCGTCCTGGATCACGTCGATGCTGGCACTGGGCAGGGCATCCACCAGCGATTTGATAGCCCAGACCGGCCGAGGGTCGTGCTGGCCGTGGAGGAGGACCGCCGGAGCGTCGACCCAGCGACACCGCTCGGCCAGCTCGGCCTCGACCCAGCCGTTCGTCTCAGCTCCCAGCTGCCGGTTCGCCTCCATGTTGATCGGGAACGGGCCATCCAACGACGCGGCCAGCTCGGCGGCGGTGGCTCTCCGAGCGAAATCCGGGCTCCAGGTCAGGACCCGGAACTCGTGCTCCTCCGCCGCGGTTCGCTGCCGGAGCTCCAGGTCGGTCAGCCGCAGGCGCTCGGCCAACGAACGACGGCGGTCCGCCTCCTCGTGATAGGCGCTGTGCCAGTCCTGGCCGATGCCGGTTCCGCAGAGGTAGAGCAGGCCCCTGATCCGTCCCGGGTGGGTGCACGCGTAGGCCAAGGCCAGGCTGGCGCCCCACGAGTGCCCGCCGACCACCAGGGTGTCCGCCCCGACGGTGGCGCGGATGGCGTCGAGGTCGTCGACGAGGCGAGCCACGGTGTGCGGTCCGGTGCCACTCGACCGCCCGCAGCCCCGCTGATCCCAGCGGACGACCCGGACGAGATCGTCGACCATGGCGGCCACTGGTCCCAGGCCGTCCCACAGCCCGGGACCCCCGTGGCACAACACGAGCAGCTCACCTCGGCCCTGGGTGACGGTCCAGAAGCGGGCGCCGTCCGAGCCAGCCACCCATTGCTGGCTCACCTCGGCCGACGCCAACATCGGTGTCCCGCTCGCTACGAACCCGCGGCCGGGATCCGCTGGATCATGCCGATCAACACCAGGCTGATCCAGAGCAAGGCCACATAGATCGGGATGCCGGCGCCGACCTGCTGGATGATCCGCAGCATGGTCGAAAGCTGCTGCGGTTGCCCGGTCGCGTGATGACCGTGGCCGAGGGTGTGGGTGACCTGGGCGGCGACCCAGGTGCCACGCCCGACGAGCTTGTCGTGCATCAGCGGTGCGGGACCGGTGACCAGGCCGAGGATGCTCCCGCCGATCAGGGCGTCCCGGATGGGGTGAATTATGCGCAGGGTCATGCGGCCAGCCACCCATCGTGATAGTGGTAGAGCGAAGGCAATGACTGGTGTGAGCCCAACAAATCCGGCGGTGGAATCGAGCAACCAATGTACCCACGGGCTGATCGCGGGACCGCCTTCACCCAGATAGTACGAATGGAACCAGAACAACACGGCACCCCCACCGTATGCCATTACAACGCTGCATAGAGCCAAGCTCATCCACCCGGTGCGATCGGCATAGTAGCTGCGAACCTCGTCACGCAGCGTCGAAGTCCCACGTTGAGTGGCATGCAACGGGACATAGGCGGGCCCCAGTCCGAATATGCTCCGAACCGGGTGCCACGCAATGCGGGCGCGATGCTCCACGAGATATCCCCCCTCGTGTGTTGATTTACCCCCCGTAACCCGGACATTGGATATAACACGGCTTGCGCGCGCAACGGAAGCCCATCTACCGATATAAGACGACTTCTAGTCTCTTCTCACAATGTGACTAGACGCCTTTGTCGTTTCTTTAGTGACGCTCATTATTGAGCCATTGATTGTGAACGAGGCCTTGATGGCCTCTGGCCTCCGGGAGTTATCCGTAGCGAGCGTTACGGTTTGGCCTATGCTGCCGCCGTGGCAAGAACCCGGGCACGGCAGGAGCGCAGCGTGGAGACCCGCGCCCGCCTGTTGCACGCCGCGGCTGAGGTCATCGCCCGACACGGCATCGAAGGAGCAACCGTCGATGCCATCAGCGGCCTGGCCGAGCGCACGTCGGGGTCGCTCTACGGCCAGTTCGGCAGCAAGGACGCCCTGATCCTCGAGCTCCTCGACCAGCTCAAGCAGGCGGTGGCTGATCGCATCGGCAAGCAGATGGTCACCGCCGACACCCTCGACGCCCGGCTGGTCGTGCTGTGGCGCAACTTCATCGCATCGCCCGACGGCGAACGGGACTGGCTGCGTTTGGAACACGAGCTGTGGGTGTGGGCGACCCGGCCAGGCCACGACATCGCCCGGGAACAGCTGAGCGAGCGCTACCGCGCCGAGTACGAGCTGCTCGCTGGAGCCCTGGCCCTGTGGGAGAGCGAGGGTCTGATCCGACCGTCGCTCGAGCCCCGGCGCATGGCCGCCGCGGTCGTGGCGCTGTTGCTCGGCCTGGAGATGACCCACCGCCTCGACCCGTCGTCGGTCGATGAACCGACCGCTGTCGCCTCGCTGAAGGCGCTCCTGAAGGGGGAATAGACATGCAGCTCAGCCACATCGACCTGCTCGAAGATGCGTGGGCCCAAGGTGTCCCCCACGAGGCGTTCACGCTGTTGCGGCGCGAGGCGCCGGTGTTCCGCCATCCCGAACCCGACGGCCCGGGGTTCTGGGCCCTGACCCGGCACGCCGACGTCGTCGCGGTCAGCCGCGACACCGCCACGTTCTCGTCCGAGCGGGGCAGCACGTTCATCGACGACCAGACCGAGGAGTCGCTGGCGTCGATGCGGCTGTCGATCCTCAACATGGATCCGCCCAAGCACAACCGCTACCGCCGGCTGGTCAGCCGGGGCTTCACCCCCCGGGTCGTGGGCCAGCTCATCGACACCATCGAGCAGCGGGCCAAGCGCATCGTCGACGACGTCATCGAGCGGGGCGAGTGCGACTTCGTCGAGGACATCGCGTCCAAGCTGCCGCTGGAGATGATCTGCGAGATGATCGGCCTGCCGGAGGCCGACTGGGACCGGATGTTCGAGCTGTCCAACCAGATGATCGCCTTCGACGACCCCGAGTTCGAGGCCGGCGAGGCCGCGGCCACCGAGATCTTCCTGTACTGCGACCAGGTGGCGGCCGAGCGGCGGGCCAACCCGCGGGACGATCTCATGTCGGCGCTGGTGCAGGCCGAGATCGACGGCGAGCAGCTCGACAACTTCGAGCTCAACCTGTTCTTCGTCACCTTGGTCGTGGCCGGCAACGAGACCACCCGGAACCTCACCAACCACGCCATGTTGGCGCTCATCGACAACCCCGGCGAGGTGGCACGGCTGCGCCAGGATCCGGATCTCTGGGCCACCGCGGTCGACGAGATGCTGCGCTGGGGCACGTCGATCCACAACTTCCGCCGCACCGCCACCCGGGACACCGAGCTGCGGGGCCAGCCCGTCGCCGAGGGCGACAAGGTGGTCATGTACTACATGTCGGCCAACCGGGACGAGGACGTGTTCGTCGATCCGTTCCGGTTCGACGTGGGCCGGACCCCCAACGACCACCTGACCTTCGGCGGCGGCGGTGTCCACTACTGCCTGGGCGCCAACCTGGCCAAGAGCCAGATCCGGGCGATCATGCGCCAGCTGGTCGAACGCCTCGACGAGGTCGAGCTCGCGGGTCCCGTCAGCCGTCTCCGCTCCGACTTCGTAAACGGCATAAAACACATGCCCATCCGCTTCACCCCCCGCCACTAAAGCAGTGGATCGTCCCAGCCATCGAGGAGGGTGGGGATCCTCCAGGTGGGGTTGGGTGTCCAGGTGGACCAGGGCTCGGAGAATGGCGGTTCGGCTTTCTCGATG